>NZ_CP024768.1:1959285-2300404 GCF_011395035.1 Pantoea cypripedii
AGCACGGCAGTGGGATGGCAAAGTGCCAGAGGTGAGCTATCCGGAAGGGTCGAAGTTGCGCCTTGTGGGAATAAAAGGAGATATCTGTCTGGGAGGAAGGCTGTTCGTGAGTGCAGCGCTGAGAGGAGAATATGTGCGGTTCGTTGAAGTGGATGACGGTCTGGACGTCATCCTCTTCGACAGGCTGATCCTGGCGTATTACGACCGGTCTGAAAGACGTATTATCCGGATAGACTGAGCACAAATGTGTTACCTATGTGCCCGGTCTGATCTGTTACCCATGTGCCCGGTCGTACCTTAATGCCGACCAGGTCAATACGGCCCACTCTACACCGGCATCACCTGCGGATGTCGGCTCGCCTCCACCAGCATTTGGCTATAGGGCATCGTTGCCTGACCCGCCACCAGCGCATCCACTTCCAGCGTCTCCAGAACCTTGCCGTGCTGCATCACCGCCACGCGATGGCACAGATGCGCCACTACGCCCAAATCGTGCGTCACCATCAGGTAGGTCAGCTTTTCCTGTTGTTGCAGATCGCTCAATAAATTCAGGATTTCTGCCTGCACGGACACATCCAGCGCAGAGGTGGGTTCATCCAGCAACAACACGCGAGGCTCCAGGATCAGGGCGCGGGCAATCGCCACGCGCTGGCGCTGTCCGCCAGACAGCTGGTGCGGATAGCGCGTCAGCCAGGCGCGATTCAACCCCACTTTTTCCAGCATGGTAATCACCCGCTGCTGGCGTTGACCGATGCCATGAATCTGCAGCGGCTCCTCCAGAATATCGCCGATAGTGTGGCGGGGATGCAGTGAACCGTAAGGATCCTGGAACACCATTTGTACCTTGCGGCACAGGTTGCGTGCGATACGACGGGCCAGCGGCTGGTCATCAATCATCAACTCACCCTGCCAGTGGGTGAAAAGCCCGGCGAGGCACTTCAGCACCGTGGTTTTCCCGGAGCCGGATTCGCCCACCAGACCAAAAATTTCCCCGGTTCGCACCGCCAGGTTGACGTCGAACAGCACCTGATGGCGTTGCTCATCTTCGCCAAAGCTGAGGTTGAGATTACGTACCGCGATCATCTCTTTCATGGCTCTCTCCTTAAGGTTGCAGCCAGCTGTCCTGGCGTTGCAGCACGGGCAGACGCGGGCGACGCTGGTCCATATCGGGTAACGCCGCCAGCAACCCCTGGGTATAGGGATGCTGCGCCCGGCCCAGATCCGCCGCCGCTAATGACTCGACCACGCGACCGGCGTACATCACCAGCACCCGGTCACAAAAGTGGTGTACCAGATTGATGTCGTGGCTGATAAAAATCAGCCCCAGCCCGCGCTGTTTCACCTGCTCATCCAGCAGGGTCAGCACCTGTAACCGCACCGACACATCCAGCGCCGAGGTGGGTTCATCGGCAATCACCAGTTCGGGATCGGTGATCAACATCATGGCGATCATCACGCGTTGCCCCTGGCCGCCGGAGATTTCATGGGGATAGAGCTGATAAACCCGCTCGGGATCGCGGATGCGCACCACATCCAGCATCGCCAGCGCGCGTTGCCGCGCTTCATCGCGCTGGCCGGGATGATGGCTGCGCCAGGCTTCGGCGATCTGTTCACCGATACGTACCACCGGGTTAAGGGAGTATTTCGGGTCCTGCATGATCATCGAGATACGTTTGCCACGAATGGCACGCATCTCAGCCGGTGTGGCGCGTAACAGGTCCATCCCGGCGAACTGCATACTCCGGGCGGTGATTTGCGCACTCTTGGGATGCAGTTGCAACAGGGCACGGCCCACGGTGGATTTGCCGGAGCCGGACTCGCCAACAATCGCCAGTTTTTCCTGGCCGAGCTGGAAGGAGACGCCGCGTACCGCCGGGGTGCTGTGGCGTCCATTGACGAAGCTGACCTGCAAATCCTGCACATCAAGCAACGGTCGGGAGTTATTCACTACGGGGATCGAGGATGTCACGCAGGCCATCTCCTAAGAAGTTAAACGCCAGACTATTTACCAGAATCGCCAGACCCGGCACCGTCACCACCCACCAGCACTCCAGCATGTAGCTGCGCCCGCTGGCGATCATCGCCCCCCATTCGGGGTCCGGTGGCTGCGCTCCGAGGCCGAGGAAACCCAGCCCGGCAGCGGTCAGGATGATGCCCGCCATATTCATGGTGATGCGGATAATCACTGACGGCAGACACAGCGGGACAATGTGCTTCCAGATGACGCGCACCGGGGAAGCCCCCTGCAAACGCACGGCTGAGATAAAGTCTGCCTGACGCAGCGACAGGGCTTCAGCTCTCGCCAGCCGGGCAATCGGTGGCCAGGCGGTGAGGGTAATGGCGATGACAACATGCTCAAGGCCCGGACCGAGCGCAGCAACAAACGCCAATGCCAGCACCAGACTGGGGAAGGAGATAAAAATATCGGTGACGCGCATCAGCACGCTATCGACCTTACCGCCGAAATACCCGGCGGTAACGCCGAGCAGCAGGCCAATCGGCCCGACGGTGACCGACACCAGCAGCACGATATACAGGGTGATACGCGCGCCCCATACCAGGCGGCTGAAAATATCGCGACCAAATTCGTCGGTACCAAACCAGTGCTGTGCGCTGGGGGGACTCAGGGCGTTATTCAGGTCCTGAATCAGCGGGTGATAAGGCGCAATCCACGGTGCAAACAGCGCGGTCACCAGCAGCAGCAGGATGATCGCGCCCCCGATGGCGGTCAGCGGATTGCAGGCCATACGCCAGAGAAACTGGCCGCTACGGGCCGCCAGACGGCGGCAGCGTTCCAGGCGCTCGCGTGTGCCGCTGGCGTAAGGTGTTTCCAGCGAAATCGTCATACTTTGGTCCTCGGGTCGAATACCTGATAAAGCAGGTCAGAAATCAGGTTGAGCAGGACAAAAATCAGGCCGACTACCAGCACGCAGCCCATTACCGCATTCATATCGCCCAGCATCAGGCTGCCGGTGAGATAGGAACCAAATCCCGGCCAGGAAAACACCGTTTCAATCAGCACCGCGCCTTCCAGCAGTGAACCATAAGCCAGCGCCACCACCGTCAGCAGCTGGACCAGAATGTTGCGAAAAGCGTGCTGCCAGATAACCTGCCACTCAGTCAATCCCTTAACACGCGCGGTCAGAATGAATTCCTGCGATAGCTGCGCCAGCATAAAGCTGCGCGTCATACGGCTGATGTAAGCCAGCGAGTGGAAGCCGAGCAGCGAGGCGGGCAGAATCAGGTGATTCAGCGCGTTGGCGAATACCGTGCCATTACCGGCCAGCAGCGCGTCGACCAGCAGCAAACCGGTACGGCGCGGCACCACACCATCAAGGCTGAAATCCACCCGTCCGGCCCCCCCGACCCAGCCGAGATGGGCATAAAACAGCAACAGGCCGATCATGCCAACCCAGAAGATCGGCGTGGAATAACCGGCAAGGCTGATGATGCGCACCGCATAATCCACCAGGCCGTTGCGGCGTGCCGCCGCCCAGACACCGAGCGGCACACCCAGCCCGGTGCCGATGACAATCGCCAGCGTGGCCAGTTCCACCGTTGCCGGGAAGACGCGCAGAATATCGTTGATCACCGGTTGCCCGGTTAGCAGCGCCTGGCCGAGATTGCCGTGCAGCAGGCCGTTAAGGTAGATGCCAAACTGTACCCACAGCGGTTTATCAAAGCCGAGCTGGTGATACACCTGCTGATAAGTGGCGTGGTCGGCATCCGGGCCGACAATCGCCAGCACGGGATCGAGCGGCATCACCCGACCAATAAAAAAGGTCAGCAACAGCAGCCCCATGAGGGTAATCATCACCTGCCATCCACGGCTGCGCAGCCTGCGCCAGTGGCTTCGCGTCAGTTTCATTGCGCACCTCCCGCCAGGCTGTCCGGCGTTTTCCATACGTCACGTAAGAAGGTGGTCGCCGAGGGATGCGGCACATAATCCTGCACCCGGTTGTTGACCACCACCGAGTCAACCATCTGGGAAATGGGCATCAGCGCCGGAATGAGCTGGTCATAACGGCGCTGGATCGCGAAGTAATCCTGCTGCTGACGGGCGCTGTCGCGCTCCAGTAGCGCCTGGTCGATCATCTGATTCAGCTGCGCATCATAGAAACCGGTGCGCCAGCCCTGGAAGTTGGTCAGCCGGGCGCTGTCGGCGTTATTCGGGTTGTACACCAGCGAACGCAGACTGGAGTGGGGATGGGGTTCCACACCGCTGCCACCACGCCCGACCAGCAGGTTGAACTGACGTTCGCGCATCGCCCCGTAGATCTGGTTACCGGTGCCGGTAATGATTTTGGCGCGAATGCCGCCCTGCATCAGGGTGGATTGAATAGCGATGGCGATATTGAGAAACGGCTGATCAGCCAGCACGCGCAGCGTGGTATCAAAGCCGTGTGGATAACCGGCCTCCGTCAGCAGGGCTTTGGCGCGCGGGATATCCAGTTTGTAGCCGGGGTCGGGCAGGGTAGCGGGCATCCCGGCCTGAATCGGGCGCTGATGCAGCTCACCATAACCGGCCATCAGGGTATGATTGATCCCCTGATAATCCACCAGGTAACGCACCGCCTCGCGTACTTTGGCGTTGGCGAAGTGCTCATCCTTCATGCTCATCGCCAGATAATAAAGGGTGCCTTTCGGCACGGCATCGATGGTCAGATCCGGGTCGTGACGCAGCGCTTTGACATCGGGGATCGCCATATTGCTGGCAATATCGATATCGCCTTTTTCCATCATCAGCCGCAGGGTTTGTGATTCCTGTAAATGGCGGAACACCACGCGTGACAGCTTCGGCGCACCGCGCCAGTAGTTTTCCGCGCGATTCATCCGCAGCACGTCTTTCGCCTGCCAGACATCAAGACGGAACGGGCCGGACCCGGCTTCGTGGGTGGTCAGCCAGCGGTTACCCCAGTCACCATTGCTGGCATGGGCCTGCACGGTTTTGCTGTCGAGCACCACCATGCTGCCCAATGCCGCCAGCGAATAAAGCACCAGTCGCGGATCGTTCGGCTTAGGCAGGCGGATCTGCACGGTACGTGCATCCGGGGCGCTAATCAGCTGGTCCACATTGTCTTTGCTAAAACCGTAGGATTTCCACACCGAGGCCTGCGCCAGGTTCAGGTGCAGCACGCGACGCATCGACCACACCACGTCGGCGCTGGAAAGCGGGTTGCCGGAATGGAAGGTGACATTGTCACGCAGGTGAAAGGTGAGCTGCCGGTTATCCGGGCTAATCTCCCAGCTTTGCGCCAGCGCCGGACGGACATCAGTCAGCTGGCGTGGATCCAGCTCGACCAGTCCGTCATACAAATTGACCACGATACCCACCACTTCATTGCCGGTCATGGCGGCGGGATCGAGCGTCAGCAGGTTGTTCATATTCATCCCGACGATCAGCTGATCGTCGGGTGTGGCGGCCAGTCCAGCGGGGCTAGCCGTCAGCAGCAGCAATGTGACGCAGCACGTTGTGCAACGGGTAAAGAGGTTCATAAGCAAAGTCCAGCAGGTCAGAGGTTTATTGTTGTTTGCCGTACTGCTTGTGTCGGTTTATTACCAGCGATTCAGGGTATGGGTTTCAATCCAGCTAAAGTTGATGTCTTCCCCAAGACCAGGACGGGTTGGCAGATGGACAAAACCATCGCTGTCCATGGGGTCGACCAGGCTGTGGAGATACGCCGGGGGCTGTTCATAATCGAGGAAGGGATGCAACAGGCCGCGTTCATACCAGCGACAGTTGCGGATGGCCCCAACCACGGCCAGGCTGGCGGCACCGTTGCCGTGAACTTCGCAATCCATGCCGAAGGCTTCGGCCAGACTGGCGACTTTCAGCGTGGCAGAGATACCGCCCACGCCATTGGCACCGGCGCGTAAAATGTCGCAGGCACCCGCCTGCACCCAGTCGGCGCGGCTATGGTGTTTACCGCCGAGGCTTTCCGGGCCGAGCACGTCAATACTCAGGTTATTCGCCAGCCAGGCATAAGAGGCCATGCTCTCTTCTTCCATCGGCTCCTCAAACCAGGTGAAGTTGAGTTTTTCCAGGGCCTTACCAATGGTGAGAGCGTCGCTGCGGCTGTACCAGTGGTAGCCATCCAGCATCAGGGCGATATCCGGTCCCACGGCTTCACGTACGGCGGCACAGGCTTTGATATCCATCGCCGGGCTGGGGGCAAACGACACCGGGGGCATCCAGGTATGCAGCTTGATGGCACGATAACCGCG
Source organism: Pantoea cypripedii (assembly GCF_011395035.1). Lineage (NCBI taxonomy): Bacteria > Pseudomonadati > Pseudomonadota > Gammaproteobacteria > Enterobacterales > Erwiniaceae > Pantoea > Pantoea cypripedii. The sequence goes on from NZ_CP024768.1 coordinate 1,965,511, forward strand.
CGTCACCAGCTGTTCGGCAAAACGAGCGTATTCATCCGGGGTCGACAGTCCACCTTCCAGCTCGTCGCCGCACATGGTGCTGCCGTAGGCGGGAATTTTTTCCCGATAGCCACCCAGCAGCTTGTGTACCGGTTGCTGCAATTTACGGCCAATCAGATCCCACAACGCTTGCTCCACCGCCGACAGCGCGCGCTCCGTCAGTTGATGGGCGCTGCCGCGTTGCCAGTGCACCAGATCCTGCCACAACCGTTCACGATCAAAAGCGTTTTGCCCGAGTAACACCTTACGAAAGAAAGCATTCACCACATGCGGCCGGATCACCTCGGCGGGTGCAAAAGCGTAGCCGCAGTGGCCGTCTTCGCTGGTCAGGGTCAGTAACGCCAGTTGTGCGTCGCTTTCGGCACCAGGATGCGAATGCCCGGCGCTATCGGCTACGCGGCGTGTGGGGTAGGTAAACAGGGTGACATCAATGGCGCTGATCTTCACGGCAACTCCTCCGGTAAACACATGTCCATGCCCGGGGCGGGCGTTATCATAAAATTAAAACGGTGTTTCATTTCGTAATTTAGTCTTCACCTTTTGTTAACGCATTAGCCAAAACGCGGATCATTCCGGCGATAAATTGGGCAATTGCATGGTGGGCTGTGAGCGTTTTCACGAAAGGAGGGCGTTTTGTGAGCGGTGACACAGCGGGAGGAATGTAAAAAAATGTGTCGCCGGGGGCTTTTCATTTTGTTCACGCCAGGTAATAGTGACGCCGCGAAATGCATTAATAATAATCATTATCATTTGTAGGGTTAGATCACATGAAGAAATGGATGTTAGCGCTGGGGTTGCTGACGGTTGCCTGTGGTGCATCCGCCAAAGTCATTACCGATGTTGCCGGGCGGCAGGTCGAGGTGGCGCAGGAGTCAAAACGTATCATTCTGGGCGAAGGGCGGCAGATGTACCTGCTGGCGGCCTTTGATACGCAGGCACCGTTTCAGCGCGTGGTGGGCTGGCGTGATGATTTCCACAAAGCGGATTACGACGGCTATATGGCGTATGAAAAGCGTTATCCGCAGATTAAGCAGCTACCGACCTTTGGCGGGGCCAAAGATGGCACCTTTAATGTCGAGCAGGCGCTGACGCTGAAACCCGATCTGGTGCTGATGAACCTCGAATCAAAAGCGGCGACCGACGAAGGTAAATTGATCGAGAAGTTGCAGGCGGTGGGGATTCCGGTGGTGTTTATCGATTTCCGTGAAAAACCGATGGAACATGCCGAACAAAGCATCCGCATTATGGGCGAACTGGTCAACAATCCGCAGCGTGCGGAGGAGATTATCGCCTTTCGCCGCGCCTCCATTGCTAAGGTGACCGATCGCCTGAAAAATTTTAACGGCAAACGCCCGAAAGTGATGATTGATCGTGCCGGTGGCTATACCGATGAATGTTGCATGTCATTCGGTAACGAAAACTTTGGTCAGATGGTGGAGTTAGCTGGCGGGAGTAACATCGCGAAGGATCTGATCCCTGGCACCTTCGGTACCCTGAATCCGGAGCAGATTATTGCCAGCCAGCCGGATGTGGTGGTGGTCACCGGCGCTAACTGGAAAAACTACAACACCGTGGGGAAATGGGTCGGCGTGGGGCCGGGTGCCGATACCGGGGAGGCCGAAGCGCGCCTGCGCACCCTGATGATGCGTGATGCGTTCAAAACCCTGCCGGTGGCGCATAACGGCAATGCCCACGCGATCTGGCATCAGTTTTACGATAGCCCGTATCAGTTTGTCGCCATTCAGGCGCTGGCAAAATGGCTACACCCGGAATTGTTCGCTGACCTCGATCCGGATGCCACTTTCCGCGAGTTTCATGAAAAGTTTCTGCCGCTGCCTTATCAGCCAGGTTACTGGGTGACACTGCCCGCTGATCGTTCCTGATAAATCGCAGGCAATAAAAAAGGATTTGGCTGCAACGCCAAATCCTTTTTTTCTGTTCACACATCGGCTGGTAACCGCGTGATGAACGGGGTGCTCAGCACTCCTCACAACCCGCATCATAAATAGTGCAGAGAAAGATTTCAAGTTTGGCTCAACTACTGTATGGTTGTACAGGTGTTGAGTGTCGGGCGTAACTTCATTGTTTCTGATGACTCCCAGGGGCGCGGATTGTCAAATCCCGGCAGGTACCAGATGGTGCTGGCCTGTGGCTTTCACAATGAGTGTCGCTCAGCACTCCTCACAGATGTGCTCAGGCGTTCGGCGGGTGGAGTCAAAGTCCCGGATGCCGGAAGGCGCGCTCCTGTCAGAGGAGAAGGAAAGTGATGGAACTGATTAGATTGCTGCTGGATTTAGTCCGCGTCATCTTGCAGATCATCGTTGCCCTTTTGCAACTGACCGGTCAGGCACACTGATCGGAACTTGAATCAAGGCGGAGCTAACCACTCCGCCTTTTTTCGTGCCTGCCACCTGGGCACCTTCCATAGCGGCGCGATTTATCGCGCAACAAAAAACTGCGCGATAAATCGCGCCGCTACGGCTATCCTGTGGATTCTTCACGCGATTTGTACCTGAACAGGATGCCGCAGGAATGTCTCACCCCTCGTCGCACACTCCCTCCACCGCGGGCAGTACGCTCTGGCTGGCGCTGCTGGTGGCGCTGACCTTTTTTATGGAAAACCTCGATGCCACGGTGATTGTCACCGCGATACCGCAAATGGCGCATGAATTTGCCGTTGGCCCGGTGGCGCTCAACGTCGGCATCAGCGCTTATTTATTAGCCGTGGCAATATTTATCCCGATCAGCGGCTGGCTGGCGGGACGCATCGGGGCGCGTAATCTGTTTGCTGCCGCTATCCTGCTGTTTACCCTGGCGTCGGTGTTGTGTGGTGTCAGCGACAATCTGCCATTTTTCACCTTTAGCCGGGTATTGCAGGGGATCGGTGGTGCCTTGATGGTGCCGGTTGGGCGTATGGTGGTGCTGGGTGTCACGGCGAAAAAACACATGGTGAAAACCATCGCGGTGATTACCTGGCCTGGCTTGATTGCGCCGGTGCTGGGGCCGCCATTGGGGGGCTTTATCGTAACCTATGGTCATTGGTCGTGGATCTTCTGGCTGAATATCCCGTTAGGCATACTGGCGTTGCTTGCCACTTTCAGGCTGGTACCGAAAACCCATAACACCTCAGCGCGACCGTTTGATGGCCTCGGCTTTGTTTATACTGCTTTAGCCTGTGTCGCGGTGGTTACCGGGCTGGAACTGTTGGGACACAACGAGCTGACCGGCGGATTGTTACTGATGGTGGTGGGTATCATCAGCGCAGTGCTGACCTATCGCCACAGCCTGCACCATCCGGCACCGCTGTTGCCTTTCGGGACGCTCGCGATCCCCACCTTCCGCAGTACAGCCATTGCCGGATCCTATTTCCGTGCCTCCATCAATGCCATTCCCTTCCTGCTGCCGCTGCTGTTTCAGTTGAGTTTTGGCTGGAGTGCGGTGCAGGCGGGATCGATGGTGTTGTGGGTGTTTGCCGGTAATCTGGCGATGAAACCTGCCACCACCTGGCTGATGAATCGTTTTGGTTTCCGCCGCATCCTGCTGTGGAATGGTTTGATCAGCCTGCTGGCGATTCTCAGTTGCGTGCTGCTCAGCCCGTCACTCAGCTATTTCGCCATCGCCACCATTCTGTTTATTGGTGGCCTGACGCGCTCGCTGCAGTTCAGTTGCTATAACAGCCTCGGATTCGCCGATGTACCTCAGGAGAAGATGGCGGATGCGTCGGTAATTTTCAGTATCTTCTTCCAGTTCAGCATGAGTGCCGGGATCGCGATTGCCGCGCTGCTGATGCGTATCTCGATGGGATGGCGGGAGAGTAGCGTGCCAGGCCAGGCGGATGTGAACGTGGCTTTTATCGGCGTGTCATTGCTGGTGGCCTGTTCGCTGATCAATGTCTATCGGCTGGAAAAGAATGCCGGGCAGCAACTGCTGAAACAGTGAACAAATACGGTATGTATCTTGCCATCTGGCTGTCATCCTGGCCGGTTAAGCTGATGTCTCGTCGCTGCCCTGTGGCAGCCAGGTTATCCAGACATCTGACCACTTCGGAGTTTTCGCTATGGCACTCGCTGCTGTGCAACCGGCCAAATTGCAACATACCGTCATCGATCCCAGCGTGCGTATGCGCGAGACCCACATTGGTCAGCAATGTGAAATCCTCGCACACAGTTACCTTGAATACTGCGAGCTGGGGGATTTCTCTTACGTAGGTGAGCACTGCTGCATTGCGGATGCGCAAATTGGCCGCTTCACGGCCATCGCCAATCAGGTACGCATTGGCGCACCGAATCATCCGATGGATCGGGCTTCACAGCATCGTTTTACTTATTGCCCGGAATATTATGATCATCGGGCGCAACGCGATGCTTCCTTTTTTGCCAATCGCCGTGCCGATCGGGTGGTCATCGGCCATGATGTTTGGATTGGTCATGGTGTGATTGTGCTGCCCGGCGTCACGGTGGGTGATGGGGCGGTGTTGGCGGCGGGGGCAGTGGTGAGCAAAGATGTGCCACCTTACACCATCGTAGGTGGGGTACCTGCCAGGCCAATTCGCGTGCGCTTCACACCGGCCATCGCCGCGCAGCTTCAGGCGATCGCCTGGTGGCACTGGCCGCTGGAGAAGATCATGGCACATCTGGCGGATTTTCAGTCCGGTGATATTGACGCGTTTTGCCAGCGGCACGGTCAGTAAGTCCAACCGACGCGTTTGTGGTTTGCCCCACCTGGTTATCGCAAGCAATCTCAAATGACCCATTTTTGAGATTGCTTGCGATGAAGCGACGTTGCCAGCCATTCACAGCATTGTCTGACGCAGCGGCTGGGCTGTCGGCACCACTTCCGGTTTCAATCCCACATGTAGCAAAATCTGGCTGCGATAATTTTCATCATTGTCGCGTACCTCATCGCTCAGCAACACGCCAACTTCGTTAACATTTTTTCCGGCCACCTTCACTTTGTCGCGCGCCGCACTTCGCATCCATTCATACTCAATATCGATATGGCCGCTATCAATACAACGAATGCCATGCTGGCTCAGGTCATAAGCCAGCACTGTCGCAGTAGGGCCAAGAGAAATTAATACCATGTCAAAATCACGCCCATGTGCCAGCACGGCACTGAAGAGATCATTGTAGAGTGAAAAAGCATTACGATTCAGCGTGGTAATACGCTTGATTTCCGCCGCTCCTGCCAGCAAGTCATTACCCATACCTAAACGTGTGCCACTGCCTTCCACAATTAAAATTTTTTTATTTTCAAATAGCTGTTTAAATTTGGTGAAAATCACACCCGATAAGGCCTTATCTTTATAATCGTGGTACGGTCTGGTCACTGAGGTATTACCGTACAGATATTTTCTACTTAATAATGGCTCATATCGTAAAAAGCAAAATGCTTTATGGAAAAACCAGAACAGGGCCGAACCGAAGCGCATATTCCCCGTACCACGAAAAGCATCGGGCATACAGAGCAGGCAACTGGGATTATCATTAACGCCACGGCGCATAATGTCTTTTAAACGAATGGAGAGACGCTCATCAAAAGCCTGGAAGCCAATGTTTTTGAATAGCGTCATCTCCAGCTCACCATCGCCATAGCGGCTGATGGAGAGGTGATCGTTTTTCAACAGCAGATCAATAGTTTGATCAGGTGAGAGCACCTTATATTGTTTAACACGCGCATTGGCCCGCGGGTATTTTAATGCGGCATGGGTGAGTTTAAACGGAAAGCGTAATTTGCGATAAAGTGAATTAGCGCTGATCATCATTAACCTTCTGTTATTGGCGGGCTTGCCGCAGAGCAGTCGCGTGACTTATATCACGGCATGTTGTTTATTGGCGTCTGAGGAAACTCCCAAATTGGCTGCCTTGCAGACTTTCTTATGATTAATAATTAATCCCGTTGACCGTTTAAAATAAAATATGAATAAAATCGGCAGGTTTTAATCCGCGATCCAGGACAATCCTTAGCGCAATAAAAAACACTGATTAAATAAATTCAATTGATGATAATTAATGAAATCATCAGCGTCGTGGCGCACATCCCCTGAAAGAGCACAATCATTGCGGGGGAAACTTTTTGTCTTACGGACAAGAGCCGTTATCGACCTACCTGTTTTTTCAGATGCTTGATTTCTGAGCCATCGCTGAACAAAAGATGCTATTTATCCGCATTAATGATTAATTCTCCCTACCAATAATGAAACGTAATTTCATTCTCACAAGGGCACAGCAGGCAGAGTCATGAGATAAGTTACGTTAAATACATAAACGTTACTAATGACACATTTAGCAAATGGTTTTAGCATTTTATTAACTCAGGTTAAAATTATGTTGAGAATCTGTAGATTTCTTTTAGAGACGTTGGTTGATTTTGCAAAGGCTTGAGGGATAAGCATGGTTAATAAACTTACCAGTATCGTATTGGCGCTACTGGGCATCGCGCTGCTCTACATGGGTGGCAAATTAATGATGCTGGGGGGGAGTGCGTTTTACGCCTTGATGGCGGTGGGGTTACTGATCACCGCCATTTTACTGTTCAGACAACAGCGAAGCGCGCTGACGCTTTACGCCGTCCTGATGTGGATGACGCTGGTGTGGATCATCTGGGAAGTGGGCTTTGATAAGTGGCAATGGATCCCACGTGGTGACCTGTTTGGTGTCATCGGCCTGTGGCTGGCGATGCCGTGGGTGGTGAAGCCGCTTTATCAGGCGCAACGTCGTTTCCATCCGTTCCTCGGTGGCACGGTTATTGTCATGATCCTGGTGGTCATCGGCCTGTGTTTCTATGATCCGTTACCGCAAGCGGGCACCATCAGTAATGAACGCGCACAGAGCAGTGAGCAGGGCGCGAAGGATGACTGGACAGCCTATGGCGGCTCCACCGATGGTCTGCGTTTCTCGGCGCTGAATCAAATCACTAAAGACAATGTGAACAACCTTGAGGTGGCCTGGACCTACCACACCGGCGATCTGCGTCAGGGGGATGACGCCAGCGAATACACCTTCGAAGCGACGCCACTGAAAGCCAATGGCATGCTGTATTTCTGCACCCCGCACAACGAAGTACATGCTCTCGACCCGGAAACCGGGGCGGTGAAGTGGAAATACACCCCGGCTAAAGATCGTTCGTATCTGCAACAGCACCAGACCTGCCGCGGCGTGAGTTATTACCAGCAAACGCCGGTGGCTGCGGACAACGCTGCCATCACACCGGCTCTTTGCCGGAAGCGGATCTTCAATGCCACCACCGATGCACAGTTGATTGCGCTGGATGCTGATACTGGTAAACCTTGTGCCGATTTCAGTAACAACGGTGTGGTTGATCTGCACAGCAATATGGGTGAAGTCCGTCCACACGCGCTGATGCAGACCGCAGCGCCGTTAGTGGCGGGCAATCTGGTGATTGTTGGCGGTTCGGTGATGGACAACGGTTTTAACAGCGGCAACCCGTCTGGCGTGATTCGTGCTTATGACGTGCAAAGTGGCCGCCTGGTGTGGAACTTCGATCCGGCCAACCCGGAAAACACCGCCCCGGTTGCTGCGGGTCAGACTTACCCGCAGGATACCCCGATCGCCTGGGGCACGCTGAGTGCTGACATGAAAAATGGCCTGGTATATGTGCCATTTGGTAATGCCTCGCCGGATGAAGTCGGCATTGAACGTGATGCCAGCAGTAATACCGAGAAGTTCCGCGATGCGCTGGTGGCGCTGGATTTGCACACCGGTGCTTTTAAATGGCGTTATCAGAGTTCAAACCACGATCTGTGGGACCGTGACAATCCGTCGCAGCCGTCACTGGTGGATATCGACTATCAGGGCAAGCGTGAGCCAGTGGTGATCCTGCCGACGAAAACCGGCAACCTGTTTGTCCTGAATCGTCTGACGGGTGAGCCGGTCTATCCGGTGAATCAGGTGAAGGTCTCCACCGCAGGTGGCGTTGCCGGTGAGAAATTTGCCGCGACACAACCGGTCTCAAGCCTGAACTTTATTCCGCAGCCGCTGACGGAAAAATCGATGTGGGGTATCACGCCGTTTGATCAGATGGCATGCCGCATGGATTTCCGCACGCTGCGTTACGATGGCAACCCGTGGACGCCAGCGACCGAAAGCGGCTCGCTGATCTTCCCTGGCAACATCGGGGTGTTTAACTGGGGTTCTGTCGCCGTTGATCCGCAGCGTCAGCTGTTGATTGCTGCGCCGGTGCGTCTGGCTTACAAATACACGCTGATCAAGCGTACACCGCAGACCGCCACCGAACGGATGTTCACCAAAGATGGTCAGCCTTACTGGAATGAAAACTTCCACGGTGATTACGCTATCCATATTCAGCAGCTGGCGTCTGATCTTGGCATTCCCTGTATTGCGCCGCCGTGGGGCCGTATGGTGGGTGTCGATCTGAAGACCGGTAAAACTGAATGGTTGCGTCGTGTCGGTACCACCAAAAACCTCAACACCAGCTTCCTGCCGGGTCGTTTCCCACTGGGTTTCCCTATGGGGATGGTGGCGCATGGCGGTCCGCTGGTCACCGCGGGTGATCTGGTGTTCCACGGTGCCACGGCAGATAACTTCTTCCGTGCCTATGACAGCACTACCGGTGAGCTGCTGTGGCAGACCGAACTGAGCGCTGGCGCACAGGCCACACCCGCCACCTTTATGGGCAAAGATGGTAAGCAATACGTGGTTATCGCTGCGGGTGGACACGGTTCACTCGGCACCCAGCAGGGTGACAGCGTAGTGGCGTTCCGTCTGAAGTAAGTGGATAACATACGCTCTGAACGATTCAGGGCGTATGCCCGTAGCGGCGCGATAAATCGCGCCGCTACGTCAATCGAAGCAGCAGTTGCACGAAGTTTTGCAGCGCAAAAATCACCAGCACCGCTCCCCCCACCACGTTAATGAAGTAACCGATTTTCTGGATATTGATAAGCCTGGCCGAGGTCAGCAGGACGCAACATACCACCACCAGCCACAGACTCATGATCACAATATGTATCGTGGCCAGCAGTAAAAAATGACTTAACGCCGCCTGTTTACCCGCAAATTGTGACACCACGGTGAGGTAAAGCATCACCGCTTTGGGATTCAGCACATTGGCCAGCCAGGCATCTTTGATGGTGGCTTGCCGGGGACGACGGGAAACATAAGGCGAAGCCACATTGCGTCCCCGCTTGATCAGTTGTACCCCGAGCCAGCACAGATAAAAGGCCCCGGCGAAACTGAGCAGGGTAAAAACAGCCGGAGAGCGTAGCAGCAGGGCGCTGATCCCGGAACCAATCAGCAGCGCATGGGTATAGATCCCCAGGGTGGTCCCGATAATAATCGCCGCCAGACCACGATAACCTGTCGTCAGGGTATTGTTAATCGCCAGCGTGAAGCTGGCTCCCGGTGACAAGGCGATTGGCAGGATGGCGATAATAAACGCAACGAGATTCGAATCCATAATGGCAAGCGGTGGGTGATAAGCTGCTGATGGCAATGTGAAATAATTCTGATGAAAATTCGTGACTAATGCAATGTGGCTAAGCAGGATAGTAATGAGTATCCGCAAATAATCACAGAAAGGATTTTCTATGACCATCGCCTGTTTACATACCGCCGCCAGTAATATCACTATTTTTGACCAGGCCGCAGCCAGCCTTGGCATGGCACCCACGGAGTTAAGCCATCTGGTGATGCCCCATCTGCTGGCCGAAGCGGAGTTGAGCGGTGGCATGACCTCGCAGCAGCAGATGCGTTTGACTGCGTTGCTGCATAGCCTGACGCCGTGGTTTGACGCGATTCTGATTACCTGTTCTACCCTGGGGCCGGTGGCAGATAATTTTCACAACGAGGCCAATCCCTGCGTCGTCTGGCGCACCGACGGGATGCTGGCGGACGAAGTACACCGCCGGGCAGGTAAATCCGTGGTGTTGTGCGCGGCAGAATCAACGCTGGCAGCGACCACAGCCTTGTTTTGCCCGCCAGAAAACGCTGGGGAGCAACCCGAAGTGCGATTGATCCCGGATGCCTGGGCAACCTATAAATCGGGTGATCTGCTGGGATATCGGCGTCTGATTAAGGATGCCGTGGAACAGGCCCGCAAGCAGGGGGCCGCGAATGTGGCGCTGGCGCAGGTGTCGATGACCATCGCAGCGCAGGATTTCAGCGAAGATCAGCGCCCGTTAACCAGCCCGCAGCTGGCATTGCGTTGCGCAAGGAATCGCTCTGGCTTGTCGCAACCCGGTCAATAATCCCCAGGGAGCCGTAGCGGCGCGATTTATCGCGCAATTCTGTGCACCGTGCCGCTAAACCCCGCGTGATAAATCACGCCGCTACGGGTCAACTATCAGCGTCCCCCGGAAATGCCGCAAAGGTGCCAATCATGCGGCATGTTCGATCTTTTCACTTTACTTACATACACCATCAACGGTTGTTTGTTAGACTCCCGCGCTGAGAATGAACGTTCACTATAGGGTTAACCATGATGGTTTTTCAGCGGTATGTCATTGCGGGTCTGGCATTTCTCATTGTCGCCTGCGACCAGAGTGCAGAGAACAAACCCGGGGCAATGGTCACGGAAGTTGGCGTAAAAACGCTACAAACAGAACCGGTTACACTCACCAGTCAACTGACAGGGCGTGTCACCGGTACCATGACGTCAGATGTACGTCCGCAGGTGGGGGGAATTATCCAGAAACGCCTGTTTACCGAAGGGGATGAGGTCAAAGCCGGTCAGGTGCTGTATCAGATTGACCCCGCCAGCTATCAGGCCAGCTATGACGAAGCGGTCGGGCAACTTAAAAATGCCATCGCGGTGGTGAAAAGCAGCAAGCTCAAAGCAGAACGCTATGCGGCGCTGGTGAAAGAGAATGGCGTTTCCCGCCAGGATGCCGATGATGCGGAAGCCACGTACCAGCAGAATATTGCCTCGGTTGCGCAGTACAAAGCCGCGGTGGAAAGCGCGCGTATCAACCTGAATTACACCCAAATCAAAGCCCCAATCAGCGGGCGCATTGGTATTTCATCGGTGACACCGGGCGCATTGGTGACGTCCGAGCAGACCACGGCGCTGGCGACGATTCGTGCCCTCGACCCGATTTATGTCGATCTGACGCAGTCCAGCGTGCAATTGCTGAAGCTGAAACGCCAGCAGGCGTCACTGAACCAGAGCAGCGATGAGGTGCCAGTGACAGTGCAGCTGGAAGACGGTTCCACTTACAATCACCCCGGCAAGCTGGAGCTGACCGAAGTCTCGGTGGATGAATCGACCGGGACGGTCACGCTGCGTGCCATCTTCCCCAATCCGGATCATCAGTTGCTGCCGGGCATGTACGTGCGCGCCAGCGTCACCAATGGTGTGAAAAACGATGCGATCCTGGCACCGCAGCAAGGCATTACCCGCGATGCGAAAGGTAATGCCACCGCGCTGGTGGTGGATAAAGACAACAAAGTGGCAAGCCGTGAAGTGGTGACCGATCGCGTGATTGGCAACAAATGGCTGATCGACAGTGGCCTGCAAAGTGGCGACAAACTGATTGTCGAAGGCACTGGCAAAGTGCAGCCGGGCCAGACAGTGAAAGCGGTAGAAACAGGCACCACCACGACTGACACCAGCGCGAACACCGCCGGAGGAAACTGATTATGTTGGCTCAGTTCTTTATCCGCCGACCGGTGTTTGCCTGGGTTATTGCCATCTGCATCATGATGTTCGGTATCCTCAGCATCAAAAGTCTGCCGATTGCGCAATACCCTGATGTGGCACCGCCGCAAATCAGCATTCAGGCCACCTATACCGGTGCGTCAGCGGAAACGCTGGAGAGCAGCGTCACTCAGGTGATTGAGCAACAGCTGACCGGTCTTGACGGTTTGCTGTACTTCTCGTCAACCAGCACTGCGTCAACCGGCCAGGTCAAAATCACCGTGACCTTCGAACAGGGTACTGACCCTGATATCGCCCAGGTACAGGTGCAGAACAAGGTACAGCAGGCAGAAAGCCGTTTGCCGGATGCGGTGACCCAGCAGGGTGTGACCGTCGAGAAGGCACAAAGCGACTTCCTGCTGATCATGGCGCTGTACGATAAAAACAACAAAAGTACGTCTGCGGACGTGGCTGACTACCTGGTCAGTAACATGGAAGACACCCTGGCGCGTCTGCCAGGCGTAGGTAGCGTGCAGGTGTTTGGTGCGGAATACGCGATGCGTATCTGGCTGGACCCGGCGAAACTGGCTTCCTATTCACTGATGCCTTCTGATGTGGAAACTGCGCTGGAAGCCCAGAACACCCAGGTGTCGTCTGGTCAGTTGGGGGCGCAACCCGCCAGTAAAGAGCAGCAACTGGTGGCGACCGTACGTTCCCGTTCGCGTCTGCAAACGCCAGAGCAGTTCCGCAATATCGTGTTGAAAAGTCAGACAGATGGTTCGGTGGTGCGTCTGAGCGATGTTGCACGCGTAGAAATGGGCGATGACGATTACAGCGCTAACGTGCTGGCTAATGGTCATCCGGCTTCGGGTATCGCGATTCAGCTGGCATCCGGTGCGAACGCGTTGTCGACCGCCGAGGTGGTCAAATCCACGGTTAATGAGTTCCGTAGCAGCCTGCCAACCGGTTACGACATCGCTTATCCGCTCGACAGTACCGACTTCGTTAAAATCTCGATTGAAGAGGTGGTAAAAACCCTCGTCGAAGCCATTGTGCTGGTGGTGATCGTGATGTTTGTGTTCCTGCAAAACATCCGTACCACCCTGATCCCGGCGATTGCCGTTCCGGTGGTGTTGCTCGGTACCTTTGGCGTGCTGGCGGTGTTTAACTACTCGATCAACACCCTGACGATGTTTGGCATGGTGCTTGCCATCGGGCTATTGGTGGACGATGCCATCGTAGTGGTCGAAAACGTTGAGCGCGTGATGCGTGAAGAACATCTGCCGCCACGGGAAGCGACCGAAAAATCGATGAAGGAGATCACCGGTGCGCTGATCGGTATTGCGCTGGTGTTGTCGGCGGTGTTCCTGCCCATGACGTTCTTCAGCGGTTCTACCGGCGTTATCTACCGCCAGTTCTCCATCACCATTGTGTCTTCGATGGTGCTGTCGGTGATCGTCGCCCTGACACTGACCCCGGCGCTGTGCGCCACCATGTTGAAACCGCACGATCATGAAAGCGGGCAGAAAGGCTTCTTTGGCTGGTTTAATCGCAGCTACGAGAAAATCCAGGCGCGTTATCACGATAAAGTCGGGCATGTGATTCACAGCTCGGTGCGTTACCTGCTGCTGTACGCGGTGCTGCTGATTGGCTGCGCCTTTATGTATCTGCGTCTGCCGACCGGCTTCCTGCCGACTGAAGACCAGGGATACATCATGGTGCAGTACACGCTGGCTCCGGGGGCCACGGAAAACCGTACCAGCGAAGTGCGCCGTCAGATCCAGCAATACTTCGCCACTAAAGAGAAAGATAACGTCAACGTCAGCATGCTGGTGAACGGCTTCAGCTTTGCCGGTAGCGGGCAGAATGCCGGTGTGGGTTTTATCTCCCTGAAAAACTGGAGCGAACGTAAGGGCGCGGCCAATACCGCTGACGCCATTGCCGGACGCGCCATGATGAACCTGTCCGGTATCCGTGATGCGCAGGTGTTTGTCCTGTCGCCGCCGTCCATCTCGGGCCTGGGACAGTCGAATGGCTTCACCTTCGAGTTACAGGGACGTGGGACCACCGATCGTACCCAACTGCTGAAGCTCCGCGACCAGTTGATTGCGCAAGCCAATCAGGACCCGGTTCTGAGCAGCGTGCGCGCCAATACCTTGCCTGATCTGCCGCAGCTACAGGTGGATATTGATGACGAGAAAGCCCAGTCACTCGGTCTGACCATCAGCGACATCAACAGCACGCTCAGCGCGGCGATTGGTGGAACGTACGTCAATGACTTCACCGACCGCGGCAGGGTGAAAAAGGTTTACATGCAGGGGGATGAGGAATTCCGCAGCAAACCGGAGGATATCGATAAATGGTTTGTGACGGGAACCGATAGCGACGGTGACACCACGATGGTGCCGTTCTCGTCATTCTCGTCCTCGCACTGGACTTATGGCCCGGATGTGCTGTCCCGTTACAACGGTCTGTCGTCCTATGAGATTCAGGGTTCGTCGGCCAGCGGCAAAAGTTCCGGTGATGCGATGACGGCGATGGAGCAACTGGCGAGCAAATTGCCACAAGGCACCACGTTCGCGTGGAGTGGTTTGTCCTATCAGGAGCGACTGGCCGGTAACCAGGCGATATCGCTGTATGCCATTTCGCTGATGGTGGTGTTCCTGTGTCTGGCGGCGCTGTATGAAAGCTGGTCGGTGCCTTTCTCGGTAATGATGGTGGTGCCGCTGGGCGTGTTTGGTTCACTGCTGGCGATTACGCTGCGCGGTCTGGAAAACGATGTCTATTTCCAGGTGGCTCTGCTGACCATCATTGGCCTGTCGACCAAGAATGCCATCCTGATCGTGGAATTCGCTGAAGATAACTACCGCAGAGGGGAAAACCTGGTGAAAGCAGCGATGCATGCGGCATCGATGCGCTTGCGTCCGATCATTATGACCTCGCTGGCGTTTACTGCCGGGGTATTGCCGCTGGCAATATCGACCGGTGCGGGGGCTAACAGCCGCATCGCCATTGGTACGGGGATTATCGGCGGTACCCTTTCCGCCACGCTGTTGGCTATCTTCCTGGTTCCGCTGTTCTTTGTGCTGGTTCGTCGCGTATTCCCTGGGATGCCGCATAGCCATGCAAGCCACACTGCAACTGCTGAGAAGACGGGGGAATAACATGTCAGCAAAACTTTTAGTGGTATTTTTACCCTGTTTCCTCGCGGGCTGTGTCTCACTTGACCCGGACTATAAACGACCCGACGCACCGGTGAGCAAAACCATGCCTTCCGGCGAGGCCTATCGTTCATTGCAGGGGACTCAGGCGGCTAATTACCGGGATATCGGCTGGCAGGAATATATTCTGGATCCGCAACTGCGTCAGGTGGTGGCGATGGCGCTGGACAGTAGCCGCGATTTACGTGAAGCGGTTGCCAGTGTCAAAGCCGCCCATGCGCAGTACGGTGAGGAACGGTCGGAGTTGTTCCCGACCATCAATGCTGGCGTCAGTGGCACCCGTTCACGCGCCCTCACGGGCGAAGGTAATCAGACCGCGATCAGCAACAGTTATGAAGCCGAAGGCAGCGTCAGTTCGTTCGAACTGGATCTGTTTGGCAAAAACCAGAGCCTGACGCGCGAGCAGTATGAAACCTATCTCGGTACGCTGGAGGGCGCACGCAGTACGCGTCTGACCGTGCTGTACAACACGGCGGATTACTGGCTGCAGCTGGCGGCCGATCGCAGCAATCTGGCGATCGCCAAAGATACGGCAGAGAGTGCACGCCAGTCGATGGAGGTGACGCGTAAGCAGATGGAGCATGGCACCGCCTCAATGGTGGACCTTTCTTCTGCTGAAACCACGTATCATTCGGCGATGGCGGATGTGGCCAGTTACACCACGGATGTGGCGCAGGATAAAAACGCGCTGGATTTGGTGGTGGGGCGCAGCGTGCCGGATAACCTGTTGCCACAGGGTATTGATGCGCTGGGGCAGGCATTCCGCGAGGTGCCAGCGGGTGTTTCGTCGGATGCGCTGTTGAATCGCCCGGATGTGCTGGAAGCGGAACATAACCTGAAGTCAGCCAATGCCAGCATTGGTGCGGCGCGCGCCAACTTCTTCCCCACCATCTCGCTGACCACCAGCGGCGGTGTTGGCAGTTCCGAACTCTCTTCACTGTTTAAAAATGGTGCCGGGATTTGGTCGTTTGCGCCGAGTATCTCACTGCCGATCTTCACCGGTGGCTACAATATTTCGCAGCTGAAATACACCAAAGCAGAGAAGGAATACTACGTCGCGGCGTATGAAAAAGCAGTGCAGACCGCCTTCCAGGAAGTGGCGGACGCGCTGGCACGTCGTGGCACCATCAACGACGAGTTAAGCAGCCAGCGTAATAACGTGACGGCATCGCAGACTTACTACCATCTGGCAGATCTGCGTTATCGTAACGGTATTGATACATACCTGGATGCACTGACCGCGCAGCGCACGCTGTATAGCGCGCGCACCAGTCTGGTGACCACGCAACAGGCGTATTACCTGAACCTCATCATCTTCTACAAAGTGATGGGCGGCGGGACTGCGCTGAAAGAGTCAGCACTTAAGCTGTAAAATCCCGTGGGTCGATTGCTGGCGGCCCACGGTGTGTAGCGGCGCGATTTATCGCGCGAATTTGCTTATACTGCGCAGTCGCTGAAAATAGCGCGATAAATCGCGCCGCTACTTTTTATGAGGGTTCAATTGGCCAGGTCAGATAATGAAGATTTTACACTCCAGCGCCAACAGCTGATTATTGCGGCGGCGAAAGTCTGTTTCAGTCGTTCTGGTTTTCATGGGGCCAGCATGGCAGATATGAGTGCTGAAAGTGGGCTGGGTGCTGCACAAATATATCGTTTCTTCAGCAGTAAAGAATTATTAGTCATCGAAACGATAAAAGTCATAGCGACAGAATGGCGCACCTTTCTGGAAAATAAACTCAGCCAGCAACCGCAGGTGGCGGATATTATTGCCAGAGATTCCGTTTTCTGGCAGGGATGGTCAATTAAGGACCAGTGTTTATTGCTGGAAGTCTATTCTGAGGCTTCACGTAATGCCGCTGTGCGTGACATTCTCGCTGAGCAAGAGCAGCAATTAATTACCATGCTTGATAGTGTATTTCAGCAACGGGAACCACAGGCGACTGCGGAGCAGCGTTTTAATCAGATCCATTTTTTGTTACTGCTGATTGATGGTGTGGCCTGTCGTACTTTTGTCGATGCCGATTTAGATCAACAGGAGATGACGCGTCTCAGTACGATCCTTAGCCAGCATTTGTTGCCGTAATTTATTGTTTAACTGAGGTATTGTTCACATCATTGATAATGCCATCAAAGAACGGTACAAAGGATGGCGCGATGTCGCGCTGTTTCATACTGCGGCGGATAATAATGCCGTCAATAATCAGGGACAGCACATATAGGCGGGTATGAATAACATTGCTGTCCTTCTCAGGATGCAGTGCCTGTTCTTTAGCAATGAAATTATCTTTCAGATTTTGCCAGGCATTGGCCATAATTTGCATAATGCGTGGGTTACGCATCGATTCAGACGATATTTCCATTAATAATACAATATCATTTTCCACTTCACGCGGGACCAGCCCGGCAGAAAACAACGGCAGGCGTGCCTGACCCCCTGATTTGGCAATTTTTTCCAGATCATCATTTAAGCGATCTTTTAAACGTTGCGTGATGATTAACACCAGCGCTTCGATAATCGACTCTTTATTGGTGAAATATTTATAAATCAAACCCACGCTGACATTTGCCTCACGGGCAATATTCTGGATTGAGGTCTGGTGAAAACCTTTAAGCCGCATGCATTGTTCTGCTGCGTTAAGAATTTGTTCTGTCCGATTCATTATGCGTGGCCTGCGGAGAATAAGCGCTTATTTTACGCAATTTCCTCAGGCATAGCGAATTATCAATTGTCAAAAAATTTGATTTAACCGAGCAAATCCACCTACTGGTGTGCAATTTTTCAGTCACTATCATGATCGCCATCAACTGAATTTGTGGAGGCTGATAATGAACGTGTTACGTGCCCAGCGCGACCAGCTGTTTGAATATGGTCCTTTTACCATTCGCCGCCAGCGTCCAGGCGAGGCTTTTGGCCCGCTGGCGATTGTCGACCAGATGACGCTGAAAACCGGCGCGCGCGTACCGATGCACAGCCATCAGAATGACGAAATCTTCACTTATGTCTGGCGCGGTTCCTCCCAGCATCAGCATGAAGATGGCGAGCGCACGCCGCTTAACGCCAAACGCGTGATGGTGGTGAATGCCGGTGACGGTCTGCGTCATGAGGAATCCGCACCGCTGATCGAAACCGAGATGTTGCAGGCTTATATCCGGCCCGCCAGCGCGGGGGGAGAAGGGCGTGTGCAGCAATTCACCCGGCCAGAAGGTGCGGCGGTGAATGACTGGACATTACTGGCAGGACCTGAAGGCAGCGATGCGCCGCTGACGTTACGCCAGGCGGTGTATATCTATGACCTGAAACTGGCTCGTGACCAGCAGCTGGCACTGCCGCAGCGGGAAGGTTTTGCCGTCTGGGTAACGCTGCTTGACGGCGTCGTGCGGGTGGGCGATCAGCGCCTGCATAAAGGTGATGCCATCAGCGATGCCGTGTCACTGCCAGAGATACGCGGCGAACGTGATGCCACGCTGATCGCTTTCCTGGTGAAAGCCGATGCGCCCGCCGTGCTGAGCGGTACCGTCAGCGGGCAATTGTAGGCGCGAGCCGGGTGCGGTTGTTGGCAACAATGCTGATAACCGCACATTCCGTAGCGGCGTGATTTATCACGCGTTTTTGATTTTCTCATTCATCCCTACGATCAAAACACTTCTCATTTTCACATCCTGTTAACGATCCGTGACCCGCCTCTTAGTTTTGCAGCGCCGAGCCGTGCAATATTCTGACATATCGTAATACCAGATATATCGAATTATTCGTTATCGCATCTTCATCCACGCCACCAATGCAGGGAGAAATCATGGATCTGGGCATTCGCAATCACATCGCTTTTATCTGCGCGTCGTCTCAGGGACTGGGGCTGGCGTGTGCGCAGGCGCTGGCGGCAGAGGGAGTGCGCGTCACGCTGAACGGACGCCATGAAGCCAAATTGCAGGAGGCTGCACAGCGGTTGCGTGAGGAGAATCCAGCAGCAGAAGTCAGCTATATCTGCGCGGATTTAACCACCGAGGCCGGGCGTAGCACCATCCTCAGCGCTTTACCGCAGGTCGATATCCTCGTGACCAACAATGCCGGGCCGCAGCCCGGGACATTAACGGACTGGGAAGCGAGCGCGTTGCATGACGCGATGGAAGCCAACTTTATTCCTGCGATTCAGCTGATTCGCGCCTGGTTGCCTGCCATGCAGGCCCAGGGCTTTGGCCGCATTATCAACATCACCTCGGCAATGGTGAAAACGCCGCATTACATGATGGGCCTCTCCACCTCGGCGCGCGCGGCATTAACGGCCATGTGCAAAGCGATCAGCCAGGAGGTGGTGCGTGACAACGTCACCATAAATAACCTGCTGCCGGAACGGATCGATACGCCACGCCAGGAATTTATGCTGCAACGCTTAATCGCCAAAGAAGGCATCAGCCGTGAAGAAGCGCGCCAGCGGAACGTGCAATCCATTGCCGCCAGACGCTATGGCACACCGGCTGAATTTGGTGCCGCCTGTGCATTTCTGTGCAGCCAGCAGGCCGGGTTTATTTCGGGTCAGAACCTGCAACTGGATGGCGGTTCCTATCCGGGGTTGATCTGATGACTGAGCTGATTAATCAATTGCTGGCGTTTGAACAGCAGCGGCAACGGGTGCTAATCGCGGCGGACGTGGAAACGCTCGACAGCATGCTGGCTACGGATCTCATCCATATCCACAGTACCGGCATGGTGCATAACAAGGCGCAGTTTCTGGCGCATGTCACCCGGATGGGCGGATTTGTGGCCATTCAGCGTGATCCGCTGGCAATCCATATAGAAGGTGATATTGCCATCCTGACTGGCAATACCCGGAACCGGGTAAGGCTGAAAACCGGAGAAGAAGCGGAACGTTACGGCTTCTCGACGCTGGTACTGCGCCACACCGCTCGCGGCTGGCAAATTCTGCTTTCGCAGTTAACTCCTCATCAGGTCTGACAGCAAAGGAAAACAGCATGAAACTGGTACGTTTTACCGAACAGGGCCGCACCCGCATTGGCAAAGTGGAGGGGGATCAGGTGATTGATCTCTCAGGTGTACCTGGCGTGGGTGATTCCATGCGCCAGCTGCTGGCCGGGTTAACTCCGCTGCGCCCGCGCCTGGCCGCCGCATGTTCCCCGGCCTTTGCGTTATCTGCGGTACAGCTGGAAGCGCCGATTCAGGACGCGCAGAAATTTCTCGGCATTGGTATGAATTACCGCAAACATGCGGAAGAAGCGCGTCAGGCAGGGATTCCTATCCCGGCAAGCCAGCTGTGGTTTAACAAACAGGTTTCCTGCATCAACGGGCCGTTCGCGCCGGTCGTGAAACCGATGGCCAGCGACAAAATGGATTACGAAATCGAACTGGGTGTGGTGATCGGTAAACGCTGCCGTCACGTTAAAGCCAGTGAGGCGGCGAGCGTGATTGCCGGATATCTCATCGTCAATGATGTCTCGGCGCGCGACTGGCTGCACAAATCACCAACATTCACGCTGGGTAAATCCTTTGATACCCATGGTCCGATCGGGCCGTGGATCACCACTGCTGATGAAATCCCCGATCCTCTGCGGCTGGAGATGAAGCTATTTGTGAATGGTGAGCTGCGGCAGCACGCCGACAGCGGTGACATGATTTACGACATCTATGAACAGATTGCGTATCTCTCGACGGTGATGACGCTGGAGCCGGGCGACATTCTGGCAACCGGTACGCCCTCCGGCATTGGTGCGCCCACCGGGCGTTTCCTGCAACCCGGTGATGTGATGCGGCTGGAGATAGCCGGTCTCGGCCATATTGAGAATCCCGTGGTTGCCGAAACCCATCAGGAGGCACGATGACCAGCCGCAACTTTCGTGATTACCTGATGCCAGCGGATGCCGAACGTATCGGGCTGGCGCGCGGCGTCGATCTGCAAACCTATGGCGCGCGGATGCTGGCCACCGATAAAGCGCAAAAACTCAAAGCGCACTGGCAGGCGATGCTGGATGAAACCTTTCGCGGCATTACCCGCGATGGTGAAGTGCAGCCGGATCTGTTTGCCCTGCGGGATGAGGGGTTTGCGGTGGAACAGGCGGTGAGGGCGGCACAGGCATTGGTTGCCACGCTGGATAGTGCGCAACAGCAGCAGGTGAGTTATGCCATCGACGCCAAACAGTGGCGCGCCTGGTACAACCCGGAAATTCCCTTCAATGATTATGGCGTCAGGCTGGATGAAACCGCCGCGCCAACCCGTGAAGCTTTCCAGGCATTACTGCAAAGCTGCACCAGTACGCGCGGCTTCAGTAAAGTGCAGCAGGTGATGGATGCCAACCATTTTCTCGGCGAACTCTACGATCTCACCCACATCATGAACCGCTGGAGTTTCCACTTTTTGCTGTTCGGCACGCCTTCCACCACGCAGCCGTGGGGCTGGTCAATCTACGGCCATCATGTGGCGTTTTGTTGCTTTATCAGTGGCAGGCAACTGGTGATTGCACCGACCTTTTTTGGCGTTGAACCCAACGTGATCGAGCGCGGTGATGCCAGCGATGGTGTGCTGTTTCGCGAAGAGGAACAGCTGGGGCTGGCGTTGATGCAATCCCTCAGTGCCGATCAGCAACAACGCGCCACGGTCTATGCGTTGATGGAAGATCCCCTGATGCCTGCCGAGCGTTTTAACTTTGCCGATCAGCGTCATCTGGGAGGAGCCTTTCAGGATAACCGGGTGATCCCGCTGGAAGGGGTGTGCGTGGCGGAGTTTACCCTGGCCCAGCGTGCCAGCCTGATGGCGCTGGTGGCGGTGTTTCTCGATTTTCTGCCGGATGGTCCACGCGCCTGGCGGTTGCGCCAGATTGAACAGCATCTGGATGACAGCTGGTGGAGCTGGATTGGCGGTCACGGTGATGACGATGTGTTTTATTACCGCCTGCAAAGTCCGGTGGTGATGCTGGAGTTCGACCATCACAGCGGCATGTGGCTGACCAATGAACAACCGGCGCGTTTCCACATTCACACCATCACTCGCATCCCCAACGGCAACGACTACGGCAAAGCGTTGCTGTCGCAATTACAGAAGTAACCTCAGGCTGCAAAGCCTGAATTCCTGTCGTACCGGGTGACGTCGTTTTGCCCGGGTAACCCAAAGTGTCAATTGACCGTTCCCTCACGGGACGCGGGCGGCTTCGCTGTAACTAAAAAAGGTCGGCATTAATGCCGACCCTACAAGGATGTAGGGTGCGCATTCATGCGCACCTGCCAAACCCTACATATTATTACGAGGTTATCAGGCAATGCATGTTCAGAAAAAAACCAAAATTGCTGCATTAACCGTAGTGCCTCTGGCGTTGTTCTGCGGTAACTGCTTTGCGGAGGCATCACCTGCATCTGACTCCGACAGCTTTAATGACTGGCTCACACAAGGCAATATCTCGGGCGAGCTAAAAACTATGACCTTCTTTAAAGAATTTAGCGGCACTCTGCCCAATAAACGCACCAGCTCCGCCGGGGGGGATATCCAGTATCGCAGCCCGCAGGCGGCAGGGTTTAGCGTCGGGCTGGGGGTTTATGGCGCCTATAACTTTGGATTAAACAACGACGATCCGGAGAAAACCGAGATCTATCTGCCATCCGAAGACGTGACCGTGCTGGGCAAGGCCTTTCTACGTTATCAGGGATATGGTTTTGATCTGCAGGGCGGACGTATCGGGCTGGACACCCCCTTTGCCAATGAAGGTGAAGGCTGGACCATGATTCCGGCGCTGTATGAAGGGTTTGGCGGCAGCTACGCCCTGAATGACACCGGTGACTTCCGGCTGAATGCGTACCGTATCTATCGTTTCAAACCCGAAAGTTCGGATGAGTTTGGTAAAGGCGATGCCGGTGCGCCTGAAATTGAAGACACCAGCATGCCATCGGTGGACAGTAACGGTTTTACCACCGTGGGCCTGCGCTATGGTCAGCAGTGGAATACGCTCGCCGAAGCCTGGTATTACAACTTCGATAAACGCGCCCAGCTGGGTTATGGCGGGGTGCAGCTGCCGGTATCCGCGCTGAAGTTTGGTAACTGGACACCGTACTGGGGCGCGCAATATCTGCATGAATGGGACGCCAGCGACCAGGCGTATCCGTATCACAACATCGATACCGACCTTTATTCCGGGCGTATCGGCATGAAAACGCGCAATCACGATCTCTATTTCGCCGCGACCTATGTGCCACGCAAAGAGGATGCCTTCCTTAGCGGGGGGTTCTTCGCTCCGTATAGCTACGGCATTTATGACCATACCCCGCTGGAAAGTGGGCAACCGCTGGTTTCGATGGTTACCACCAACCAGCCCGGTAAGGCGTTTGCCTTGCGCTATGCGTACCACGATGAGAAGTATCTCGGGGTGTTTGGCCTGACGCGGCTGGAACTGGAAGACTCCAGCGGCATTTACTACCCGCTGCCGGCCGAGAATATCAACGCGGCATTTATGATTCTTGGTTACAACGTCACGCCGCGCCTGCATCTGGAATTCGAGTTTGATTACGTCCATTCCCCTAATGAGGTGACGGGCAACTATCATGCGGAACGCCTGCGTCTGGTGTATCGCTTTGGCGCGAAAATGGCGGACGACGATTATTAATCGGGAGGAAATATGGCTAAACGCGAAAGCATTTATATCGACGCTTTTCCCCATGCCAATCCGATCCCGGCTGCGTGCCGGGTGGGATCGATGCTGTATTCCGGGGTGATTTATGGCCGGGACCCGCAGACGCAGCAGGTGCCCGCCGATTTGGGCGAGCAGTGCGCGCTGATGTTCCGGCATATGGCGAGTATCGTCGGTGCGGCAGGTGGCAGCATGGAGGATGTCATTAAGGTCACATTATGGATGCAGGATAAAAGCCAGCGCGAGGTGGTGAACCGTTACTGGTTACAGGCTTTCCCGCAGCAGCATTCGCGTCCGGCACGCCACGCACTGGAGGGCAACTTCAGCGGTAATACCTTAATTCAATGCGATTTTATTGCGGTACTCGATCGTTAATCCTCCTTCGGCGGGCAGTCATTGTATCTGCCCGCACCTTTCTCTATATTGCCTGTGAGTCATATCAATCTGGACTATGTCGGAAATTTCGATATATTTAAATTCAGTGAGATTTGTGTGGTTATTCAGGCAACAGCGCGGGGGCAGACATGGTCGGACAGAGCGAATTGGACACGCAACCTGCGGGTGGCAAAACGGGCCGCCGCGCGCGTGCCTTCGATTATGGTGAATTACGCCTGTTATTGCTGGCGATCATCGCCAAACAACCCAGCCACGGTTACGAGCTGATTCATGAAGTCAATGAACGGCTGGGCGGCACTTACAAACCCAGTCCGGGCGTGCTCTATCCGGCGTTAACCTGGCTCTACGATCGCGGCTACGCCGAGATCGATTTAGAGAAGGGTGGACGCAAACGCTACACCATCACCGACGAAGGGCATGCCTTTCTCAGCGCCAATAAAACCGTGATTGATATGCTGGTGGCGCGCGTGGTGCCGAAGGGGCAAGGGCATGGTAAGTCGCCGCAGGCGATAGTGGAGGCGATGGACCATCTGAAACGTGCACTCAGCCTGCGCGCCAAAATGGAACCGGTAGCGGAGCAGGTGGTGACGCGTATCGGCGACATTATCCATGTCGCGGCCAACCAGATCGAAGCCCTGCTTAATGCGCCGATGCTGAGCGAGGGGGCGGCAAAATGTGTAGCCGATATCGTCACCCCCAACGGCGAGCGTTTTCTGCGCCGCCTCGGCAGCCATTTCCAGCATCGCACGCCGGTGGTGATGGATGAGAACAGCGGCCATTTCCGCATGAGCATGGGCGAAGTCCGCATGGAGGCGCTGGACGGCATTTTTCGTGTCACCTTAACCGCGCTGAATGACGAAAAACTGATTGAGATGCAACACATTCTGGTGCGTCATCTGGAAGAGGCCGCCGTGCGGGAAACGCTTGAGGTGGTGTGGCAGCCCGGCTGAATCTTAGCCAGGTCGGCATGAATGCCGACCCTACACCCGTAGGGTGCGCATTTATGCGCACCGGGTTCATTTTTAACGGAAATCCGCCGCCAGCGCCGAGGTTGCTTTCACCAGCAGCCCGACATCACTGCCCACCGCGACAAAGGTTGCGCCCAGCGCCAGATAACGCGCACAAAGCTTAGCATCGGCACTCAAAATTCCTGCCGCCTTGCCATGTGATTGAATACGCAGCAGCGCCGCTTCCACCGCCTGCTGTACCTCCGTAGTGGCGGGTTGTCCCGGATAGCCCATATCCGCTGCCAGATCGGCCGGACCAATAAACACCCCATCGACACCCTCCGTGGCGGCAATGGCATCCAGCTGTGCCAGGCCAGCCCGGCTTTCCACCTGCACCAGCAAACAAATCTGCGCATTGGCGGTGGTCAGATAATCCGGCGTGCGGTTAAAGGCAGAAGCCCGAGCCAGCGCCGCGCCCACACCGCGTATGCCCTGCGGCGGGTAACGTACCGCTTTGACCAGTGCCTGAGCCTGTTCTGCGCTTTCCACCATCGGGATCAGCAGCGTTTGCGCGCCGATATCCAGCAGTTGCTTAATCAACCAGGGGGCATCCATTGGCGCACGTACCACGGCATGGGCCGGTGCTGCCGCCAGCGCCTGTAACTGGCTCATCAGCAATGGCACATCATTGGGCGCGTGCTCACCATCCAGCAGCAGCCAGTCAAAACCGGCAGCGCCGCAAATCTCGGCGCTGTAGGGGCTGGCCAGCGCCAGCCACAGGCCAATCTGCGCCTTTTTATGTTGCAAAGCCTGTTTAAAACCATTGATCGGTGCAGACATCGTTACCTCACGCAAAATAGCAACTGACGGAGCCATGACGGCCATAGTCAGCATGAATGGTGTCGCCATGACGGGCTTCAATCGGGCGGATAAAGGAGCCGGCCAGCACAATCTGTCCGGCAGCGAGGTGATCGCCATATTGCGCCAGCCGGTTTGCCAGCCAGGCAATGCCGCGTGCCGGATGGTTCAGCACCCCCGCGCCCAGCCCGGTTTCCTCAACGGTGGCGTTACGCGACACAATCGCCCCCAGCCAGCGCATATCGACGTTTTCCGGGGAAAATAACTGGCTGCCCAGCACCACACCGGCATTGGCGGCGTTGTCGGACACGGTATCGACAATGGTGCGTGCTTTGCCAGTGGCGGCATCGCTGCGCACGATGCGGGTATCAAGAATTTCCAGCGCGGGTAACACGTAAGCGGTCGCCGCCAGCACCGCTTCGACATCCACATCGGGTCCCTGTAACGGTGCCTTGAGGACAAAGGCCAGCTCCGCTTCAATACGCGGCTGAATAAAACGGTCGGCGGGAATGGTCGCGCCGTCGTCAAACACCATGTTGTCGAACAATACGCCGGAATCGGGGGTGTCGATATTCAGGGCGTACTGCATCGCTTTCGAGGTCAGGCCAATTTTCCAGCCAACCACTTTACGTCCCCCCGCGATCTTTTGTCTGACCCACGCCTGTTGTACGGCGTAAGCATCGTCCAGGGTCATCTCCGGGTAGCGCAGCGATAACAACCCGGTCTGGCTACGGTGGCGCTCGGCATGATCGAGCGCCTCCACGGCGGTTAATAATTCGCTCTGGCTTAGCATCATCACACCTCATCCTGAACGACGTTACGCAGGGTGCCGATGCCTTCGGCGTGCACCTCAATCACATCGCCGGGCTTCAGCCAGACAGGGGGATCAAAACGCGCCCCGGCCCCGGTGGGGGTGCCGGTAAAAATGATGTCGCCGGGATTGAGCGGAATAAAGGTGGAGATATAGGCGATGATCCAGCTAAACGAGAAGGTCATATGGCGGGTGCGGTCATCCTGACGCAGCTCGCCATTCACATGGGTGGTT
Organism: Pantoea cypripedii; assembly: GCF_011395035.1. Lineage (NCBI taxonomy): Bacteria > Pseudomonadati > Pseudomonadota > Gammaproteobacteria > Enterobacterales > Erwiniaceae > Pantoea > Pantoea cypripedii. The sequence continues at coordinate 1,992,255 of NZ_CP024768.1, forward strand.
AAACGGATATCGGCCAGCTGTGCGGCATCACTGAACGGCACCAGCCACGGGCCGATTGCTCCGGAACGATAGAAGTTTTTACCCTGGGTCACGTTAAATTTGCTGTGGCGTACCCAGTCACGCACCGTGCCTTCGTTACCGACGGTAATGGCAGCGATATGGTTGAGCGCCTCGTTTTCTGCAATGCGGCGTCCGGCTTTGCCAATCACGATCACCACTTCGCCTTCGTAATCGAGTTGCCCACTCTCGGCGGGACGCAGCAAGGGCTGTTGATGGCCGGTGAGCGATTCGGCAAAACGGACAAACATCGACGGGTAATCCGCTGCTGGCTGCCCGTCCTGATACTCCGCGTTGCGGTTGGGATAGTTGACGCCGATGCACAGGATTTTGCCTGGCTGGCTCAGCGGCACTTCGTATTGAATATCGGCCAGCGCATAATCAGGCGGCAGGTTTTGCGCCTCAGCGGCCAGCTGACTCAGCGCCTGATCGGCGATCACCGCATCCAGCGTTGGCCAGCGTGTGCCAAAGCGTGACGTAAGATCGATAACACCGGCACCGCTGATCAAACCATATCCCTGCACCCGACCATTTTGGGCCGAAAAACGGATAAATTGCGGTCGTTCCACGGGTTTTCTCCTTCTTTTGCTAAAAAAACGGCGAGCAGATACCCGCCGCTCCCAGCACGATGGCTGAGCAGTGAACCAGACACAGGAGGGTACGGCGTTGACGCAGCGCCGTGACGCGTTATTTCAGGTTGAACATACGCGCAGCGTTGCCACCCAGAATATTGGCTTTATCTTCGGCGCTGATATCCAGACCTTCGATGGTTTCAATCCCTTTGAAGAACCAGTCTTTGCGGATGGGATAGGAGCTGCCATAGAGGATATTTTTGCCACCAATCACCTTCACCGCCGCTTCCAGCTGCGCTTTACCCCACTGCGGTGCGCCAGAAGTATCGAAGAAAATGTTGTTGCTCAGCTGCGCACGCAGGTTGCCGGTGCCGGTCTGGAAACGATCGACGGCATCGTTGAACTGATGCTGCGGCGGAACCAGCATATCGGCGAAGGCATAAAACGCACCGCCCAGCATCGAGTGGATAAAGCGCAGGTTCGGCAGCTCATCGAACATGCCGCTGAACAGCTCGCGGCCAACCGCTGTCGCCTGGTCAACGCAGCGGCCAAACTGACGACGCTGGTTGGTGTAAGGCAGCACCGAGTTGAAATCCACCGGCAGCGGCGTGTGGTGCACCACCACCGGTACGCTCAGGTCGTTAAGGAATTTCAGGTACGGACGGAATGCGGCATCGTCGAGGTAAATCTGGCCGTAATGGGCGACGATCTGCGCGCCACGGAAACCCAGCTGATTCAGGCAACGATCCACTTCGCGCAGGCAATCTTCGGTACCCCACGGTGGCACCACCGCCAGCGCCGACATGCGGCCTTCGCTGCGTTTCACGTATTCGGCCATGCGGGTGTTGACCTCTTTACAGGTCTCCAGATCCAGCCACTCCTGCCACACCGGCAGACGGAAAATGGCATGATCAACCCCGGCTTTCTCCATGTCCGCCAGCTGGCTTTCCAGCGTGTATTGCCCTTCGGCATAGTTGAGGTTAACGAAGCCTTTCGGCTGCTCGATAATCAGCTGGCTCAGTTCTTTGCCTTCAATTTTCTCTACGCGGGTATGCACGCCATATTGTTTCGGCACGCAGTCGAGAAATGAATTCAGCAGCTTCTTGTCAGAAAACAGCTCGCCGGGCAGCCAGTGCATATTGGCATCGATAATCTTGCTCATAGTCAGTTCCTTTCTGTCTCAGTTAAGGGGCAAATTATTTAGGGGTGGCAAAAACCGATTTATATTTCGTCGGTTGGTCGGTCTCTTTTTCTGTCGGAATGCGCATACCGGCTTTGGCGTGGTATTCGCTGAAAATCGACAGGGCTTCTTCATGGGGAAAGATGTTTTCGATGTCGTCGAACGGCTTACCGCCGCTGCGCTCCTCGACGATACGGCGCACCACTTCCGGGCCTTCGCCGCGTGAGGCCAGCACCAGCCAGTTCACTTTTTCGCGACGTTCCAGCTCGTAAGCCTGCAAGGCGGCAACCGGGTCATTGATGCTGGCGAGTTTCTCCGCCACCACGCGCGCATCGACAAACGCCTGGCAAACGCTGTTGCCGCCGCGCGGGTACATGGCGTGTGCGGCGTCGCCGAGCAGGGTGATGCGACCAAACGACCATTGCGGTAACGGGTCATGATCGATCAACGGGAACAGATAACATTCGCGGGCGTTGCGGATCATGGCGCTGACATCGAGGAAATCGAGCTGGCAGTCATCAAACACATGTTCGATTTCCTTCACGCCGGTTTGCTGGTTCCAGTCCTCTTCGCTTTGCGGTTTCTCGTCCTGCTCAATCACCCAGTTCACCAGTTGATTGCCCTGGTCATCGACGTTGTTCTGAATCGGATAGACGATCAGCGTGCCCTGACGAATCGGGTCGCCGATGTGCAGAATGCTGCCGCCGGTTTTGAATGGCGGCATCACAGTGACGCCGCGATACAGCGTCAGACCGGAGAAGTGGCTACGTGCGGATTCTGGCAACAATTTGCTGCGCACCACCGAACGGATACCATCTACGCCAATCACCACATCGGCACGCACGCTTTGCGGCGCATTGGGGTTTAAGCGGGTATCGAAATGGACGGTCACGCCGCTGTCATCCTGCTCGAAATGGCTGCAACGACAGCCGAGGGTGATGGCATCAGCCCCCAGACGTTGCTGCACCGCTTTGTACAGCATCATTTGCAGATGGCCGCGATGGACAAAACGCTGGTCGTATTCGTAGCCCATATGTTTGCCACACTGCTCGCCGAAGATTTGCTGGCCGTAGCCGGTGTAAAAAATCGATTCTTTGGCTTCCACCGAGATGTCGACAAAGGCGTCGTACAGGCCCAGCTCGGTGATTTCTTTTACTGCATATGGCTTGATGTCAACGCCAACGCCCAGCGGTTTAATCTCGGCCACGGCTTCAAACAGGCGGGGACGAAAGCCCTGCTGATGCAGGCGCAGAGCGGTTGCCAGACCGGCCGGACCGGCACCAATAATGACGATATCCAACATGATGACTTCCTCTTGTTATTCAGAGTTCAACTATGACTTTTCAGGGTATTTGTTTTGAGGTCGTGCGCGGTTTGCCGCTGCACATCGCGCAGCCAGATCGGCAGTCCTGCCAGACACACCACCAGCCCGGCGATCACCAGCAGCGCCAGTGACTGCGGGTCTTCGCTGTTCTGCGCGGCGATAAACAGCGGTGGGCCTAAGAACACGCCCACCAGCGTCAGCTGGGTGATCAGACCGCTGGTGGCACCGATGCTTTCACGTGATGGCGCAACCACCGGGGCCAGCGCCCACATGCCCACCAGCAAGCCGCTGCCAAACATAAACACCCATGAAGCCGCGACGGACACCATAAAGCCGAGCGGCAGGGTGTAGATCGCCAGAGCAGGTGCGCCGGTCAGAACCAGCCCGACCACGCCAATGGCGGCGGCTTTCACGCCCCGGTTAAGCATCGCGCCGACCATCAGGCAGCCGATGCCGTTACACACCATCGCCACCACGTTCCAGTGCGCGACTTCCAGCACCGGCACGCTGTAGCGTTTGGCCAGGTAAGGGGCGAGGGTGGAGATAATGCCGGTTTGCAAAAAGGCGTCAGCACCGAATGAAATGCCCAGCAGGTAGATCAACGGGCTTTTCAGCACGGCACGTAAGCCACGGGTACGGGAGAACTGCGCTTTTTCTTCGGCAGTGCGGCGCGGCAGACTGACGGTGGCGACAAAGGCCAGCGCCAGGGTAAGCACCGAGTGCGCCAGAAAGGCGGCACGCCAGCTGCCAAAATGTTCGGCGAGGCCCGCCGAGAGGAACGGCAACAGGAAACTGGCAGGGACAAATGTCGACCACAACGCCATCGCCATATTGCGCTGCTTGCCGGTGGTGATGCGGATCAATAGCGTCACCGCTGCCACGGCGGTGAGCACATAGCCGATACCGGTGACGATGCGTCCGGCCAGCAGCAGATTGAATGCCGGGGCGGCGACCACGCAGATATCCCCTGCCACAATCACCACGGCACCGATCAGCAACACCACCCGGTCACCGACCCGGTCAACGATGTAGCCCGCCAGCAGCGCACCGAGGGCCACCATCAATGACGGCAGCGACATAATCAGCCCAATCTGGCTGTGTTCAAAGACATGGAACTCTTTGGCGATGGAACCTAACTCGGTGACCGCTTCACTGACGGTCATCGCCGCCATCACGCCAAGCGCATAGGCGACCAGAATTCTGACCAGCGGATTTTGAATAAATGTACTCACGATCCTTTCTCCCAATGGCTGATTTCATAAAATGCTCAGGTTTACCGCAGAGGGCCGGTACCCCTAACCATCATTGGCAAGGGCGAGAAAGCGCTCCAGCGTGGGCGGATCGACGGGGACTTCCGGCTGAATAACCGGGACGTGGGCGAAAGGCGTTGCTTCGGTGAACCATTTGTTCTGTGCCGGTAATCCCCACTGATCGGCGCGTTTGGGATCGGCCAGATTCCAGCCGAGGGCCGGTTCGAGGTCGATATGCTGGTAATGGGTATTAAACAGCTCGATACGGTGCCCATCGGGATCGCGGAAGTAGACAAACAACGCACCGCTGATACCGTGGCGGCCTGGGCCGCGTTCGAGTTGCGGTGCGTACCCCAGTGCCCCGGCCACATCGCAGGCACGGATCATGTCGTTGGTATCGGGCAGGGTGTAGGCGAAATGGTGCAGGCGCGGCCCGGGTCCCTGGGTAAAAACGATGTCGTGGGGATTGCCCTTACGTTGCAGCCAGACGCCCCACAAATGCTGATCCTGCTCAACCTGAGACCAGGTGTATTCACTGACGCGAAAACCCAGCGGCTGATAGAACGACCACGCCTGGCGCACATCGCTGGTCTGGAGCTGGTAATGATCGAGACGCTGGGCGCTGGCACCACGATAATGCTGATACTGCTTCAGCATCCGCTCACACGACTCCATTGAGGCGCAGAACTCCAGCGGTACGCCGACGTTGTCAGTGACATGCAGGGTTAATCCCTGATAAGGCACCTCCACCACGGCGGTTTCCCGGCCCTGTGAGGCAAAATACGCTTCCGCTTTATGGATATCGTCATCGTTACGTACCCGCATCCCGATCCGGGTGCAGTGGGTATCCAGCGATTTTTTCAACACCAGGCTGTGATGCCCGCGTTCTTCCAGACCGCGCAGATACACGCTGGAATCATCCTCGTCACTGACCACCAATCCGATGAGATCGGTATAGAACTGTTTGCTGACCTCAAGGTCGCGAACGTTCAGGACAACATGACTGGCACGCGTCACGTTGAAAGGTGGCTCCAGAACCAACTCGTCGATCTGTGGCATGGGTATGTTCTCTCTTTCAGATTAAACAAAGGGTAGCGCTGTTGTAATAAATTTAGATATATCGTGTTAATAGATATATCTCATAATGTTGCCGCGATTGGCGATCGAGCGCACAGTTTGGAGGGAAAATTTTTGCAGGACGCAGGTGCGGATTTTTTGCGCAATAAATTGCGCCGCTACGGGCGGTGCAGGGTTTGGTAGCGGCGCGATTTATCGCGCGGTTTTGTATCGCACTGTATCTGCGCCGCTCACCAATACATCGCGAGGCAAAAAACCGGGTTGTCAGAAACAACCCCAATACATCGGCATGGTGTTATGTAGGCGTTGTCACTCATCAATCAAATTTCTGGAGATACCGCCATGTTTCGTAAACCATTGCTGGCTACATTGATCACCGCGACTGCCCTGTTTGCTGCCACCCATGCCGCTGCGGCAACCCCGACAGAAGCCGATTATGCGCAGGCGTTTCATACCATCCATCAGGTGAAAGCCGGGGTGCTGAACGTTGGCTATGTCGATATCGGTCCGCGTGACGGGCAGGCGGTGATTCTGCTGCATGGCTGGCCTTACGACATCAACAGCTACGCCAGCGTTGCGCCACAACTGGCGGCGCGGGGTTATCGCGTAATCGTGCCGTATCTGCGCGGTTATGGTTCCACCCGTTTTCTGTCGGCCAGCACGCCGCGTAATGGACAACCCTCAGCGCTGGCCGCTGACACGGTGGCGCTGATGGATGCGCTGGGCATTAAACAGGCGGTGTTCGCCGGTTTTGACTGGGGCGCACGTACGGCGGATATCGTGGCGGCACTGTGGCCGGAGCGGGTGAAATCGCTGGTTTCCGTAAGCGGTTATTTGATCAGCAGCCAGCAGATTGGTGAAAAACCGCTGCCGCCACAGGCCGAGCTGCAATGGTGGTATCAGTTCTATTTCGCCACTGAACGTGGCCGTGAAGGTTATGCGAAAAATACCCATGATTTCGCCAAATTAATCTGGCAGCAGGCTTCTCCTGGCTGGAAATTCAGTGATGCCACATTTAACCAAAGCGCCCAGGCGCTGGATAATCCGGACCAGGTTGCCGTCACCGTCAGCAATTACCGCTGGCGTATCGGGCAGGAGAAAGGCGAACCACAATACGCGGCGTATGAGAAAAAACTGGCCACGCTGCCGGTCATCAGCGTACCGACCATTACCATTGAAGGGGATAACAACGGCGCGCCGCATCCGGCCCCGGCAGCTTATCGGGCAAAATTCAGCGGCAAATATGAACATCGCACCTTTAGCGGCAATATCGGACACAATCCACCGGCAGAAGATCCGCAGGATTTTGTCAAAGCGGTGGTTGATGCCGCAAAGATGTGATTTTGTGGTAATAATTTGTTTTCGGACCGGTATTTTGTACCGGTCTTTTTTGCATTCATCCTTTTGACCTGACTGATGACAGGAGGTTGTTTTGGAGCATATTGATCACATCCTGGTTGTTGATGATGACCGGGATATCCGCGAACTGGTCACCGACTATCTGATTAAATCCGGCTATCGCGCCACCGGGGCGGCCAATGGCCGGGAAATGCGTGCGCTGCTGGCGGCCAATGCGGTGGACCTGGTGGTGCTGGACATTATGATGCCCGGCGACGATGGCCTGACCTTATGTCGTCAGTTACGCAGCGACCCGCAACGTAACCTGCCGATTCTGATGCTGACCGCACGCAGTGAAGACAGCGACCGTATTCTCGGGCTGGAGATGGGCGCAGATGATTATCTGATCAAACCCTTTGTGGCGCGTGAGCTGCTGGCTCGGATCAAAGCGATTCTGCGCCGCACCCGCGCCTTGCCGCCCAATCTGCAAATTACCGAGACCGGTCGCCTGATTGCCTTTGGTGACTGGCAGCTGGATACCTCGGCGCGTCATCTGCTGGATAACGAAGGGGTGATTGTGGCGCTGAGCGGGGCAGAATATCGCTTGCTGCGCGTCTTTCTCGATCATCCCCAGCGGGTATTAACGCGCGACCAGCTACTTAACCTGACGCAGGGACGTGAGGCCGAGTTGTTCGAACGCTCGATTGATTTGCTGGTCAGCCGCTTGCGTCAGCGTTTACGCGAGGATGCGCGCGAACCCGCCTACATTAAAACGATCCGCAGCGAAGGTTATGTGCTGGCATCGCCGGTGATGATCAAAGAGGTCAATCTATGAGGCTCTGGCCGCGTTCGTTGTTGTCCCGGCTGGTGCTGATTGTCCTGCTGGGACTGGTGCTGGCGAACGGGATGACGGTGGTCAGCCTGATGATTGAGCGCATGAGCAGCGCCAAAACCGTGATGCTCGGCAACCTGGAATATGATGTCGCCACCAGCGTGGCGATTCTTGATCACCTCCCGCCCTCAGAGCGGCCAGGCTGGCTGGCAAAACTGGCGCGCGGCAATTATCGCTATCAACTGTCGGCAGGACAGGCTGGCCCCTGGCCGGACAGCTGGCGTACCCGCGATGCCATCCGCTCGCTCCAGCAGACGCTCGGTGGACACTATCCCTTAACCTTCAGCAACATTCCCGGCCCGAAGTTACATATTCAGGCCCATATTACGTTGCATGATGGCGCACCGCTGACGCTGGATCTGTGGCCGCGGATGCCCCCCATTGCCCGCTGGCTACCAGTGGTGTTGTTTGCTCAGCTGGTGCTGCTGGCCTTCTGTGCCTGGATCGCGGTGCGGCAGGTGGTGCGGCCTTTTATGCGCTTCACCGAGGCGGTTGAAGGGCTGAAACCCACCCGTGCCAGCATCATGCCTGAAAGCGGCCCGGCGGAAGTACAGCAGGCGGCACGTGCCTTTAACGCCATGCAGCTACGCATCCAGGATCATCTTAAGGAAAGGGCGCAGATTCTGGCCGCCATTTCTCATGATCTGCAAACCCCCATTACCCGCATGAAGCTGCGTGTCGAAATGTCGGAACAGCCGGAGCTGCGCGACAAGCTGCTGGGCGATTTAGATAATATGAGCCGCCTGGTGCGTGAAGGTATCGATTATGCGCGTTCGGCGCAGATACCGGATGAAACGCCACAGCGGGTGAGCCTCAACGCATTTCTCGATAGCATCGCCTGCGACTATCAGGATGTCGGCAAAGCCGTGACCTTTTTGCCCTGTAGCGGCACAGATAACTTTCACATTCGCCAGCAGGCGCTACGCCGCGTCATGACCAACCTGATCGATAATGCCCTGAAATTTGGTCATCAGGCCGAGGTGCTGCTGCTGAACCGCGCGGATGGCACGATGGTCATCCATGTGCGTGATAACGGGCCGGGTATCCCGGAAGCGGAGCTGGATGCGGTACTGGAACCGTTCTACCGCGTCGAGAATTCACGCAATCGTCACACCGGCGGCACCGGATTGGGACTGGCTATCGCCGCGCAGTTGGTCAGCCAGATGGCCGGTAGCCTGAAACTGAGCAACCGTCCGCAGGGTGGGCTTGATGTGCAGGTCATGCTGCGAGGGTAACAACGTGACCCTTTTGTAGCCTTATGTATCAACACCACCCCGGGATATGTGAGGAGACAAAAAGGGGGGATGACGGAAACGTTGTGAATACATCCGTTGGGTTAAATAAGCGCACTGCCAGATAACGCAGTAGTGCATTCACCCCATCATATTCACGAGGTTCCCGATGAAAAAGTTTCTGTTTAGTGCCCTTGCCGCCGTCACACTTACGGCTTCTTTTACTGCTCTCGCCGCCCAGCAAAATCCGCCGGTCAACACCGTGGTGCTGGTGCACGGTGCCTTTGCGGACGGCAGTAGCTGGAATCGGGTGATACCGCTGCTGCAATCTCACCACATTAACGTGATTGCGGTGCAACTGCCGCTGACCTCCTTACAGGATGACGTCGCCGCCACTCAGCGTGCCATTGCCCGCGCCCCGGGTGATGTGGTGCTGGTGGGGCATTCGTGGGGTGGCACGGTTATCACCGAAGCAGGTAACAATCCGCATGTGAAAGGTCTGGTCTATGTCGCCGCCTTCGCGCCTTCCGCCGGACAATCGACCGGCGATCTGGCAGGAAGCTACCCATCCCCGCCAGGCAGCGCCGGTATTGCCAAAACGCCGGACGGTTTCCTCTACCTGCCAGCGCCAACGGTGGCGAAGGATTTCGCGCAGGATGCGCCCGCCAGCCAGCAAAAACTTCTCGCCGTGACGCAGGGACCGATTCGCGCCGCGGCCTTTGGTGACAAAGTCAGCCACGCGGCCTGGATGCAAAAACCGAGCTGGTATCTGGTTAGCACGGAAGACCGGATGATTAACCCTGATCTGGAACGGGCCATGGCGCAGCAAATCCACGCCAGCGTCAGCAGCGTAGCGGCCAGCCATACCTCAATGCTGAGTCACCCGACTACTGTCGCGCAGGTTATTACCCGTGCCGTTGACGGCGTGAACGCTCAATAATCACTCTCTGGAGGTTAGCTATGTCATTAGTTATCGCGTTTCTGGCGGGGATGCTGACGTTACTGAGTCCCTGCACATTGCCGGTCATCCCGTTTGTGTTTGCCAGCGTGCGCGGCAAACGAGGGCAAATGGTCGCGTTGCTGGCGGGGATGGTGCTGGTGTTCACCGTGGTTTCCCTGCTGATTTCGGTGGCAAGTAGCTGGGTGACGCAGGTGACGACCGCAGGGCGCTGGCTGGCACTGCTGTTCCTGGCGCTGACGGCCATCACGCTGCTGTCCACCCGGGCGGCGCAATTTATCACCACGCCTTTTATGCTGCTCGGCAACCGTATCAATAATGCCAGCAACCAGCGCACTGGCCTGGCGGCGGCACTGCTGGCCGGGATGGCGATCGGTATGCTGTGGTCACCCTGCGCGGGGCCGGTACTCGGGGCGATTCTTAGTCTTGCGGTAACCGGTCAGCATGCCTTTTCGGTGGGTTTATTGCTGGCGGCCTATGGTGGCGGGTGTGCCTTGATGCTGGGGGTGTTGTGGTATGCCGGACAGGGATTGCTTGCCCGTCTGCGTCCCGGTCTGGCAATGATGACAGGTCTGCGTAAGGGGGCTGGGGTGCTGATGCTGGCATCGGTGGTGTTGCTCGCCAGCGGCAGGCAAGGGGCATTGCAGGCGGCTCCTGCACTGGCGCAAAATCTTGAGCAGCGTCTGAGCCACTTTCTGCCGACCAGCGCGCCGAAAATTACCCCGGTGCCGGTGGTGGAACAGACGCAAAGTGCCCTGCCTGGGCTGGAGGGCGGCACGTCATGGTTCAATAGCGCACCGCTGAGCCGGGCGGATCTCAAGGGCAAAGTGGTGCTGATTGATTTCTGGACCTATGACTGCATCAACTGCCAGCATACGTTGCCGCACGTCCGTGACTGGGCAAAGAAATATCATGCCGATGGCCTGACGGTGATTGGCGTGCATACCCCGGAGTATCCGTGGGAACGTGATCCGGCAGCGGTCGCTCGGGCCATCAAACAATGGGGGCTGCCATACCCGGTGGTGGCGGATAACAACTACAGCATCTGGAATCGCTTCGGCAATATGTACTGGCCAGCGCATTACATTTTCGATGCTCACGGCCAGCTGCGTTACACCGCATTTGGTGAAGGCGATTATGCCGGGCAGGAGAAGGTGATCCAGCAGCTGTTGCAGGAAGCTAAAGCGTAAACCTCAATGACCTCAATTTACCGGTGCGCATGAATGCGCACCCTACGATCGTAGGGTCGGCATTTATGCCGACCAGGTATTAAGACGCGAAGGTTAACGCCCGCGGTTCCAGAAACGCCGTGATCCCCCATTGTCCCATTTCCCGTCCGATGCCCGAACTGCGGAATCCGCCAAAGGGGGCGCGCGGTTCATGCGCCAGGGTATTAATCATCACTCTGCCGGCCAGAATCTGCTCGCCAATCTGGCGTGCTCTGGCCTCATCTTCACCGATGACCAATGCCGAAAGCCCATACCGGGTATCGTTGGCGATAGCGATAGCCTCCTGCTCATCCCGATAGGTTATCAGGCTCAGTACCGGGCCAAAGATTTCTTCCTGGGCGATGCGCATATCATTGCTGACATCAGTAAATAAGGTCGGTTTGACATACCAGCCGTGGGTCAGCGGTTCCGGTCGGCCGCTGCCACCCGCCAGCAGACGTGCACCCTGTTGTGTACCGAGTTCAATGTAACGTTGAACGCGCTCCCATTGCTGCTGGTTAATCATCGGGCCAATGGTGGTGCTGGCATCAGCCGGATCGCCAGAGCGCTGAGCTTGCACTGCGGCGGCCAGAGCCTGTTCAAATTCGGCTTTACGTTGTTCTGGTACCAGAATGCGCGTTCCGGCAATGCAGGCTTGCCCGCTATTGATAAAACCCGCCTGCACCGCAAGTTCGGCGGCGCGTGTGGCATCAGCATCGGGCAAAATCAGGGTGGGCGATTTGCCCCCCAGCTCCAGGGTAACGCGTTTAAAGCAGTCAGCAGCGCTGCGCAGAATGGTTTTGCCGGTGGCGGTGGAGCCGGTAAAGGAGATTTTCGCCACATCCGGACTGGTACTGATGGCATGACCCACCGTCGCACCGCGACCGGTGACGATGTTGAATACGCCGGGCGGTAATCCGGCACGATCCAGTGCTCTGGTCACCACCTCGGTTTGCAGTACGCTGAATTCACTGGGTTTGATCACCGTGGTGCAACCGGCGGCAATCGCGGTAGCCAGCTTATGGCAGATAAAGCCAGCGTTGCTGTTCCACGGCGTGATCAGTCCGGCCACCCCGAGCGGCAGCATCTGCACCGTGGCGCGTCCTGCCTGTTGCTGAAAAGGATAGGCTTGCAGTTCGACCATCACCAGTTTGATGACATCAGCGGGCCAGGTGGCCATCCATTGCGAACGTGAGGAAGGTGCGCCATATTCTTCGCGCACCGCCTCGTGCAGCTCCGCTTCACATTGCTGCAAGGCGTGAAACATACTTTCCAGCAGCGCCAGCCGTTGCGTAACGCTATATTGGCTAAATGCGGGGAAGGCGGCTTTGGCTGCCGCGATGGCGTGCATGGCATCGCTTTCATCGGCCAGCCGGGCTGTGCCGATCACGCTGCCGTCGGCGGGTCTGATAATATCCATCCTCTCGGTGCCTGCCGGGGTGACAAAACGGCCATTAATGTAAATATGTTCGATTGAGCGCATGGGCTGTTCTCCTGTAAGGCTGTAGTGCAAAGAAAAGTAGCACGCACGCGATGTCGCTATAATCCGCCTGACCCTGCAAAGGGTATTGCGTTTAACGGAATAATTGATGAATCGAACCGGTATCAGTGAACTTGAAATCATGCTGGCAGTGGCGCGGCGCGGCAGTTTCAGCGGCGCAGCCAGTGAGCTGGAAATCTCGCCATCGGCTGTCACCAATGCCGTCGCGGGACTGGAAAAGCGACTGGGTGTGCGGCTGTTCAACCGCACCACGCGCAGCGTAGGGTTAACGGAGGCCGGACAGCGCTTTATGGTGAAGATAGCGCCTGCGGTCGAGGTGATCCGCAGCGCATCCGCCGAGATCGCCAGCCTGCCAGCCGACCCCGCCGGGTCGCTGCGCATCAATGTGCCGCCGGAGAGCTGCGCACTGTGGTATGACGAAATTTTGCTGCCGTTTCTGGCACGTTACCCGCGCATTCGCGCGGATATTCACAGTCAGAAAGATAAGGTGGATATTATTGCGGCGGGCTTTGATGCAGGCATCCGTCTGGCGGATGATATCCCGGCCGATATGATCCCGGTAAAACTGACGCCGCCGTTGCGCATGATTCTGGTGGCATCACCCGACTATCTTTCCCATGCCGGTACGCCGCAACAGCCTGAAGATCTCAGTGCGCATCGCTGCATCTGTATGCGCATGGCTGACGGCAGCATTTACCGCTGGGAACTGAGCCATCAGCAGCAAAGCCATAAGGTGCAGGTGGAGCCGCTGCTTATCGTCAACGATCTGGCTTCGGCGCAGAAAGTGGTGGTGGGGGGATTGGGGATTGCCTGTCTGTCAGAGCGGCATATCGCAGCGGATGTGCTGGCGGGCAGAGTGATTCAATTGATGCCAGAGTGGCAGGTGAATCTCGGCGCATTGTGTTTGTACTATCCCGGCCACCGTTTAGTGCCACCCGCCTTAAAAGCGCTGACGGAGTTTATCCGGGAAGCCAGGGGCGCGTGTGATCTGTAGCGAAACAATTTATCGCGCCGCTACACATTACTTTACTCATATTTGATGTGCTTAGTTAACATCTGGTCAATATTATCGACAAATAAAACCTCAGGGTAATAAAATCCGCTTCCTGATTAGCTGAAAACAATAACTTACGCCTTATTACTGCACAGAGATCATAAAAATACAAAATAGTCATCAGGATGCTTCTTTTTTACAAAAAACAATAAAATCTATGATGTTGGCTTTGTAAGCTTATCCATAGTTTTAAAAATCCTGGAGGAGTAATGCAAAGAACCATCTACGATATCGATGTCGATATTACAAATTTAAACCACGCCATCAAAAATCATTATGAATGGTCAAACCGATTGCTTGAAATTAGTTTATTCGGCGGCGATTTTGACAGGACCCTGGAAGGGACGCATTCACACGAACACTGTGATTTTGGTCGATGGATTGATTCTGTACTGATCAAATGTGATTGTAATGAGAATGATCTGTTACGTATTTCCGACGCACATAAAAAAATGCATCAATCGGTCAGAGACATTATTTCCTCCATCAAGGCGAATACTTTTACCCACCCGCAACTGACAGAATACTTCCATAAACAGAAAAATTTCCTCGATGCGGTAGATAGTTACAAGTCATGCTTGCTGGCAAGCCGCAGTGCCTATGATGCGCTCACCGAACTCCCGATGCGTAGCAAGTTGAACAATGATTTTCCACGCTTACAGGCACGCTGTGTACGAAGCGAAAAAGCACTTTATCTGATTATTCTTGATGTCGATCATTTTAAAACCGTCAATGACGAATATGGTCACAATGGCGGCGATGCGGTGTTAAAAGGTCTGGCTAATCTATTGCTGCAAGCCATGAGGTCATACGAGAAATGTTATCGTTATGGTGGTGAGGAATTTGTTATTTTGGTCGAAGTCCAGCATCTTGATGATATCAAAAAAATCATTGAAAGATTAATGGTGAAAATTCGCAGCGAAACATTTTTCTATGAAGGCAGGAAAATAAAGATAACGGTAACTTTTGGTGTTGCTCAGGCTCAGGAAGGTTGTTCTCTGGAAAGTATTGTCGAGCTTGCTGATAAGGCAATGTATCACGGTAAACAGAATGGCCGGGATGTTTGTATGCTGAATCATAATAATGAGATGGGTATACTTTATAAATAACCATAACGAAACATCAGCGAGCAAGCCGTTCATCGAAACGAAAGGGGATCGCCACGGCATCTTTCACGAGGGGACTGAATTGGGGATGTTCGGGGTTAAGCAGATAATTAAACTCAACGGGTGACAGGGCGCTCGGTACGCGTAATGCGACCGACGCCTGGCTGTCGCACCAGAAATCACCAAACTGACGCAGCGCGGCGGGGGCTTGCGCTGCGGCCCAATCCTGCGGCAACTGCGCGACATCAATCCACTGAATCAGATCGTCAGGAACCTCAATACTTAGCAAGGTGAAAAAATCGAGAATGCTGGCACTTTGCAGATGGACAAGCGTTTCCAGCATGGTGAGAGAGGCTGTCTCGGAGACGTAAACCATAGAGACGCCGATGCTGTTCCAGCGGCCACCCCCTTCCCTGGCACCGTAGCCGCTCCATGCTGAACTGAGAAAGCGCGTTTTGGTCATCCGGTAAAGCTTCACGAATAGACACCGTGCTCAAGACGGGTGATCAGTTTCAGCACTTCATAAGCACCGGTTTCCGAAGCGACCAGGTCACCTGGCTTCTGGTTGCCGAGCGCGCGGGCAGGTTCATTCAGCCATTGCAGCGCTTGTTCTCTGTTACCTTCAAACAGCTCAACGGCGCGGTCCATCACCCGAATAAAACGCACCAGGCGTTCGCTTTGTTCCGAGGTGAAGCGATTTTTTAATCCACGGGTAAAGGTGGTGCCGGGAATGCCGGTCATATGACGTAAATCGGCCTGGGTAATCCGCGCCCATGACACGATACGATTGGCGACGGCACCCTCCAGACCTGCATCTATCTGACCCATCAGTGACACGCCATCGGCGCTATTCAGCCCGGCAAACTGCCATAAACGCTCGGGTTCGTGGGATGTGGTGGGGAGTGTGAATTGCTTCATGATTGACCTCCATTTGGTTGGTTAATTATAACCAGATGGAGGTGGTGTGCAAGAGTGTCAATGCAGGCTGGTGCTCAGGTAGTTGGGACAAATCGGGAGCCGGTGCAAAATTCCGCTTTCTGCAACTTATTAATAATTTTAATGAAAAAGGGTTGATTTTAGATTATAATTGCTCACTTTATAAGCAGCTAAGGATTGTAGCTATGGACGTATCAAGGATTGCCGAGGGTATATGGGACAGCGTTAAGGGAATGCCAAAGAATTTCTATTACGGTGTAAAGCGTACTTACATCAGTACTGGTGTTGTTGGCTTTGACCGTATGATTCGGAATGGTCAAGAAAATGAACGTTTTTATCAGGTTATCAAATCATTAGTACGCAATGAAGAACCGCTCAGACGCTTAATCACTATTGTTATTACTGAGTTTTACCACAAACTTGATGAACGGGGCAGGCAAGCCGTACACAATCAAATTGGATATGGTACTGGCAGATTAGCTGGCCGGGTTGGTGCTCAGATTTTAACCGCACAAGTTGTAAGTGCTTCCATTGTTAATTTTGCCCGTGGTGGTGTTGCCTGGAAGACGCTTTATCGATTTGGAACCAGCTTTACCATAAGTGCCGGATTATGGCAGGGTCTTATTGAGGAAGCCGCCTTAGCCAGCCGAAGAATGAAAACCCACTATCCACACATTTATTGGAAGGTACAACCTCAAGGACTGGACATGATTTACTTTATTGTCGAAGATCACTTAAAACCCTACCTCGATTTTATCAGTAGTCATCCAGAAGTGTGTAAAAGGATTAACAATGAAATTTGTAAACTGGCTGGCTAAAAGTATCGGCTGGCTTTTGTCACATGCCATCGAGGGAACTATTACGGTTGCGATGAGCTTTCTGGCTCTCGCATCATTCTATATTTTCGATAGCCTTGTGATGAAACTTACTGGTTTTTTCGGTTCTTTCATCGTTGGATACCTGGCCGCCTATTGCCTGGGTAAACTACGCGGAGATGATCGGTAATAGACTCAGGGAAATACCGCTTAGAGTGGTATTCCCCTGATCATAGAATTCATCAGGATCTCCATTGTGAACATAAATCATTTCCCTCTGTACCGATTCACTTCAAAGCAAGCGCGTCTCCATTTCCCCCGACGTTAAGCCAGATATCACCAGTGAGCCAGCGCACAATCTGGCAGTAAACTTTTTCCGCTAATTTCTTATAACCAACTGAAATTACTTGTTCTTTATAATGATGCCCTAATGTTCTCAGGCATTCACACATATCACTACGCTTAACACCGCATATATCTATATACGCGATAGATACCCTACGGAGAAAAAGAATGAAAATCACCCTACGCCTTGCGTTGCTGACCTCGCTGCTTTTTAGTGGACCGTTACTGGCACAAACCTTTGTCTATGTCTCAGAAGCCACCGATGGTTCTATTGCTCGCTATGAACTGAATGATAAAACCGGTGCGTTAACGTTACTGGGACATACCCAGACAGGGGGAAAAGTCATGCCGATGGCGCTGAGCGCCGATCATCATCATTTATATGCCGCCATTCGTAGCCAGCCGCTCAGACTGATGAGCTGGAGCATTGACACGCAGAACGGCGACCTGCAACAGGCCAGCGAAACCTCAGCCGCTGCCAGTTATCCTTATATCAGCATTGATGCGCGTGGTCGTTTTCTGCTGGGTGCTTCCTATGATGGCGATGTGGTACATGTCTATCGCCTGTCGGGCGATGGCAAAGTGATAGCGCCGCCCGTCGCAGCTTATAAAACCGGCCATGCGGCTCATTCGGTGATCACCGATGCGACAGGGCAATCGGCCTATGTTGGCAATCTGGGGACTGACCGCGTCCTGCAACTTAACCTGACCGGGGACGGGAGTCTGACACCCATTGCCAGCGGTTATGTGGACACCGAAGCGGGCAATGGGGCGCGTCACTCCGTGATGTCACCTGATAATCGCTATCTGTATAACGTGGGTGAAATGGGCGGCATCATCACTCAGTTCCAGCGCCAGAAAAATGGCGCGCTGACCAAAGTGGCGGAGTGGCCCAATGCCGTGGCTGCGCAGTACCATTTACAACATGGTCGCGAACGTCTGGCAGATTACAGCGATCCGACGCCGCGGATCTGGGCAGCGGATATTCGCATGACTCCCAATGGCCGCTTTTTATATGTGACAGAACGCACCAGCAGTACGGTTTCCGGCTATCGGGTGAATCAGCAGGATGGAAAACTCAGCTTAATCGGCAGCTGGTCGGTAGAGAAGCAACCGCGTGGCATTGCGATTACGCCAGATGGCCGCTGGCTGATTGCCAGCGGTGAGAAAAGTCAGGTCACTGGCAGCTACGCCATCAGCCAGCGCAGTGGTGTGTTGAAACGCGCAGGCAGTGCCCCGGTGGGTGGCGATGCGAACTGGGTAACCATCGTCAGTTTTTGATCAGGGTGCTTTTGCCAACTTAACCCGTACCTGATGTCCCTGCGCTGGAGCCAGACGTGCCAACGTCCGGCTCATGAAACAGCGCAGCACTGACTTTGAGTGCTAAAGATTTTATGAGATCAAACTGTAACGGGACATCCTTATCAGTTTCCGGTGTCGCCCCGGAAGCGCCAGCGGCCATTTCGGCCACCCGATGCCAAAAGGACGTCATAAAGTCGGCATTATGCTTGATAAAATAAAGCAGGAATTGATGATCGTTGTAAGCAATATCAATAAGAACTTTGAGATCTTTGCGTTTAGGTTCAGCTTCTTCACTATAACGATTAGAAAAATGAGGGGAGTGCTCACTTAAGTAGTTACGCTCAAATTGCTCTATGGTGTTTTTGTGAAGGGTGTTTTTAGCATGCTGCATGAGCTGAATACAGAAGGATTGTAAAAACTCGTTGTCATGCATCAGGTAATCAGTCAAATGATTTCGGTCGGAAAGAAGTTCCTTGCCGTATTTTTCAACTCCGCGGAAGGTGAATTTCCGCATAAGATTATAGCTCTCAATATAGACTTCAGGATGCGTATAGACCGCATTAAGTCCATTATTAAAATGATCGATTTCGTGTATGGCAATTTGCTTAAATAAGTCATCGTTAAGTACATTTTGCAGATAAATATGCTTATGATTATCATCAGCAGTGGTAAAGGCGACATCACCAGCACTATAAAGCAACTTCTCAGCATCATGTTTGAAGCATCCAGAAACCAGCTTGCCACTTCTTGAGTATCTTTCTTCAAAGATCCTGAACTTTTCCGGGGTTATTCTTAAAATGTTATTTTGCAATCTTTTGAAGTCAAAAGTAAAAGAGTTTACTTCATCGGGGGTGAATTTTTTGCCGGTAAATTCCAGTAAAACATTCTCTATCATCTTCGGGTGTGTTTTCTTTATGAATAAATCACGAATCATTTCTGCCTGAGAATGCAATTCTTTAATATTAATCTTGAGCTTATTGAATAGAACAGGATATTGATTTTCCAGCTCTTGTCGGGTTCGGGTCTTGAGGATGTATCGGCCACCGCCTTCTAATCCTGGATACGATATCCGGTCGATAATGCTGTTGATCCGATTATTAACTTTCATTTCACGGGCAATATACTTAGTGTGATGCGCTGTTAATTGATCTCGCCATGCCTCATTGCGATAATGAAAAATTTTTATTTTTTTATCTAATTCTTCAAGATCATTTATAATTTTTTTTGCCGAGAAATAAAATAACCCTTCGTCTGGAAACATTTCATGGAATTGCTCAACTGCGGTCGAGAACTTTTTGAAACCGGGACTAACAATCGCCACAGTTTCCCAGTGGGCAAATTTTTCAATAAAATGTTTAGCTGCCGGAAATTTTCCTTCTAAAAAGGCGGGTGGAAGCATGCGCAATAAATTTTTCATCATTTTTCTACAGGCAATTTCGGCAAAATGAGGAGGGTCAGGAAGTTTGTTTCCTTCTTTAATTAATTCTTTAATGGAGAGTTTTCTCAGATAATCCTGGTGAGAAGCCAGCAGTTCATAACCATAACTTAATGGGCTGATTACATTGGTAAAGTCAGGGGCATGAGTGGTCACAGCACGTTGTACTCGCCTGGCTGCTGAAACATTGTCTGTTGGATCACCTTGCCACTCCCGGAAGAAATCCATAAAAGCAGACAACTGCTGAAATTGCGTGTGACCATGATGATCCCTCCATTCGGTGATAATGGTATTGGTGTGGTCTTTCTTCACCCAGATGGCTATAGGTTTCCAGTCAGGAGGCGGGATCAAATTATCAAAGAACGTTTCCGTGATGTTTGAGGTGTTGAAATCAACCTCATTGAATTCTTTTTTGAAATATACCATCCCATATTTATTTGTCCCGTGCATATCCTGTTCAATGCGCTCTATTTTTAAAGCGTCAAGGGTGTCGTTCCTGATACAAGAGAGAAAATCATGAGTATTCAATGCTAACTCCTGATTATTCATTTGGTTATCAGGAAGTAAGTGCGAGGTTGGAAGGAGTAAAAAATTTCGCTGATCAAAACGATAATTCTTGAAACCTTGGGTGGTATTCGCTTTGCAATAGATTTGGTCGGTTATGGTGTTCCAGCGGACATCGGTGATTTTTACCTGCGAGGATAGCTGTAAAATATCGAGCGAATTATTATGGATCATCCAGCCAAAATCGGCATTAAATAGCGGTGCATTGGCAAGGTAATGTTTTACCTGGCTATCTTCCATGTACATCTGTTCTTCAAGCTGAGGAACATCGATGGGATTCTGATTTGCCGCAGGTGAGGTGGGTTTTATGACTGTGCGGATGTCTTCTACAATTTTCCCGACCACAGAACGGGCAACAAAGGACAAGGATTTTACCACTTTACTGCCTTCGCCCTGAGGCGATAAATCATAAAGACATATTGCGGCATCTTCGAGGGTCAGCAAGGTTTTTTTTGCCGTATTGGGGATGTCAAGAATATCATCAATTGCATGCTTACAGGATTGTATCGGAATAAATTGCGTGACTAAATTCCCTGTAAAATTAATCATGGTATTGACTGCGTTTACAGGAGGAGAGACGGTTGTCGCCGCGTGTATTTCCGGGAAGCGCCGATTGACAATGTGCTGGCTTAATTGATGAATATACGTTTGCCAGTTGTCTGTTAGGTCGGCTGGCAATATCGGTTTTATATCATGGGTAAAAAATGTTGTTTGTGATGACTGAAGGCTGCTTTGCGGTGAAAGACGAGAGACAAAGGCAGCCTTGCCCTGTTGATTAATCCAGTGGGTGTATTGTTCTTTCGCAGCATAATGTTGAGAATCATCATAGATGAGATCTGCGGCGAAATTATTGAGTGCCGGAATCTCAGAAATAAAATAACAGCGTTTGTTATTTTCAAAATCTGCTGCAATGGTCATCCCAATAAAATGACGATGTTTTACCGATTCTGTGGAATTTTCTGATGTGATAAAACAGACTTCAATTCCTGCTGATGACCGTGACGCACGAAGAAAAAATGCCTGGTCTGATTGGGGAACTTGCCCAAGAGCCAGAATATAAATTTTCTTTTCTATATCGGATAGGCTCATATATTCTGTTTTAAGATTTCTGGCTGGCTCACCACCTTGCAATAATTTAAGCGCGATATTGTTATTGAGATACAATGACCGCGCCAGTAATCCACCTTTGGTGACGAGACCGTTGAGATAATCCATCATCGTGAGCTGACCTTTCTTCAACAACCTGTCAAAATGAGAGAATTTTCTTAGCAGATAATCTTCAGAATAGTTCAACAGGGCATGCATGCCGAATTGCTTTAACTTTTTATTCGTGAGGTTACTCAACTTATTCTCATCTTCGATCAGACCCGCTGCAACAGTGAGCAGTACGCCACTGGCAGAAAAGATAAGTTCATTGCTGACGTCCTGTTTTGCGCTTAAGCGAAAAAAGGGGAGGTGGTACTTAATAAATTCAAGAAAGAGAAACTGCAATTTCTCCATATTGACTTCACTTTTAAGAAAATGGGGTAATGAACCTGCTGTGCTTATTACTGATGTCCTGATGTTATTTTTTAACCCGTTTTTCAGGTCGAGCTGGATATTTGCCAATGATGAAAAAAGGGTATGTTCAGGTCTCATGATCCTGAAGAGAGAAGAGAAAGCTGTGGACAGCAAGTTTCCCTGACCGGGAAGCGTACGATCAAGACGCCCCAGCAAAATATAACTCAGTTGTTGTTTTCCCTCGGAGGAACTTATCCAGGCTTCCAGCAGCTCCTGGTTACCGATGAAGGGTGAATCCCTGAACAAAAATGAGGCAAATCGATAGGCCGCGTCATGATCAAAATCATATTGGTGATCGCTCCCGCTCACTAACGTTATGGCTATGGATACCGTCTCGGCTAACGCACTTGATGGCGAGTCGCTTATGTCATTCGACAGGCGATAAAAAGAGTGAATCAGGTAATCAATCTGCGTTGCTGGAATTTGCCTGAGCCACCGCTGTGCTTTAGCCAGCATCTCATCAAGATCGCGTGCAATAAGCGGCTCATGCTTTATCCGGCACGAGCCGACCGGCTTCCCTTCATCAGTCGCGCCGAATAACTGATGCATAATGTTTTGTGTTACGGCAGAGGGTAATGTCGAGGTGGCGGGAAAACCCGTTTTGGGGCGTGATGTCATGGGAAATAAAAAGGGAATAAACATTCTTTTATTCCGCTCGAACAGGTTGACCTCGTGATCAATCTGTTCAGCTGGCGATAATGATGCTGACAGCGTTTCGGCAGGCGGCGACGTTTCTTCCACTTCATCCGGCAAGTAAAAATCCTGCCAGTCAAAGAACGGGGGGAGGAATGGATTTTGTTCACGCGCTCCATTGGCATCTCCGGCGCTGTACTGTGCCCCGACCATGGGCAGAAGATTCCAGCCTGCTGATGCCGCCCGCAGTGGTTCCCCGGCGAGAGCGGGTGCGGGAAGCAGGTCCGGCTGGTGGCTGAAGGTGACGGGAATAGCAGCGCGTGAAGCGGGACAGACGCCGTCATCGCCTGCTCCGGCAATGCGCAGGGGGACACGATAAAGCCGCGAGGGATAAGCGGTGGTGGCGGCGTTCAGCTGGCGGTTGATTTCTATTTCGGGGACGCCGTAATTGCTGATACAGACTTCGGTGGCGAGGTTGTGTTCGATGCCGACACCGGCGATGTCAAAGCCTGTGGTCAGGTTGCCGGTATGGCTGACCAGCTCAGCAGGACATTTAGGCAGCCGCAGGCAGCGCGACTGTCCTTTGCTGAGATGCAGGGTCGGGAGTGTCATATCGCCCGGCAGATTGATAACGGTTCTGTCCGGAGTGAACCACTGTTCGGCGTCGGGGCCGGTGTTATCTTCAGTGAGGATGCTGGCACTGAGCCGCTGGCAGGCGGGAGGGGGAGAGGCTGATAAGGCGAGCTGAGGCAGAGTCACCCCGGCCCAGACGCTGAAATAGGGTGCCAGGCGACAGACCGCCGGGAGCAGGAGTGTGGCGCGGGGCTGCCAGAAAGCCATATTTTCGAGGCAGGCGGTGAGCTTATGCATAAATTCGCAACAAACCTGTTGTTCCTGCGGCGGCAGACTGGCGAGCCATGCATGCTGGCAGGCGGTGAAGGCCTCAATCCGCCGGAGTGCGCAGGTCGCCTGCTGAGGCGTGGTGGCGGAAAGGGCCAGGGTATTGAGGCGGTAAATAAACGCATTAACGGCGGGATAAGCAGAGGTGACGGTCAGCAGCTGAAGGCGCCGGGAGTCAGCCTGGTGTATGGCGTGTTGTTGCAGCAGGGAAAATATCCATCGTGTCACAAGCTGCGCGGCGGCGAGCGGTGGCGTCTCAATGCCTGCGGGACTGGAGCGCGTGAGGATGCTGAGATAGCTGTCGGCATTAGAGAGACTTTGCCGCAGTGCTTCAGAAGGGGAGCGTGGCAGGCGATGGTTGCTGTAAAGGTGCGCCAGGCTGTTACGCAGGGAACGGCAGAACCGGCTCAGGGGAAAGGTGGACAGAGGTGCAGATTCAGGTACGGCCCGGCCGGTAGCCGGTGCAAAAACAGGTGTTGCTCCATGCATATTAAATTCCTCAACGTTGACTACCCTGGCCTGCATTCGAAGTTGATGCACCAGCATTCACCTCATCCAGCATGGCAGCACCCGCCTTCAGCACTAAAGATTTTAGAAGCTCAAATTTTGCGGTTTCTTCCTCACTGATGGTTCTGTCCTGATTAAAATATTTATTGGCGATGCCAGCTAATCGATGCCACAGGCTGATCATAAAGTCGGCATTCTGTTTAAAAAAATAGAGCAGAAAGGGATGATCGTTATAGGCAATCGCCACCAGGTTTTTTAATTCAGAACGCTTTGCAATGGCTTCATCACTATAGCGGTTACGGTAATGAACCGCATTTTTACCTAAATAGTTATGCTGAAAGTCACCAATTTTTACTCGATGAACAGGGTCTTTGGCATAGCGAATTAGTTGTTCGCAAAAGTTGCTCAGAAAATCTTTATCACGCATAAGATAATCAACCAGATGGCCTCTGTCAGAAAGTAGTTCTTTGCCAATCTGTTGAATTCCGCTAAAACTGAACTTTTTAATTAAGTTATAACTTTCAATATAGACTTCCGGTGGGGTGTAAGCCAGATCTAATCCATTATTAACATGGTCAATTTCATGCGCGGCGATCTGTTTGAATAAATCGTCATTGAGGATTTTCTGAACATAAATGTACTTGTGGTTATCATTAAGGTTGGTGAACGCGAGGTCGCCAGTGCTAAATAAAATTTTCTCTGCATCATCTTTAAAACAACCGGAAACCAACTTGCCATCTCTTGAGAATCGCTCTTCAAAAATTCGGAACTTGTCAGGTGTTGTGGCGATGATATGGTTCTGCATTCTTCTAAAATCAGAAGTGAAAGAGGCAATTTCATCCTGAGAAAATTTTACCCCCGTAAATTCATAAAGCGTGTCTCCCATAACGTTACGGTACAATCGATTATTAAAGAGGTTGCTGGTCATTCTCGCTTGCGCTTGCAATTCTTTTAAATTGTCAGTGAGTCTGGCATAGAACTCAGGGTAATTGCGTACCATGTCCTGAGTTGTCCTGGTTTTCAGGATGTATTTTGCCGTGTCACGCGAGCCGGGGGAGGGTGAAGAAAGACTGTCGAGGATCTTGTTTATTCGGCTATTGACTTTTATTTCACGCGCTGGGTAACGATCATAATAAATCGCTACTTTATCTCTCCATGCCTGGTTGCGATAGCGAAAAGCCGTTATTTTACGATCCAGTGCTTCGAGTTTTTCAATCAGTAGGACCGCTTTAGGATAGAAGGTGTTTTCTTCAGGGTAAATCTGGTGGAAAAGTTCAATGGCTTTGGTGAATTTTTTAAAACCGGCATTGATCACCGCAGGAATGTCCCATTGGGCGAATTTTCTGATAAATTCTCTGGCCGCAGGAAATTTTTGCTCCAGTACGCCAAATGGCAGGTTTCGCTCCAGATCCTGCATCATTTTTCTGCACTCAATTTCGGCAAAGTGAGGCGGGTCGGGAAGTTTACTCCCTTCAGTAATTAATTCCTTCATTGCAGCAATACGTTGATAGTCTTCATAGGGGTTAACTATGCGATAGCCATATGTCATTGGGCTAATGATGTCAGTGTAGTCGGGTGCAGGTGTAGACACATCCCGCTTTATCCGTTGCGATCGTTCATTATTATTATGAGGTTCGCCGGTCCAGGAGCGAAAGAAGTCGCTAAATTTAGAAAGCTGTTGAAATTGACTATGCCCATGATTGTCCCGCCATTCGGTGATAATCATGTCCCCGTCGTCATTTTTAACCCACAGATTTACCGGCTTCCAGCCAGCAGGTGCAATCAAATTGTTGAAAAACAGATCGGTAATATTTGCCCTGGCAAAGTTAATCTCATTGAATTCTTTTTTGAAATAAACATATCCATACTTATCAACAACGGTCATATCCTCTTCAAGTCTGGCTATTTTCAACGCATCGAGAGTGCCATTTTTTATTTGAGTTAAGAAAGAATTTACATTTAATGCTAAGTCCTGAGTATGCAACTCATGATCAGGAATCTCATGATCGCTAGGGAGAAGTGTCAGGTTTTCCTGGTCCACCCGATAGTTTCTTACGCCTTGCGTGGTATTGGCTTTGCAATAAATTTGATCGGTGATCATATTCCAGACGACATTAAGAAATTTAATCTGAGGAGGTAATTGCCGGAGGTTGAGGGAGTTGTTATGCAACATCCAGTTAAAATCAGCACTGAAGAGGGAGGAGTTAGCCAAAACATGTTTAATCTGACTATCTTCCAGGTAAATTTGTTCCTGAAGTACTGGAATATTGCCTGGTTCAGCGTTGAATTGTGCAGATGTACGTTTTGTTTCTTCTCTTATTTTTTCCGTTATTTTTCCAATCACCGAACGGGCAACATAGGCTAAAGATTTTACCAGTTTGCTGCTTTCGCCTTCAGGTGATAGATCATAAAGGCATAGCATCGCATCCTCAAGGGTGAGTAACACTTTCGTCGCGGTGTCTGGTTTTTCAAGGACATCATTCAGCGCCTGCTTACAGGATTCTATCGGGATAAATTGAGAGATTAAGTTTCCGGTAAAATTAATCAAAGTATTCAGTGACGTTGATGATGACACTGTTGATGTCGTATTCATTTCAGGGAAACGCTGGCTGACTATGCTTTGGCTAAGATTCTGAATATAACTTTTCCAGCTTTCTCCTGCACTGGCGGCAGGAACGGTGATTTTATCGCTGACAAAAAATGTGCTTTGGGACATTAAACCAATATTCTGCCCTGACAGGCGCGCGATAAAATCGGCCTTACCGCGATAATTAATCCAGCTGGTATACTGCTCTTTATTTCGATAGTTTTCAGAATCATTATAAGCAAGAAGCGCAACGAAATTATTGAGCGCTGGAATTTCGGAAACCGTATAACATCGTCTGATACGCTCTGAGTGGGCAGCCAGAGTAAAGCCAATAAAATGACGTTTTTTAACCGCGTCAGATGTATTTTCTGCCGTAATAAAACAGACCTCCAAACCTGCTGGTTCCCTCGATGCGTTTAGAAAAAAATCCTGATCGATATCGGATATATCTTCCAGCGCCAGGTTGCAGAGTTTTTTTGAGACATCGGCTAAAGCCTGATAGTCAGATTTAAGCTGGCTGGCTTGTATTCCACCTTGTTGCAGTTTTTGATGAATGATATGGTTGAAATATAATGTGCGAACCAGCAGACCTCCTTCGGCTTCGAGTCTGTTAATAAAATCAAACATCCTGAATTTTCCCGTATCCAGCAGATGATTAAAAAAGGAGAACTTTGTTAATAGATAATTTTCTGAAAGACGCAGTAATGCCTGAGTGCCAAACTGTATTAATTTATTTTTTGCAAGATTGATGAGTTTATTATCATCGCAGATGATACCTGCAGCGATAGTTAATAACATACCGTTTTTTGATAACACAATTTCATCACTCACATCCAGTTTGTTGCTTAAACGAAAGCAGGGTAGGTTGTTTTTAATAAATTCGAGATGGAGAAATTGTAGTTTTTCAATTGCTGTTTCATTTTCCAAAAAACGAGGTGGCGTTGTATTCGGCATTGTTATCGTTGCTATCAGGTTGTTTTTAAATCTGTTTTGTAAGTCTATCTGGATATTTGCCAGTGAGGAAAATGAAGTGAATTCTGGTTTTACGATCTGTGTAAGGATATTGAAGGTCTCAGATAACAATTTACCTGAATCAGGTATGGCACGATCTATAGCATTAAGAAGTATATCGGCCAGTTGTTGTTTTCCTTCTCCGGATTTCACCCAGGCTTTCAACAGCTCTTTATTGCTGGAAAAATACGAGTGCTTAAAGAGTTGAGCCGCAAACTGGAAAGATTCGTTATCATCAAACGCATATTGTTGACGATTTTTCATCACTAATTTTCTTGCCACGGTGACGATTTTATCCAGAAGGGGGAGTTGAGAGTGGGTGTCTCCCGTCATACGGGTAAAAAAAACATGAATGACGTTATCAATTTGTTTAGGCGTCATCTGTCTGAGCCAGTGATCTATCTTCTCGAACATTTCATTAAGATCGCGGGCGACCAGCGGTATGTAAGGTACCCGGCACGATCCTGCTGCACTCACTTCATCAGTCCGGCCAAACAACCGGGTCATACTATCGGGGGTTGTAGCAGGAACTGATGTGGTCAACCCCCGGGAATCTGTTGTTGAGGGGGATCTGGGCGGAAACCGAAAGGCAAATAAAATCCTTTTATCTCGTTCGAACAGGTTGACCTCGTGATCAATCTGTTCAGCTGGCGATAATGATGCTGACAGCGTTTCGGCAGGCGGCGACGTTTCTTCCACTTCATCCGGCAAGTAAAAATCCTCCCAGTCAAAGAACGGGGAGAGGAATGAATTCTGTTCACGCGCACTATTGGCATCTCCGGCGCTGTACTGCGCCCCGACCATCGGCAGAAAATTCCAGTCTGCTGATGCCGCCCGCAGTGGTTCCCCGGCGAGAACGGGTGCGGGAAGCAGGTCCGGCTGGTGGCTGAAGGTGACGGGAATAGCAGCGCGTGAAGCGGGACAGACGCCGTCATCGCCTGCTCCGGCAATGCGCAGGGGGACACGATAAAGCCGCGAGGGATAAGCGGTGGTGGCGGCGTTCAGCTGGCGGTTGATTTCTATTTCGGGAACGCCGTAATTGCTGATACAGACTTCGGTGGCGAGGTTGTGTTCGATGCCGACACCGGCGATGTCGAAGCCTGTGGTCAGATTGCCGGTATGGCTGACCAGCTCAGCAGGACATTTAGGCAGCCGCAGGCAGCGCGACTGTCCTTTGCTGAGATGCAGGGTCGGGAGTGTCACATCCCCCGGCAGATTGATAACGGTTCTGTCCGGTGTGAACCACTGTTCGGCATCGGGGCCGGTATTATCTTCAGTGAGGATGCTGGCACTGAGCAGCTGGCGGGTGTGTGGGGATGAGGCAGAAGAGGCGAGCTGAGGCAGAGCCACCCCGGCCCAGACGCTGAAGTAAGGCGCCAGGCGACAGACCGCCGGGAGCAGGAGCGTGGCGCGTGGCTGCCAGAAAGCCATATTTTCGAGGCAGGCGGTGAGCTTATGCATAAATTCGCGACAAACCTGTTGTTCCTGCAGTGGCAGGCTGGCGAGCCACGTGTGCTGGCTGGCGACGAAGGTGTCAATCCGCCGGAGTGCACAGGTCGCCAGCTGTGGCGAGGTGGCGGAAAGGGCGAAGGTATTGAGGCGGTAAATAAACGCATTCACGGCGGGATAAGCAGAGGTGACGGTCAGCAGCTGAAGGCGCTGAGCGTCAGCCTGATGTATGGCCTGTTGTTGCAGCAGGGAAAATATCCATCGTGTCACCAGCTGCGCGGCGGCGAGCGGTGGCGTCTCAATGCCTGAAGGGCTGGATCGTGTGAGGATGCTGAGATAGCCGGAGGCATTAGAGAGACTCTGTCGCAGCGCTTCAGAAGGGGAGCGTGGCAGGCGGTGGTTGCTGTAGAGATGCGCCAGGCTGTTACGCAGGGAACGGCAGAACCGGCTCAGGGGAAAGGTGGACAGAGGTGCAGATTCAGGTACGGCCCGGCCGGTAGCCGGTGTGGAAACAGGGGCTGCTCCTTGCATGCGAAACTCCTTAACGGTAAAAACCGGAACATCTGTCCAAAACAGGCTAAAACCTGGCTGCGGCTCTGGATTTTGACAAGCAAGGGATCGTGATGAAATGATGAAAAATTTCTGAGCGGAGACCTGACAGGGTCTAGCCGTACCAGCTATAACCGCGTGGTACGCGAGAAAATCCGGCTTCTTTCAGAGCGGGCAGCAGCGGTGATTGCCCGGCGGGAAGATCATCGATGCGCTCCAGCGTAAAGTTAAGATGCTTCTCGCGTTTGAGTGCCACACCCAGCGCCAGCACCGCTGCATACATTTCATCGCTGGTCACGGCGGCAGCAAAAGTCATTAGCTCCTTACCCCCCTGAGGCAAATAAAGCAGCACCTGGCCACGAGCAATCACCATCAGTGCGCCATTACGGCGTACCGGTCGATTACCGGCCAGACTCTGTGGCCACGGTAGCTGTACACCAAAAGGATTAGCAGGATCAAGGACGGCAAGGGCAACAGGGCTGGTGCCAAAATGCGGGTTGCCCGCGAGCTGGCGCAAGCGATCAATCACCGTATGATCAGCAAACTGGGCTGCCCCCATACCTGCAACAAATCTGCCTCGCAGCAGCCGCCCGGCATCTTCCAGCCCGCGCAGCATGGGTTGTAATGCCGGAAATCCTCCCGGCACCTGTTCCGCGATGGCCGCACCACGGCTAATGACACCAAAGCGATCCAGCATATTTTCCGTCAGCGCCAGTGCGCGCTCGGTATCGGCGATGGCCGGGCGCGTAATCAGCGACCAGCGGCCAGCCATGCTGTTCAGGGCCGGACCGGTGCTGATACGCGCAGCGGGTGTGGCGTAACTGAGGCGTCCGCGCCGATGACGACTGGGACGGGCACGTGGCGCGCTGGTATTGCTGCTCAGCGTGCGCAGTGCTGACCAGGTATCGGTGGTGAGATAACCACGCCAGGCCAGATCCCACATCGCTTCATAGATGAGTGACGCGTCAGAATGTTCATCTGTCAGACGCGGAAGCAATTGCCGCACAAACCAGCCGCTGCCGTCCTGCAACAGTTCCAGCAGCGAATGTTGTAGCGGCGTCAGCGCAACCGCTTTTCCTTCGTCTGGCGCAGACAGCGTTTCAGCGGCGTAATCATTCAAATGTAATGATACCAGGCCTTCACTGGCACCCTGCGCGCGCTGACCGCTCCAGATCACCTCGCCGCTGGCGAGGAGTTCATCCAGCATGGCAGGCTGGTAATCACGGACCCGCACGGGAAGAATGTGTGATTCCCACAACGCAGCGGGCAATGCGATACCGGCCAGCTGTTCAATCACGCGCAGCACCCCATTGACGCCACTAAATGCGCCCTGGGCCTGACGGGTGGCGGCATCACTCACTATCCCATGGCGTTCCAGCAGCAGGGCGACGAAGACCGCCTGATCAACCGGTTTGGTGGCTTCCCGTGCCGCCTGCAATGAACGCACACGCAGGCGACGGAAGACAGTTTGCGCCACCCATTGCGGTTCCTGAGTGTCGGATGCGGTGAAGTCACCTTTCAGCACTTTGTCCTGCTGACGTAACACCTCCAGTGCATCATCCGCGACCGCGCGTCCCAGGCC
Source organism: Pantoea cypripedii (assembly GCF_011395035.1). Lineage (NCBI taxonomy): Bacteria > Pseudomonadati > Pseudomonadota > Gammaproteobacteria > Enterobacterales > Erwiniaceae > Pantoea > Pantoea cypripedii. Next base: position 2,023,179 of record NZ_CP024768.1, read on the forward strand.
GAAATGCAGGGCAATCTGCGATGAGGTAAACAACGCATGGGTGCGGGCGAAACGGCTGATCAGATCGTACAACGGGCGCGCCACGGGCTGCAGTAGCGCGGATGGCAAGGTATCTGACACGGTGCTGCCTAACGCATCGCGCAGTCGTGCGGCGTCTTCAGCCACCGCCCAGCGCGTTTCATCGGCAATATTGACGCTGAAAATACGCTGCGCCTGCTGAAGCGCCGCTAATCCGTTATCCAGCCCTTCTGCGCCGCTGTAGCGTGCGGTTAACTCTGCTGTCGTGAGGGGGCCGATTTCACGCAGCAGATCCACCACCCCTTCGCGACTGCTGGCGTGGTAATCAGGCAATGTGCGCTGTAATTCCTGTTCTACGCGAGCAACCATGGCGGGATCCAGCAGCTCGCGCATATCGACCTGGCCCAGCAGATCGCTTAACAGTTTGCTGTCCAGCGCCAGCATTGAGGCGCGTTTCTCCGCCTGGGGCGCATCGCTGGCATACATAAATTCGGCCACGTAACCGAACAGCAACGGTGCCGCAAACGGTGACGGGGAGTCAGTGCTGACCTCCACCAGCTGAATGTCCCCCTGTTGCAGCCGCAACATCAGGTGATGCAAAGCGGGCAAGTCATAAACATCCTGTAAACATTCACGCGCGGTTTCAATCAGGATGGGAAAATCATCAAACTGGCGGGCAACTTCCAGTAACTGCCCGGCGCGTAAGCGTTGCTGCCATAGCGGTGAACGTTTACCGGGATTGCGCCGGGGCAACAACAGCGCGCGCGCCGCACATTCGCGAAACCGGGCGGCAAACAACGCCGACTGGCTAACCGATTGGGTCACTACCCGTTGCAGTTCATCCGGCTCAAACAGAAACATTTCTGCTCCCGGTACGCGACCTTCACTGTCCGGGAAACGCGCGACAATGCCATCATCGCTGGCGACCACGGCAGGATCGATGCCCATCACCCGACCAATGCGTTCCGCTACCGCCAGCGCCCAGGGAGCATGGACGCGCTGGCCATAGGGCGAATGCAGAATCACGCGCCAGTCGCCGGTTTCATCCCGGCAGCGTTCAATCAGTAAGGTGCGGTCGGTGGGCAGCGTGCCGGTGGCCTTGTGTTGTTCGGCAATCAGCGTCTGAATATTGTGGCGCGCAAACGCATCCAGGGCCGCACCCGGTGCTGCACCCTGATCGATGGCGCGCAGGTAACGCCCAATCGCTTCGCCCAGGGCGGCAGAACGGCCAACCCCTTCGCCATGCCAGAACGGCAGACGCGCCGAGCGCCCTGGTGCAGGGACCACCACCACCTGATCGTGGGTGATTTGCTGAATACGCCAGGAAGTGGCACCGAGGGTGATGATGTCATTGACCCGCGATTCGTACACCATCTCTTCATCCAGTTCGCCCACGCGCCTGGCTCCGGCCTGTTCTTCCCCCTCGGGCAACATCACACTGAACATGCCGCGATCCGGGATTGTCCCGCCACTGGTGACGGCCAGATGCTGCGCACCCGGACGACCGCTGAGCGTATTGCTGTGCCGATCCCAGATGATACGTGGCCGCAAATTGGCAAACTCATCGGAAGGATAGCGTCCTGCCAGCATATCCAGTACCGCGTCAAAGGCGGAGCGTGGCAGGGTGCGGAAAGGATCGGCGCGCCGGACCCGATCGAACCAGGCATCAACCTGTAAGGTGTCCATCGCGGCGGCGGCCACCGTATGCTGTGCCAGCACATCCAGTGGGTTATGCGGTGCGGCGATAGCATCCAGCTCGCCTGCCAGCATGGCATCAACCGTCACCGCGGTATCCACCAGATCGCGTCGCGTTCGCGGCCAGAAAATGCCTTTGGGGGTGCCGCCAACCTGATGTCCGGCGCGCCCAACGCGTTGCAGTGCACTGGCAACCGACAACGGTGCCCCGACCTGCATCACCAGGTCGATATCGCCCATATCAATGCCGAGTTCAAGACTTGATGTCGCCACCACGCAGCGCAATTCCCCGGCCTTGAGGGCGGTTTCAATGTCCAGCCTTTGCTCTTTCGACACCGAGCCATGATGCGAGCGGGCGATATAATTGTCAGGTGTTTGCACTCGCTTTTCGGTGCCACCGGTAAAGGAACCGTAGCCGAAAGATTCCTCAGGCCCGGTTGGTTGCTCCCCCAGCCGCCGGGCATAAAGTTCGTTAAGACGCGCGGTCAGCTTCTCCGCCAGCCCGCGCGAATTGGTGAAGACCAGCGTGGCACGATGGCGCAGCACTTCGTCGAGGATACCTGCTTCGATATGCGGCCAGATCGACCCGGCAGCCAGGGTGGCATCCTGAACGGCGCGTGCATCCGGTCGCTGCTGGATATCGGTCATATCTGCCACCGGGACGGTGATGGTCAGCTGTAATGGCCGTTTCGCATCGGGGTTGACCACCCGCGTTTCACCCGCGCCACCGAGGAAACGTGCCACCGTTTCTGCCGGACGCACCGTGGCCGATAAGCCAATGCGTTGTGCCGGATGGGGCAGCAGAGCATCGAGTCGTTCCAGACTGAGCGCCAGATGGGAGCCGCGTTTGGTGCCGGCCACCGCATGAACTTCATCGACAATCACCGTTGAGATGCCCTGTAACGTTTCACGGGCTTTCGAGGTCAGCAGCAAAAAGAGAGATTCTGGCGTGGTAATCAGGATATCGGGCGGACGCCGTTGCAACTGCGCCCGCTCGGCACTGGGCGTATCACCGGAACGCATGCCAGTGACCAGCGCTATCTCCGGCTCACCCTGCTCGCGGCGCTGCGCCTCAACCCCTGCCAGCGGCAACTGCAGATTGCGGTGGACATCGGCTGCCAGCGCTTTGACCGGCGAGATATACAGGATACGGGTTTTATGGCTGCGTTCGACGGTGGCTGCCTGGCTGCGTTCCCGAAACAAGGCATCAATCGCATACAGAAACGCCGCCAGCGTTTTACCAGAGCCGGTGGGGGCAATCACCAGACAGTTTTTCCCGCTGGCAATGGCTTGCCAGGCCTCGGCCTGCACCGGAGTGGGGGTGTTGAACGCAGCACGAAACCATTGTTGTGTTGCGGGTAAGAAATGACTGAGAGCTGAATCTGGCATTCGGTTTCCCTGATTTCTTAATCGGTGCATTTCTCAGTTTAGCGAAGTCGAAGGGGGAAAATCAGGGTATATACTTGTTTCTTTAGTCGGTTTATTCATCAACAGGAGTGAATGATGGTTATGTTTAAGCGCGCGCTACTGCTGGCGCTGTTCCCCGCCTCAGTGATGGCTGCCCCGATTTTTACCTTGCAATCATCCGATTTTACTGACAACGCCATTCTGCCAAAGGCATTTGCCGGTAACGCGCAAGGTAATCCTTCCTGCACCGGTGACAATATTTCCCCGGCACTGAGCTGGTCTGATGCGCCTGTCGGAACACGTAGTTTTGCCCTGATGATCACCGATCCGGTGGGAGCAAAGGGGCTGGGCGTGACACATCTGGTGGCGTATAACATCGCCGCCGATCGGTCTTCGTTTGCTCAGGGTGAACTGGCAAAAGGTAGCGGTTACACCGGGGGTAAGAACTCTCCCGGCACCACGCGTTATTACGGCCCGTGTCCGCCGGTGGGGAGCGGCGTCCATCACTACAATTTTGTGCTGGTCGCCACCGATTTATCGCCAGACCAGTTACCTGCAGGCTTAACCCATGATGCGCTGGTAGCGAAGTTAAAAGGACATGCGCTGGGAGCTGCAACCCTCGTCGGGCGTTTTACTAACGATCAATAACTACCCACCGCACGGATTCGTAGCGGCGCGATTTATCGCGCAGGTGTTTCCCGCACTGCGCACGCGACTGCGCGATAAATCGCGCCGCTACTGGGTGTTTATACGCTGTGGTATCCCAGCTCTTCAGATATCGCGCGGGCGGTGGCGACCACCGGTCCCATCAGTTTTTTCACCCCAATCTGTTGCAGCTTAGCGGTGGGTAACGATATCGATACCGCATAAGGCACGCGTTGCTGAATATCGAACACCGGGGCGGCAATACAGGAGACGCCTAACTCATTCTCTTCACGGTCCATCGCCGTCTGCTGCTGACGGATGTTTTTCAGTTCTTCCATCATTTCCGGCAGCGTGGTGATGGTGTTTTTCGTCAGCTGCTGGATGCTGTTTTGATGGCTTTGCCAGTATTCGGGCAGATAATCTTCGCTGCCCCAGGCCATAAAAATCTTCCCCATTGCCGAGCAGTACAGCGGCATATGCTGGCCAATATAGGCGCGGGTGCGCATCATCCCGGTGGTGGGTTCCAGCTTATAAATCAGGATCACGTGGTCATCTTCGCGGCTGGAGAAATTCACCGTTTCTCCCACGTCTAAATTCAGCTTTTCCAGATGCGGGGCAGCGACGTGGATGATGTTGAGCGAGGAAAGTGCCTTCTGTCCAACTGAAATAAATTTGGTGGTTAAGCGATAGCTACCGGGCGAGGGAGCCTGGGTGACATAACCACTGCTGTGCAACCCCTGCAACAGGCGGTGCACGGTACTCTTGTTCATACCGGACAGCTCAGAAAGATGGGCCAGCGGGCATCCGTTGGGGTAATTGCTCAACAGTTCAATCAGTTGCAATCCACGAAACAGGCTCTGCGTCCCCAGCGGCTTGTCACTCTTTTCTTCCTTTGCTTTATCCACTTTAACCACCATCCACGCTTCCTCTCAGTTTTCCTGCCCCGGTAAAAGAGCAGTCGCCAGATGTTAACTCAGACACTTCAGCCTGGGAATCCTTCGCCAGTTTTAGTGTGACTTTTCGCGAAAATCCACCCCCGCTGGAAGTGAGTGATGCATCACAATTCCGCAACAGAAAATATAACTACATGTTTATTAACGTGAAATATCCTGTTCACTTCTTTGCTTTTCGTGCGCGCCAGGAATAGTATTTTTTGGAATCGTATTTCGCATGTTGAAATTTAGCGGTGTTTTCAGGTTGTCGCCGCTGTTGATGCTCACCAGGAGTTTGCAGGAGGCGGTAATGCAGCATAGCCCGGGAACACCGGTTCTTACTCTGAGCCATATCACCAAACGCTTTGGCGGCAATCCCGCCGTGAATGATGTCAGCCTGGCGGTTTATCCCGGCGAAGTGGTTGCCCTGTTGGGAGAAAACGGCGCGGGAAAATCCACCCTGATAAAAGTGCTGGCCGGTGTCTACAGCCGTGATGAAGGGGATATCCGTTTTCACGATGCCAGTATCGCCTCCGCCGCCAGTCTGAAAACGGCCACGCACCAGCCAATCGCCTTTATTCATCAGGATCTCGGTCTGATCGAATGGATGACGGTGGCGGAAAATATGGCGCTGGTGATGGGGTTTACCCGTCGTCTCGGCTTGATTGACTGGCGCGCAGTACGCGAGCGGTCGCGGGCTGCACTGGAGGAGGTGGGCATCGTACTGGACCCGGACGCCCGTGTGTTCGAACTCTCGCGTACCGAAAAATCGCTGCTGGCGATTGCGCGTGCGGTGGCGGTTAACGCAGAAGTGCTGGTGCTGGATGAACCGACCGCATCATTACCGGCCAATGATGTGCGCCATCTGTTTGATGTGATCAATCGGCTGAAAAGCCGCAAGGTCGGCATGATCTACGTGACTCACCGTCTCGATGAAGTGATCGAAATCTCCGACCGTATCTGCGTGATGCGCGATGGCAAACATGTGGCGGAAGGCAACACCGCCGACTATCAGCTGCATGATCTGGTGGAGATGATTGTGGGTGAAGCGCTGGAAGGGAACCAGCGGCAGCCGTTACCCGACGCGCAAAACCCGGTGCTGGTGCTGGACGAACTGTGCATTGATGAAGTGGGGCCGGTCAGCTTTAGCCTGCAACCCGGCGAAATGCTGGCGCTGGCAGGATTACGCGGAGCCGGGCAGGAGGAGATTGGTCGCCTGCTGTTTGGTCTGCGTCAGGCCAGCGCGGGCAGCATCCACTTTCGCGATCAGGCGTATCGCCCTCAGACACCGCAGCAGGCGATGGCGGCGGGTGTATCGCTGGTGGCTGGCGATCGCACCGGTGAAAGCCTGGTGATGTCGATGAGCGTGCGTGAAAACCTGTTTCTTAATCCCACTGCCTGCGGCCATCGGCTGCTGTCACGTTACGGACGTCGCGCCGAAATTGGCGCCAGCTGGTGGAAGGTGCAGCTGTTCGATGTCCGGCCAAAAGACGTCAACCTCGATATCAGCGCCTTGTCCGGTGGCAATCAGCAAAAAGTGGTGATGGCACGCTGGATGCACCTCAACGCCCCGTTATTGATTCTGGAGGATCCTACGGCCGGTGTGGATGTCGGTGCGCGTGAAGAGATTTATCACCTGCTGAATAAGGCGCTGGCCGATGGCATCGCTGTGCTGGTGATTTCCAACGACCTTGAAGAGATCGCCCATATCTGCAACCGCGCACTGGTGTTTAACCGTGGCCAGGTGGTGGGGGAATTAAAAAATGAACAGGTGACCTTTGCCGGTTTGCTGGAGCTGGCGTCTGCCAGCAGCGCTGCCCCATTAACCAACGTCTGAAAAGGAAGGCAGGAGAAAAATTATGTCGAAAACATCCGTAAAATCCACCGCGCTCGAACAGCGGGTAAGCCTGGCACAGCATGGCTTTGCCCCCTGGTCGATGCAGATTATGACGCGCTACGGCCTGCTGCTGCTGTGCGTGTTGCTAACCCTGCTGTTTTCCGTGCTGTCACCGTCGTTCGCCACCATGCTGACGTTACAGGCGATTCTTGCCAGTAAAGCCAAAATTGCCCTGCTGGCCCTGGCGGCTACGCTGCCGATGATCGTCGGTAAGATCGACCTTAACGTCGGTTTCGGTATTGTGTTGTGGCATATCCTCGCCATCACCTTACAGGTGGAATATGGCTTCTCCTGGCAGATGGCGGTGCTGACGGTGCTGGCGATCTCGGCGTTGTATGGTCTGCTCAACGGCATTCTGGTGGCGTTAGCGGATATTGATAGTTTTGTCGCCACCCTCGGTTCCGGCACCGTGTTATACGCCGTGGCCTTGTGGCACTCCGGCGGACGCCAGATTGTCGGCGATCTGCCCGATGCCTTTAGCGCGCTGCACCATACCGAGCTGTTCGGTATCCCCATCGGCGCGTTCTATGTGCTGGCTGTGGCCATCGTGTTGTGGCTGATCACCGAACACACCCCGCTGGGACGCTGCATGTATGCGGTAGGTGGCAATCCTGTTGCGGCACGCCTGAACGGTATCGCGGTGAACAAATACATCATCGGCACCTTTATTGCCTCCAGCGTCCTCACCGGCTTCAGTGGCGTACTGATTGCTGCCGAACAGGGTGTCGGCCAGGCCAGTGTGGGTATGGATTATCTGTTGCCTGCGCTGGTGGGGGCATTCCTTGGCAGCACCACCATCCGTCCGGGACGCGTTAACGTCTGGGGTACCGTGGTGGGGATCGCGATTCTCGCCATCGGTATTGCCGGTATTCAGCAGTTTGGCGGTGACTTCTGGGTTGAACCGTTGTTTAACGGGGCCACGCTGTTGCTGTCGATCACCCTTGCCGGTTACGCCCAGCGTCGCCGCATGTTGAACCAAAAAGCGGTGGTGCGCAGCCAAAGCGCACCGGCCTCTGCACCTGACCATAAACAAAAAACCATCACACCAGGGAATTCATTATGAAAAATCAGGCATTAGGTCTGACGTTTGCCGCCATGCTGGTGGCATCAGTGACCGCGCACGCAGACAGTTACCTCGACCAGGCAACCGCAGCGGTGGCAAAAGCCACCGCCAGTTCCAGCACCTGGGATGGGCCAACCACTGGACCGAAACTGCAGGCTAACAAGAAAATTATCTTTATCGCCTCTGACATGAAAAACGGCGGGGTGCAGGGGGTGCAGCAGGGATTAAGTGAGGCAGCGAAGGTCGCGGGCTGGAAACTGGAAACCCTCGACGGCGGCGGCTCGGTGAAAGACCAGCTTGCGGCGCTGAATCAGGCGATTGCCCAGCGACCGGACGGCATCGTCATCGGTGGCTGGAACCCGAACGTGGCGAAAATCCCGCTGAAAAAAGCCAGAGAACAAAAAATCGTGCTGATGGCCTGGCATGCCGAACCGCAACCGGGACCGATTGAGAAATACGGCGTCACCGACAATATCACCTCGGATTCTACCGAAGTCGCGCGTCTGGCAGCGCAGTATGCGGTAGTGCGTTCGGGCGGTAAGGCGCAGGTGCTGATCTTTACCGATTCGCTCTATCAAATCGCGCTGGATAAGGCCAACACCATGAAGCAGGAAATTGAGAAGTGCAGTGGTTGTAAGGTGGTCGAGTTTATCGATACACCGCTGGCCGATACCGCCAACCGTATGCCTTCCATGACTTTCAGCCTGTTGCAGAAATATGGCGATCATTTCCAGTATGCGTTGTCGATCAACGATCTCTATTTCGATTTTATGGCTCCGGCACTGAAAACCGCTGGCAAAGGCGGGAAAAATGCCCCGTTTAATATCTCGGCGGGAGACGGTTCCATTTCCGCGTTCCAGCGTATCCGCAATGAAGACAGCCAGATTGCCACCGTGGCGGAACCGCTCAAACTGCACGGCTGGCAATTGCTGGATGAATTTAACCGTGCTTTTGCCGGGCAGCCATCATCCGGCTATGTCACCCCGGCGCATCTGATCACCAAAGAAAATATCGGTAACGACGGCGGGCCACAGAACAACTACGACCCGGCTAACAACTACCAGGGTCACTACAAAGCCATCTGGGGTGTGCAGTAACGGAGGCCAATATGATGCAGGTGGAAAAACTCTGTTCTCCCGCGATCTGGGCCGAAGGCCCGGTCTGGCTGCCACAGCAGGATGCGGTGGTGTTTAGTGATGTGAAGGGGAACCGTATGTTTCGCTGGCAGCGCAATGGTGAACTCAGCCTGTGGCGAGCCAGCGCCAGCTACGCTAACGGCAACGCCCGCGATCAGGCGGGCCGGGTGGTGAGCTGCGAGCATGGCCGCCGTGGTATTAGTCGCACGGAGCATGATGGCAGCGTCACCATGCTGGTGGAGCGGGTTGAAGGGAAACGCTTCAACTCACCTAACGATCTGGTGGTGCGCTCCGATGGCACCATCTGGTTCACCGATCCCCCTTACGGCATCATCAACGATGAGGAGGGGTATCACGCCCATAGCCAGGTGATTGGCTGCTATCTGTACTGCTTCGATCCGGCTAGTGGGCAGCTCAGCATTGCGGCCAGCGATCTGCAACGTCCGAACGGGCTGGCGTTCTCCCCGGATGAAAGCCTGATGTATGTGGCTGATATGTCGGTAGTGGATTTCCCCATGTTGGGGCGTCGGCAGCTGCGGGTGTACCAGGTGGATGGTCGGGAACTGGTGGCAGGGCGCTTCTTTGCCGAGGTAGCACCGGGTTTTCCAGACGGATTCTGCGTCGATAGCAACGGTGATATCTACTGTAGCTGCGCCGACGGGGTGATTATCTTCGATAGCCACGGAGAGACGCGCGGCAAAATTCCGCTGCCGGAACGGGTATCGAACTGCACGCTCGGTGGCCCGGAGGGTAACGAGTTGTATATCACCGCCACCACGTCGTTGTATCGGGTGCGTATTCGTATGTAATGGGACACATTCCGTAGCGGCGCGATTTATCGCGCGGGTTTTCCGGTACCGCGCACGATATAGCGCGCCGCTACAAATGGGTGCCAGTCTGTATCAGTCGGGTCAGATTTCCCCCTGACCCGGCTTCCCCACGCCTGAAGATCGGCCAATTTGCGGGCGATCACAAAAGCAGATCAAATTTTTACTTGATTGATTTATAAGTAAAAAATTCCCACCCATTTCTTTGACTCGCCGCTGCTTTCCCCATACGATTTATTTGAAATAACATTCCAACATATGAAATTTAAAGCGTAGCGCTGGGGAGTGAGTGCCGTATGAGAATCAGTTATCAGCAGTTATATGAAGAATTCCTGCGTGTCCTGTTAAGCCGCAAGGTGCCGCAGGATAAGGCCACCGACTGTGCGGCGATGTTTGCCGAAACCAGTCTCAACGGCGTCTATTCTCATGGCGTAAATCGGTTCCCGCGTTTTATTCAGCAGCTGGATGCCGGGCATATCGTGGCCGACGCCACGGCGAAAAAAATGCTGTCGCTGGGGGCCATCGAGCAGTGGGATGCGCAACGCGGCATCGGCAATATCACCGCCCGCAACATGATGGATCGCGCTATTGAACTGGCCAGCGATCATGGCATTGGCCTGGTGGCGCTGCGTAACGCGAATCACTGGATGCGTGGCGGCAGTTATGGCTGGCAGGCGGCAGAGAAGGGTTTTGTTGGCATTTGCTGGACCAACTCGATTGCGGTGATGCCGCCGTGGGGCGCAAAAAACTGTGCCATCGGCACCAACCCGCTGATTGTCGCCGTGCCTGGCGAGCCGATCACCATGGTGGATATGTCCATGTCGATGTTTTCCTACGGCATGCTTGAGGTGAACCGTCTGGCAGGCAAAACCCTGCCGGTGGATGGCGGTTTCGACGATGAAGGTAACTACACCCGCGATCCGGGCACCATCGAAAACAACCGTCGCATCCTGCCGATGGGCTACTGGAAAGGTTCCGCGCTGTCCGTGGTGCTGGATATGCTCGCCACGCTGCTTTCCAACGGCGCATCAGTGACCGAAGTGACCGAAGACAACGGCGACGAATTTGGTATCTCGCAGGTGTTTATCGCCATCGATGTTGACCGCCTGATTGACGGCGCGACCCGCGACCACAAGCTGCAACGCATTCGCGCGTCGATTACCGGTGCCGAACGTGCTGACAGCCAGCAGGCGGTGCGTCTGCCGGGCGAAAGATTCCCGGTATTGCGGGCGGAAAACCAGCGCCTTGGCATTCCGGTGGATGAACGTGTCTGGACGCGCATCCAGGCGCTGTAACGGAGGAGCTACCGATGATTACCGGACATATCGCTAACACTGACGCACGTCATTATCCACCGGCTATCGCCAGGGCGATTGCGTATCTCGCCAGTCACGATCTGGCAAACATCGCCGCCGGACGCTACGTAGATAGCGCCACCGGCTGGCAGGTGCAGGTGCTGGATTTGCAAACCGCCCCGGCACAGGAAAATTACCCGGAAGCCCATCGCCACCATATTGATGTGCAATATCTGGTGTCGGGTGACGAGGTGATTGGTGTGGCAAATCAGCCCGCCAGCCTGAGCATCCATCAACCCTATGATGAAAATCGCGACATCATTTTTTATCAGCACGCGCCGGATGAAACCCTGATCCGCATGGTGCCCGGCACCTTTGCGGTGTTCTTCCCGCAGGATATTCATCGCCCTAACTGTGCACCGGACCAGCCTGCGGCGATCCGCAAGGTGGTGGTGAAGATCCCGACTGCCGACCTGGAGGGGACAGCATGAGTCTGACGTCTACCGCACTGAGCCGGGAAGGTGTACCAGCGCTGCGCTGGCTGCGCATCATTCCGCCGATTCTGATCACCTGCATCATCTCCTATATGGACCGCGTCAATATTGCCTTTGCCATGCCGGGAGGGATGGATGCCGAGCTGGGCATCAGTGCCTCAATGGCAGGGCTGGCGGGCGGCATCTTCTTTATTGGTTATCTGTTCCTGCAAGTACCGGGCGGCAAGCTGGCGGTGTACGGCAACGGCAAACGCTTTATTGGCTGGTCGCTGCTGGCCTGGGCGGTGATCTCGATTCTCACCGGGCTGGCGACCAGTCAGTATCAACTGCTGGCGCTGCGCTTTGCCCTCGGGGTGGCGGAAGGCGGTATGTTGCCGGTGGTGCTGACCATGATTGGCAACTGGTTCCCGGATAAAGAACGCGGCCGCGCCAATGCCATCGTCATTATGTTCGTGCCGATCGCCGGAATTATTACCGCGCCACTGTCTGGCTGGATCATCACCAACTGGGACTGGCGCATGCTGTTCTTCGTGGAAGGGGTGCTGTCGGTATTTGTCATGGTGTTGTGGCTGTTCACCATCAGCAATCGCCCGCAGGAAGCCAAATGGATCTCTCCGGCGGAGAAGCAGTACCTGATCAAAACCCTGCATGACGAACAGTTGATGATCAAAGGCCAGAACACCCGCAAAGCCTCGCTGAGCCGGGTGATGCGCGAACCGGTGATGTGGCGACTGATTCTGGTGAATTTCTTCTATCAGACCGGGATCTACGGCTACACCCTGTGGTTGCCGACCATCCTCAAAGGTCTCACCAACGGTAACGCCGAGAAGGTGGGGATGCTGGCGATTCTGCCGTATGTCGGGGCGATCTTTGGCATGTTTCTGTTCTCGTCGCTGTCCGATGCCAGCGGTCGTCGCAAGATATTCGTGGCACTGCCGCTGGCGGGCTTTGCCCTGTGCATGGCGCTGTCGGTGGTTCTGAAGGATCACATCTGGTGGTCGTATGCCGCGCTGGTGGGCTGTGGGGTGTTTATCCAGTCGGCGGCCGGGGTGTTCTGGAGCATTCCGCCCCGCCTGTTTAACGCGGAAGTGGCCGGTGCGGCGCGTGGCCTGATCAATGCGCTGGGTAATCTCGGTGGTTTCTGTGGCCCGTATATGGTCGGGGTGCTGATTGCTGAGTACAGCAAGGATGCCGGTGTTTACAGCCTGGCGATTTCGCTGGCGATTGCTTCCGTACTGGCGTTGACGCTGCCCGCACGCTGCGACTCCGTGAAGCGGGAGGCCGCATGAACAGCTGGTTAGGACTGGACTGCGGCGGCACCTTTATCAAGGCCGGGTTGTATGACGCGCAGGGCCGGGAACTGGCGGTGGCGCGGCAAACACTGCCAGTGCTGGTGCCGGAACCCGGCCGCGCCGAACGTGATATGACGCAGCTGTGGCAACAGGCGGCGGCGGTGATCCGCGAGGTACTGACGCAAAGCGGGCAGGATGCGCAGCAGGTGGCGGGGATCGGCATCTCTGCGCAGGGCAAGGGGCTGTTTCTGCTGGATAAGCAACATCAGCCGCTCGGCAATGGCATCCTCTCATCCGACCGTCGCGCGCTGGAGCTGGTGCAGCAGTGGCAGCGTGACGGCATGCCACAGCAGCTGTATCCGCAGACGCGTCAGACGCTGTGGACCGGCCATCCGGTGTCGCTGTTGCGCTGGATTAAACAGCATGAGCCCCAGCGTTATGCCGCCATCGGCAGCGTGCTGATGGCGCATGATTACCTGCGTTTCTGTCTGACCGGGGAACTGGCGTGTGAAGAGACCAACATCTCTGAATCCAACCTCTATGACATGCAGAGTGGCGACTGGTCAGCAGCGTTGGCGCAGACCTTAGCCATCGATGAAATCATTCCGGCATTACCGCCGATTATTGGTCCGACACAGATTGCCGGTCATGTCACCGATGTGGCGGCGGCACTGACGGGCCTGCGTGCGGGCACGCCGGTGGTGGGTGGGTTGTTTGATGTGGTTTCTACCGCAGTCTGTGCCGGGCTGCATGATGAAACCCGGCTGAACGCGGTGATGGGCACCTGGTCCGTCACCAGCGGCATTACCGATCGCATCATCGATGAAGCGAATTATCCGTTTGTGTATGGCCGCTATGCCATTGATGACCAGTTCATCATCCATGACGCCAGCCCGACCTCGGCGGCGAATCTGGAATGGTTTTGCCAGCAATGGGGCATTGAGGATTACCAGCAACTGAATAACTGGGTGGCAGAACTGCCACCGGCCAGCAGCTCGCTGCTGTTCCTGCCGTTTCTGTATGGCTGCAATGCCGGGGCCGATCTGCACGGCAGTTTCTTTGGCATCCAGGCGGGTCACAGCCGTGCACATCTGGTGCAGGCGATCTATGAAGGTGTGGTGTTCTCGCACCTTACCCATCTCAACCGTATCCGCCAGCGTTTCCCGCGCGCCACCGCTCTGCGGCTGAGCGGCGGGCCGACCCGCTCCACCCCCTGGATGCAAATGTTTGCTGATGCCAGCGGGATGCCGGTCGAAGTGCCGCAGATCGCCGAGAGCGGTTGTCTCGGGGCTGCGCTGGTGGCCCTGACCGGCACCGGTGCGTATGCCTCGCTGCAACAGGCGCAGCAGGCGCTCAACCCGGAGATTGTTATCTGGCAACCGGATAGCGCCAGACACGCGCGTTATCAGCAGAAATATCAACGTTATCAGCAGCTGGTGCATGCTCTGGCAGCTGTACAAGGAGTGACCCCATGAGCCTTCCTTTGCTCCAGCTGGCGCTGGACCACACCGACCTTGATGCCGCACTCAGCACCGCGCAGCAGCTGCATCAGGAAGTCGACATCATCGAAGCTGGCACCATTTTGTGCTTCAGCGCGGGCATTGAGGCGGTACGCCGTCTGCGCCAGCAGCATCCGGGCAAAACCCTGGTGGCGGATTTTAAAGTGGCGGATGCCGGAGCCACGCTGGCACAGATGGCCTTCGACGCAGGTGCTAACTGGATGACGGTGATTTGTGCCGCGCCGCTGGCGACCTTCGCCACTGCGCTGGATGTGGCGCGCGACTACCAGGGCGATATCCAGATTGAATTGTTTGGTCACTGGACGCTGGAAGATGCACGGCAGTGGCGCAGCCTGGGGCTAACCCAGGCCATCTACCATCGGGGGCGTGATGCGCAGGCCAGTGGTCAGCAGTGGAGCCAACAGGATCTTGCTGCGATGCAGGCGTTATCGGATATGGGGTTTGCGCTGTCCATTACCGGGGGGATTACCCCGGCCGAACTGCCGCAGTTTCGCAATATCGACGTAAAGGCGTTTATCGCCGGGCGCGCGCTGAGTGACAGTGTCACCGGCGTGGAGACCGCCAGCCAATTTCATCAGGCCATTGCCAACATCTGGGGAACACCATGAAACGCCAGCATCCACTGGGAATCTATGAGAAAGCGCTGCCCGCCCATCTGACCTGGCCGGAACGCCTCGCGCTGGCGAAAGCCTGCGGTTTCGACTTTGTCGAGATGTCGGTCGATGAGACCGATGAACGGCTGGCACGGCTGGACTGGAGCAAAGAACAGCGTCTGTCGCTGGTGAACGCGATGATTGAAACCGGCGTTACCATTCCGTCGATGTGCCTGTCCGGGCATCGTCGTTTTCCGTTCGGCAGCCACGATGCCGCGACGCGTCAGCGTGCCGATGATCTGATGGATCGGGCGATCCAGCTGGCGAAGGATGTCGGCATTCGTACCATCCAGCTGGCGGGCTATGACGTTTATTACGAACCGCACGATGCCGGGACGGTAGAACGCTTTGCCGCCGGATTATCGCGTGCGGTGGAACGCGCGGCAGCGGCCCAGGTGATGCTGGCCGTGGAAATTATGGATACCGAATTTATTAACGCCATCAGCAAATGGAAGGTATGGGAGCAGCAGCAGGCTTCACCGTGGTTCTCGGTCTATCCCGATGTCGGCAACCTCAGCGCCTGGGGCAACGACGTGACCGCCGAACTGACGCTGGGCATTGACCGTATCGCCGCCATCCATCTGAAGGATACCCAGCCGGTCACCGCCGATTCACCCGGACAGTTTCGTGACGTGCCTTTTGGTCAGGGATGCGTCGATTTTGTCAGCGTGTTCCGCACGCTGAAGCAGCTGAACTATCGCGGTGCGTTTCTGATTGAGATGTGGACGGAAAAAGCCGAAGAACCGGTCGCGGAGATCGTGCAGGCGCGGCGCTGGATTGAACAGAAAATGCAGGAAGGGGGATTGCAATGAGCTTATCAACGTTGAAACAACAAGTGCTGGAAGCCAATCTGGCGTTGCCGCGCCACCACCTCGTTACCTTCACCTGGGGCAATGTCAGCGCCATCGATCGCGCCAGCGGCCTGGTGGCGATCAAACCCTCCGGCGTGGATTATGACGGCATGACGGTGGAGGATATTGTGGTGCTGGAGCTGGAAAGCGGACGCATCGTGGAAGGCAGCAAAAAACCGTCGTCGGATACCGCCACCCATCTGGCGTTGTATCGTGCTTTTGCCGATATCGGCGGCATCGTCCATACCCATTCGCGCCATGCCACCATCTGGTCACAGGCCGGGCAGGACTTGCCCGCCTGGGGCACCACCCACGCCGACTATTTCTACGGCACCATCCCCTGTACCCGCCTGATGACCGAACAGGAAATCGTCGATGACTATGAACACAACACCGGCGAGGTGATTATCGAAACCTTCCGTTCGCGCGGCATCAGCCCGACGGCGATCCCGGCGGTGCTGGTCAATGCGCATGGTCCCTTTGCCTGGGGCAAAGACGCCGATAACGCGGTGCACAACGCGGTGGTGCTGGAAGAGATTGCCTATATGGGGATTTTCTCGCGCCAGCTGACGCCGGGGATCAAAGATATGCCGCAGAATTTGCTGGATAAGCATTTTCTCAGGAAGCACGGGGCCAATGCCTATTACGGGCAGTAAAACGGTACGGATTTGTAGCGGCGCGATTTATCGCGCAATTTCATGCGCGGTGCAGGAAAAAATCCGCGCAATAAATTGCGCCGCTACGGTATCTGCAATATTTATCGCGTAATCAGCTTATTTCAGCCGATCCGCCGATCCACACACCAGAATCTTATCGCGTACCACCGCTTTCATCGCATCCATCCCCACCCGTAAATAGTAGCGGGGATCGTTACCCTGCGGATTTTCACCAAACCAGTTCTTCACCGCGCCGGCAAAGGCGATTTTCAGTTCAGTGGCGACATTGACTTTACACACGCCCAGCCCGATGGCACGACGAACATAGTCATCCGGTACGTCGCTGGCACCGTGTAGTACCAGCGGGATATCGACGCGTTGCTGAATTTTTGCCAGCCGGTCAAAGTCAATCTTCGGCGTCTGGGTATAAAGACCATGCGCGGTGCCAATCGCCACCGCCAGGCTGTCCACCCCGGTTTGTTCGACGAATTGCCGTGCTTCATCGGGATCGGTGAGAAACGCGCTTTCGTCACTGACTGCCATATCATCTTCTACGCCACCGAGGCGTCCCAGTTCCGCTTCGACGCTGCAATCGTGGCGATGACAGAAGTTAACCACCTCGCGCGTCAGACGCACATTGTCGGCAAAGGGCACATGGCTGCCGTCGATCATCGCACTGCGTACCCCGGCAGAGACTTTCGTGCGGATGTCATCAAGGGTTTCATGATGGTCAAGATGCAGCGCCAGCGGCAGGCCGTAACTGGCTGAGTAAGCTTCGCACAGCGCAAAGATCTCTTTGAACGCAATGTGTTTAAAGGTGCCAGGCGTGCCCGCCAGAATCACCGGCGATTGCATTTCCTGGCAAACATCCAGGATCGCCTGAATGGTCTCGGCATTATGGATATTAAAGGCTGGCACCGCATAGCCGCGCGCCTGCGCATCCAGCAACAGATATTTGGTCGAGATAATACCCATCAGTGTGCATCCTTATGCTGCTGCCACGGATGGATCACCACGCCCTGAACCACGCGATTCACCGTGCCGCTGGCGGAAGGGGTATCCGGGGTAATGCCGGACTTCAGTGAAGCCGTCAGGGCGAAGATCTGCGCATAGATCAGGAAGCAAAAGGCCAGCTCAACATCGTTCAGTGCCTGCGACGTGGGTAAATAGAGATGCGGACCGGCTTCAACCTCAGCAGCAGGCTGGCTGGTGATGGCGACGACGCGCAGCGCGATCTTTTCACGATGTAGCTCGGCCAGCAGGTCAAGGTCGTACTGCCGGGTATAGGGATGGCCGGAGATGAACAGCACTACCAGGGTTTTATCATCGACCAGCGATTTAGGGCCATGACGGAAGCCAACCGGTGATTCGTAGAAAGCGGCCAGTTGTCCGGCAGTGAGTTCCAGCACCTTCAGCGCGGATTCGCGAGCCGCACCCTGCAAACTGCCACTGCCAAGATACACCACCCGTTGCCAGTCGAGATGGCCAAAGGCTGACTGGCTGAAATCACCGTGGCTTTGAATGATCTTCCCGCAGCATTCAGCAACATGACTGAAACGTTGGGTGTTGAACTGCTGCGGGGCAAAAATAGCCAGGCAACTGAGCATCATGGTGGTGATGCTGCTGGTCATGGCAAAACCCCGGTCATGGGTTTCCGCCGGCATCAGACGCGCCCTGGCGTTGTCATGCTCACTGGCAAAACGATACAAATCACCGGTGGCGTTGCAGGTAATGATCAGATGGCGGCAATCGGGCACAAACTGATTGGCAAGCTGGACCGCGGCGACGCTTTCCGGGCTATTGCCAGAACGGGCAAAGGAAACCAGCAATAAAGGCTGCTCGCCAGCAAAGTAGTCCATCGGATTGGTGACTAAATCGGTGGTGGGGATGGCAGCCACATTGGCCTTCAGCTGACGTGCCAGATAAGGGGCGATGATGTCGCCGATAAAGGCTGACGATCCCGCACCCGTGAGGATGATCCTGCCATTTGGCTGGGCGTAGAAGGTTGCCAGCCAGTCATCCAGTTTGGCGCGCTGCGCGTCGAGATGTTGCAGGGCGCTCATCCAGCTTGCCGGTTGTTGCCGAATTTCTTCTTCAGTCCAGGTTTGGGTTCCCGACATGTTGGCCGCAAGGGTTTCATTCATAACAATATCCTTAAGATTAAGCCGTCACTGAAAGCCAGTCCGATAGTTTCACTACCTTTCTTTTTGCTGTCGTTTGGTTATTTAAACTGATAAGGCAATCTACAAGAAAGGAAACGAAAGTTCAACATAAGAGGGAAAGAAAAGGAAAGGGCGGGGACAGGCGCGCGCGACATCGCGCCACTACACATCAGGTGCAGGCGTGTTGGATTTGATTGCGGTGAATGGCAGGTGAGTGGAGAAAAGAACCTAAATAAAGCAGAGGGATATTTAACGGCAAAGAAATAAAGCGGTAATAATATTTACCGCGTTAACCAGAAATAAACATCAACCAACCGATGATACTGACGGCAGAGGTTAAAATATAGCCGACGCCTTCGCCTGTCATATAACGACGCATTGTCATATCTAACTGACCTATCTTGATTTTTTCACGCTGCTCGTCGGCAGTGGCGTTGAGGATAGTACGAAATGCCGCGATACCATTGGTGAGTAACAGCGAGCAAACAGCGGCAACGGTCAGGGTTAATACGTTATGCGGGGTCATAGGCTTCAATCAGTTTGTCTGTCGAAGTTTTATTCTAAGGCAAAAGCTGAAGCGCTTCAGTTCAAATTTAGCTATCAATGTTATTGATCAAATTTTCTTAGAACATCACTGAAAAAAGCGCGATAAATCGCGCCGCTACGGAAATCTGCGGTCGGTAGCGGCGCAATTTATTGCGCGCCCTTAATATACCGCAACGCCCTTAACCCACAGCTGCTGGGGAAACAGCTGGTCATTCAGCGCCAGAAGATTGGCCTGTTTCCCGGGGGAGAGGGTTCCCAACTGATGCGATATGCCCAGCAGGCGCGCCGGATGCAGGCTGGCCATCGCAATCGCCTGTTCACTGCTGATGCCACCGTGGGCGACCATATTGCGTACCGCAGCATCCAGCGTCAGCGTGCTGCCAGCCAGTCCCCCTTGCGCCGTGCGCACCACACCTGCCCGCATTTCCACATCGTGCCCACAGATGGAGTAGAGACCATCGGCCATTCCGGCGGCCCGCATGGCGTCAGTGATCAGAATGATACGTTGCTGCGCGCATTGGCAGGTCAGACGCAGGACCGCCGGATGGACATGATGACCATCGGCGATCAACTCCAGCCAGGCGCGCGCGTCGCTTAATCCCGCGCCCGTCATACCCGGTTCGCGATGATGCAAACCGCGCATACCGTTAAAGCAGTGCACCAGCCCATCGGCACCGGCATCCAGTGCCGCCAGAGTCTGGTCATAACCGGCAGCGCTGTGGCCGAGCATCACGCGAATACCGCGGGCTTTCAGGTGACGGATCGCCGCCAGCGCCGCGGGTTTTTCGGGGGCCAGTGCCACCATGCGCAGGGTGCCTTGCGCCACATCGATCAATTGATCGATCTCGTTGATATCCAGCTCGCGGAACCACTCCGGCAGGTGCGCACCACGGTTTTCCGCCGTAAACCACGGTCCTTCGAGGTAACTGCCCAGCAACCGGGCACCGGACGGATGATGGCGATAAGTGGCAATGCGCCGCAATGCCTGGATGATTTCTGCCAGCGGAGCGGTGACGGTGGTGGCCAGCCAGGCACCGACCCCTTCGCGTGCTTTATATTGCGCCAGTGTCAGCAGCGCCGAGGGATCGTCATCCATCACATCCACGCCCGCGCCGCCGTGCACATGGGTATCGATATAGGCCGGGCAGAGCAGCTCGGCATCCCGTCGCCTCTCACCGGGGGCGATTGACTGGATGGCGGTGATGGTGCCATCCACCAGGTGCAGCTGCTGATCATCGCGCCAGCCCCCTTCGCACAACAACCGCCGCGCACGAATAATTTGCTCCATCTCGCAGGCTCCTTAAGCTGGCTGGCAGGCGCAGTGATACTGTTGCAGCACATCCTGAATATGGTCGATCAACAACGCATGGGGGGTGGCAGGCAGCTGGCCCTGGCGCACTTTGGCGTATTGCAGCGGCAGATACTGGCTGATCAGCGGCAGAGGGAGCGGAGTATCCGCCAGATTGCGGATCAGCACAGTAAACGCGTCGGCAATTTGCGTATCCGGCCAGTAGTAGCGGACCCGGTCCGAATAGCTAAAGCCGCGCGCCAGACGGCGGGTATAGCTATCGCCGTGATAATGGCTTTGCCAGTAACCAGGTTTGTCGAGCATCACTTCCTCAAGCACCGTGCGCAGATGAGAGCAGGCTTTGGCGCTCAGCAGTTCCTCCTCAATACTGGCGAGGGAGAACAGCGCTTCGCGCAGGGCAAACGTCAACGCCGGGCCGACTTTCAGAATGGCGAAATGGTCGATAACCAGCTGGCGCAGGGACTCTGGCGTTTGATAATCGGTGGAGTGGGCTTCGAACAACGGCCTTCCTGCGGTTTCTGCCCACTGGCAGAGTTGTTGTGCTTTTTGCGGCTGATAATCAATGATTTGTGTATGGTCAAACTCCACGCCAGGCTGCACGACCAGGCCGATAATTCGTGGCCATAGCTCAGACAGCCCTTGTTGTTCAAAGGCGTGATGATGCGCCAGCAGGGTAGCCTGCGCCGCTTCCGGGGTGGTGACGGCCAGCTCCGCCAGCGTCTCGTGAGCGCCGCCCGGTACCGGGACTTCGGTGCCGATGACATACACCAGGTCACGGCAGCCGAAATGCTGCTGGCAGGTTTCCTCGGCAATCACCGCCAGCCGCGCGGCGCGTTGCGCCACAAGCGCATCGGTCAGGGGCACCGGATCATCGGCGCAGGACATGCTGCAATCCAGATGAATTTTCTTGAAGCCCGCCTGCACATAATGGGCAATTAATACCTCGGCATGTTGCATCGCCACCTCGGCAGTTTCCTTTTGCCAGCGATTGGGGCCGAGATGGTCGCCGCCGAGAATCAGTTGTTCACGCGGAAACTGGCATGTATCTGCCAGCTGCCAGAGGAAATCACGAAAGTCAGCGGGTGTCATACCGGTATAGCCGCCCGTCTGATCCACCTGGTTGGAGGTGGCTTCGACCAGCAGAGGCTGCTGGCGATCGCGGGCAAAGCACAGGGCGGCTTCCAGCACTAACGGATGTGCCGAGCATACGGAATAAATGCCATTTTGTTCCCCTTGCCGATGACGCGCGATAATTTCAGTCAGTAGTTTCACTTAAAGCTCCACAGGGTAAGATGCCACCCATTGACCTTTCATAACCTTTTCTTTTGCGCCGGGCAGCGATGAATGAAAGCATAGTGAAAGCTACCAGATGCATAAAACGAAAGGCAAGAAAAAGATAACGCAAGATGGAAAAGCGTTTTGTCGGTCACTCGTGGATGGCAAAGGTTGCATTTGCCCGAAAGAAAGGCGTTAATAGCCGAATCGAAATAAAACGAAAGCAATGAATGGCAGGCTAACCTTATGCAGCATTCTGATAATCCGATGGAAAAAAGCGTGGCGGCGACCAGCGAGCGGCGCGAGCAGATTATTCAAAAATTACGCCAGCAAGGTAGCGTGCAGGTGAATGACCTCTCGGCACTGTACGGGGTTTCCACCGTGACCATTCGTAACGACCTGGCGTTTCTGGAAAAGCAGGGTATTGCGGTGCGCGTTTATGGGGGGGCGCTGATCTGTGATAACGGCCAGGGCGCAGCGGAACCTTCGGTTAAGGACAAAAGTACACTGAATATTTCGGCAAAGCGTAGCATCGCCAGCGTGGCTGCCGAGCTGATTAAACCGGGACATCGGGTCATCCTCGATTCGGGCACCACCACCTTTGAGATTGCCCGCCATATGCGCCAGCATCAGAACGTCATCGCCATGACCAACGGGATGAACGTTGCCAACGCCCTGGTGGAAGCGGAAGGGGTGGAAGTGCTGATGACCGGGGGGCATCTGCGCCGCCAGTCGCTGTCGTTCTACGGTGACCAGGCCGATCATTCGTTGCAGAACTATCATTTTGACCTGCTTTTTCTCGGTGTCGATGCCATCGATCTGGATCGCGGCATCAGTACCCACAACGAGGATGAAGCGCGCCTGAATCGTCGCATGTGTGAAGTGGCAGAACGTATCATCGTGGTGACCGACTCCAGCAAATTTAACCGTTCCAGCCTGCACAAAATCATCGATACCCAGCGTATCCATATGATCATCACCGACGACAGCATTCCGCAGAACAGCCTTGAAGGGCTGCGTCGGGCGGGTATTGAAGTGGTGCTGGTTAGCCAGTAAGCATTGCGGGCGCTGGCTCGCCCGCGTCATCACTCAGACGGTTTGCGCCGGGGTAAGCAACCGGTCAAGTTTCTCCCATACCGGCGCTAAATCGACCAGCTTACGCTGCTCACGGGCTTCATCCATGGCCAGCGCCAGGATACCGGCTTCAATCGCATCCTGCGGCGAAACCGGCAACGGGCCGCCATGCAGCACATGATCGATCACCTCATGCGCCATTTGTTCATCGGCGCCGTAATGCTGCGACAGCGCGGTACGGGTGGCGTACTGCTTATCTACCGTTTTTTTGCCGCTCATGACATCGTGTACCCACAGGAAACCACGGATAAAATCGCCTTCCGCCTGGCCGCGCGACCCCATAATACAGAAGCGGCGGAACTGGTCCGGCGCATTAATATTGGTATGGAAATTCATCGCCACGCCGTTGGCGTATTCGACAATCGCCACCTGGTGGTCAACGATGTCGCCATCGCTGTCGAACACTTTATCGTCACCCAGCCAGCCGGACGGTTTCTGGTGAAACAACGTCATATCCTCCACCCCTTGCTGGCGCGGATCATTTTCCGGCACAAAGTTCCGTCGCCCGCCAAAGCTGGCAACGCGCATCGGCCGACAACCAATCAGGCTGTTGTAGAGATCGAGGTCATGGCAGCATTTCTCCAGCATAAAGCTGCCGGAGTAGCGTGAGTAGCGCCGCCAGTCGCGCATAAAAAACGCGCCGTGGTAAGGATAGATATGTTCTGAGGCTTCGACCGAAACAATGTTGCCCAGCGCACCGGACTGCCGTGCCTGCAACACGTCGCGATACATTGGCGCATAGCGCAACACCAGACCAATCAGCAGTTGTTCCTGCCCATATTGCGCCAGCAATTCCGCCAGTTGATAACTCTGTTCAAGACTTGCCACCACTGGCTTTTCGCAAAACACCTTCACGCCAGCCGCCAGCCCGATGTGAATATGCTCCAGATGCAGGTGATTGGGGGAGCCGATCATTAACAGATCGATCTGATGCGCCGCCAGCAAATCCTCTGGTGTGTCATAGGCAACGCCTGCTGCGATGCCATGCTGTTGCAGGGTCGCCAGCCCGGCAGGAGCCGGGTCGACGTAACCGACGATGGTAAAGTCTGGCGACAGGCTACTGAACACATGCCCGAGATAACCGAGACGGAACCCTAATCCAATGATGCCTACTTTCATGAAGCTACTCTCCCGCGGTATTAGCGATCGGCGATGATGATTTCGACGCCCATTTTTTCCAGGGCGCGAACGTACTGCTCGGATATGGCGCTGTCGGTGACCAGCCGGTGGATACGCTCCACCTCGCGGATCAAACAGAAACTGGTACGGCCAAATTTGCTGGAGTCGGCCACGGCAATGATCTCGCGCGAGACATCACACATGGCGCGATTAATCTGCGCCTCACCCAACTGGGGTGTGGTGATGCCGGAGGTCAGGTCGAAGCCATCGACACCGAGAAACAGTTTGTCGAAACGGTACTGACGGATATGCTGCTCCGCTGTCGGGCCATCGATCGACCAGGAAGCACTGCGCACATTGCCGCCCAGCACCATCAAATGAATGTTTTCGCGGCTGGCCAGTTCGTAAGCGATGTTGATGGCGTTGGTCATCACCACCAGATCCTTCTGCTTTTCCAGGTGTTTGGTCATCAGGCTGGTGGTGGAGCCGGAATCGATAATCACCGCCTCGCCATCATTAATCAGGGCGGCGGCGGCTTTGGCGATGGCGAATTTAACGTCGCGGTTGATTTTGCCTTTGTCTTCCAGCGGTCGATCAAACACAAACTGGCGATTAAGTTGCGCACCGCCATAGCCACGGATCGCACAGCCGCTTTTCTCCAGCCAGCGCAGGTCGTTGCGGATGGTGACCGAGCTGACGTTGTACAGGGTGCTGAGGTCTTCCACCCGTACCACGCCTTCGCGTCTTAGCTGCTCAATAATCGATTCACGACGTTGCTCGGTATTGATCATAAAGACTCCCCCTGAACATGGTTGAGTAAGGCAGCGCCACGCACGCCGCTGCTGTCGCCAAACACCGGTGGCAGGATCTCCGCCGGAGGGCTGACGGCAAATAATCCTTCACGCATGGCATCCGGCAGGCGCGGATAGATCTCGGGAATATTGGACAAACCACCGCCCAGCACAAAAGCGTCGATGTCCAGCATCATCTGTAAACCCGCCAGCGCACTGGCGAGGATGGCGATAAACATGCTGAACAGTTGCTGGGCCAGTGGGTCCTGTTGCCGGAAACAGATCATCAACGCGGGCAAATCGCGGGCCGGATGACCAAAATGCTGGCTCAGCGCCAGCAGACCGCGCCCGGAAACATAACGTTCGTAGCAATCCTTCAGGCCACAGTTACAGGCGAATGAGGGCAGCTGATAGCGTTCAATCAGGCGCGCAGGCACCGGTAGGTGGCCCCATTCGCCCGCCATGCCATGCTTACCGGTGAACAGTTGTTTATTCACCACCAATCCGCCGCCCGCGCCGGTACCGATGATCACGCCAAACACCACCGAGTAATCCAGCGTTTGCGGCGAGTGAGCTTCTGAAAGCGCGAAGCAGTGGCAATCATTACTTATCGCCACTGGCCGATTGAGCAGGGTTTCGATATCCCGCTTCAGGTTGCGGCCGGTAAGGCAGGGAACATTGGCCGAGAGCTGCTGCTGCGTGCGCGGATCGGTGATGCCCGGTAAGCCGATACCCACTTTCCCTTTGCAACCAAACTGCTGGTCGGCTTCCTGGGTGAGCGCCACCAGGCAATTGAGAAAGGCGGTGTAATCCTCACCCGGTGTCGCTACCCGCTGGCGAAACAGCTGTTGCATCCTGTCGTCATAGGCGGCGATTTCAATTTTAGTCCCGCCGATATCAAATCCGTAACGCATAGGGTTATCCTGGGATTAGAAGGCCGCCGGGCGCAGCACCCGCCCGTGAGTGATATCAAACAAATGGGCATGGTCCATTGCCAGTTGCAGACCGATACGTTCGCCCGGTTGTGATGCCCAACCCGGAGAAGAGGGGAAGCGTGCGACAAAATGGCGACCGGCCACATCGCAATGCACGATCTCTTCATTACCCATATGTTCCACCGTCTGCACCGTGGCGGGTAACGCCCCAGGCGCATCCACCGTGGTGATCAGCACATGCTCCGGGCGAATGCCGAGGCAGATTTGCGCTTCATTGTAGCCGTTCAGACGAGCCGCCACGCTGGCAGGCAATACCACCTTGCCAGCATCGTCAAATGACAAGGCAGGCTGGCCGTTATTAGTGGTAATAGTTACATCATGCAGGTTCATAGCCGGGCTGCCGATAAATGCGGCCACGAATTTGTTGGCAGGCTGATGATAAAGGGTGACCGGCTTGTCCACCTGTTGGATCACGCCGCGATCCAGCACACAGATGCGGTCGCCCATGGTCATGGCCTCCACCTGGTCGTGGGTGACATAAATCATGGTTGAGGGTAAGCCTTCCGCTTTGAGTTGCTGATGCAGATTGATCAGTTGCAGGCGCATCGACACACGCAGCTTCGCATCAAGATTCGACAGCGGTTCATCGAACAAAAACACGCGTGGACGACGCACAATCGCCCGCCCCAGCGCCACGCGCTGGCATTGACCGCCCGACAATTGCCCCGGTTTCCGCTCCAGCAGGTGGCTGATTTCCAGGTTCTCTGCCGCTTCACGCACCCGGCGATCGATCTCATCGCGTGGCATTTTGCCACTCAGGCTGAACGCCATGTTTTTGTACACCGTCATATGTGGGTACAGCGCGTAGTTCTGGAACACCATCGCGACTTCCCGGTCTTTGGGTAACACCTGATTGACGCAACGGTTTTGAATCACAATTTCGCCTGCGCTGATGCTTTCCAGCCCGGCAATCATGCGCAGCAAGGTTGATTTCGCACAGCCCGATGGCCCGACAAACACCATGAATTCGCCTTCCTGAATCGAAAGCTCAATACCGTGCAGCGCCTGGAAACCGTTGGGATAAATTTTCTTCACATCATGCAGTTGAATGCCAGACATAGCTGCTTCCTCATGTGGGGGGGGGAATTACCCTTTAACTCCGGCGCTGGCGATGCCCTGGATGAAATAGCGCTGGAAAAAGATGAATAAAATCAGCATCGGCAGCACCGCCATCAGTGCACCGGCCATCAGCATGGGATAGGGCACGCCTGCACGGCTGGCGAGCGACGCCAGTCCGACCGGCAGGGTTAACTTATCGACGCTGGTATTGACGATTAACGGCCACATCAGGTTATTCCATGCCCACAGGCCATTAATAATGGTGCAGGCAATCAATCCCGGACGGATCAGCGGCAGCAAAATGCGCCAGAAAATCGTGAAATGGTTGTAGCCATCGAGCAGTGCGGCTTCTTCCAGCTCGCGCGGTACGCCAAGGAAGAACTGGCGCAGCAGAAAAGTGGCATAAATACTGAAGATGCCGGGCAGAATCAGGCCGCTCAGGGTATTCACCAGACCGAGTTTCTGCACGATAAGAAACTGCGGGATCAGGAAAGCCTGCGCGGGCACCATCAGAATCGATACGCACAACATAAACACCGTATCGCGACCACGAAACGTCAGGCGCGAGAAGCCATAAGCGGCCATCGCCGCGATCAACATTTGCAGGGTGACGGTGAAAAAGGTGTAGAGAAACGAGTTGATGTAAAAGGTGGTGAAGGGGATCTCCGTCAGAATACGGTGATATGCCTGCAACGAAGGATGCTGAGGCAGAATCGCCAGCGGAATCTGAATGCTCTCCGGCTGGGTTTTCAGCGACGTCAGTAACATCCAGATAAACGGCACCAGCGAGATGAGGCTGGCGAGTGTCATCAGCGCGTACACCGTCAGTCGGCGGAGTTTTTCCTGATGCTGACGACGAAACCACGCCAGTTCTTCGGATTGGGTTAATGTGCTCATGGCTGGCTTCCTCAGGTAACCTTGATTTTTTTACCAATAAACATCTGCACCAGGCTGATCGCCAGGGTCACGATAAACAGCATCACGGCGATGGCAGAGGCATAACCTTTTTCCTGCAAGTAAAAGGCATATTTATAAAACAGGAACGTCACCGTCATCGCGTCGCTTTCAATCATCGAACGGTCGAACATTAAAAAGATGACGTCGAAGATTTGCAGTACCTCAATGAAACTCATAATCGACACGAAAAATAATGTTGGCAGCATCAGCGGTAACGTAATAAAGAAGAAGCGGCGCAGGGTGCCAATGCCATCAATATCCGCTGCTTCATAGACCTGGCGGGGAATATTCTGTAAGCCAGCCAGCAGAATAATGATTTTTAACGCCAGTGATGACCAGATGATAATAATGGAAACGCTGAGGTGGACCACTTTCGGGTCGGACAGCCAGTCAACCTGTGAGATGCCAATAAATCCCAGCACATGGTTAACCAGGCCGAAATCACCGTTAAACAACCACTGCCACACCATTGCTACCGCAGCGGGCATGGTGATGGCGGGCAGAAACAGCAGGGTGCGGAACAGCGTCTTGCCACGAATGGGCTGGTTCAGACCGATCGCCAGCAGCAGCGAGAGAGCCAGGCTGACCGGCACGCACACCACCACATAAAACAGGGTGTTGAGGGCAGCGGTATAAAAATCATCATCGGTGAACAGGTCGCGATAATTATCCAGGCTGACCTCAGTCCAGTTCATAAATTGGTTGAGATCGGTAAAGCTATAAAAAAATGTCTGGAGAAAGGGAATAAAATAAAATACCAGTAAGCCGATAACCAGCGGAGCGATCATTATCCAGCCCCAGAAACGCTCGGCTCGTTCCAGACTACTGACATTTTTTACCGTTGTTACCCTGGCTAGCTTGACGGTAACGGGGGAGATATTTTCCATCTTTATCGGCTCCGAAGCGGCGCAATTTATCGCGCGGGTTGATGATGGTGAACCTGATAGCAGCGCGATAACTCGCGCTGCTACTAAATTATTTTTCCATCACACGGCTGATTTTCTTCACCGATTTATCCATTTCCTCTTTGGCATCTGCACCCATAAAGATTTTCTTCAGGCTGCTGATCCACATATTTTGCCACTTCGGTGTATTGGTACCGGCGGTGGGGTAAGCGGTGGCGTGATCCAGTGCGGTCAGATAGGCGGTGACGTCAACCTGCTTCACATTGGCAGCCCAGGCAGGCATCGTCTGTTTGTTGGCCGGAATGACTGCGGCAGCCAGCTCCTCCTGTGAAGACTTCTGCGCCATAAAGGAGACATAACGCCAGGCGGCATCTTTATGTTTGCCGTTGGCATACAGGGCAAAGCCAAGGCTGTGGGCGACGCCAGCTTCTTTATCGATGCGCGGCATTTCAATCACACCAATATGGTCGTTAATTTGCGGGTTGCTGGCGAAAGGCGCGGCCTGCCAGGAACCGGCATACACCATCGCGGCACGATTAGAGGTAAACACCGAGTCGGTTTTCAGTTCACTCATCTGATTGGCGGTTGGCAGCAGGCCATCTTTCATCATTTGCTGTAATTGCTGATACACCCAGATAGCGTTATCGCTGGCGATATCGGTCGGCTGGCCGTTGGTCGGAACAATATGCACACCTTTCTGGTACAGCAGATTGAGGTAGCTTTCCTGGCCGTCATTGCTGAGATCCATATACAGCGGGAAAGCGTCGCCTTTCAGTTTTGCTTTCAGCGCGGTGGCGGTGGTTTTCAGGTCATCCCAGGTCCAGCCCTTTTTCGGATAGCTGACGCCAGCCTGATCAAACAGTTTTTTGTTGTACCAGACGGCTATCGCATCCACATCACGCGGGATCGCCAGTTGGTTACCATCAAACTGGTACGCTTTAACGGAACTGGCGACGATGTTGTTCAGATCCACCGATTTATCGTTCAGGTAACCGTTCAGCGGGGCCAGCACATGGTTCTGCGCATACTGGATAAAGTAAGGCATGTTGACCCAAAAAATATCCGGGGCGACGCCCCCTGCGACGGCGGAATCCAGTTTGACGAAATACTGTGAAGCAGGCACCACTTCTATATCAATATTGATATCCGGGTTAGCCTTTTCGAATGACTGAGCAATTTTTTCTTCAGCAGGAAGTTGATTTCGATCCCAAATAGCGTAACGCAGCGTTATTTTATCGGCTGCCTGGCTGAGTGCAGGAATTAAAAGTGCGACAGCTAATGTGATTCCGGAAATTACTGGCCTGATATGAGACTTATTGTTTTTTGTAAACAGCATGACACAACCCTCATCAATAAAAAGTATTTCGCTGGAAAGACCCGGTGTTGGTAAACGATTTTGTAAACCATCCGTAATCTGGCTGTCAACAACGAAAAAGTGTAAGTGTGAGTGGCGATTTTCCTTTCGATCTTTCGAGATCGAAAGGGTTTTGGCAGGATTTCAGGCGTGATTTCGTCACACAAGCAGCGAAACGAAAGGATGGTGAGACGGTAATGATCTAATTAGCAAGGGTTTTTTCTGCGCAGGTTGGCAGGATTGATATGACATTAATAACGCTAATTAAAACTCAAGCCATAACATTATTTCTGACCGGCTTTCACTGTTCGCAGGAAAATATTATGTTTTGCGAGCTGCGTCATCTTATTTTCTTATTACCTTTTTTTTCTATTTTTTCTTTTCAGTATGCGTGCTATTAAATTGCCAACTTCTGAATCTATAAGGGATGAACCATGACGTTACATCTGCGGCTGACTTCGTCGCTGGAAAAAATGTTCCACCAAAAAACAATTACCGATGTAAAGCAACTGACGACAGCCAGCATTCTTGCCAATGAAACGTTCTCTTTTCAGGCGCAATATTTTCTCCCGTCCGGGGAGCGCAAAACCCGCCGCACATGGCACTGGACAGTGGAGAGTGAGCTACTGCCCTGGTTACAGCTGTACCAGGTCACCTCAGTGCCGGGCCATCTGCCTTGTTACAACACCGTGGATGAAAACTATCTGACCACCGAACCGGGTCTGTTTCCGGACCTGCTGATGCCGCTCACCACGCCTGAGCTGCAAATTACCTGCAACTATCAGGGGGCGCTGTGGCTCTGCGTGACGCCAGCGGCCAGCGGTTTGCCGCCGGGGCAGCACAATATTACCCTGCGCTTGCAGGATAAAGAGGACAGCAGCCTGGTAAGCGAAAGCACGCTAACGCTGACGGTGTTACCGGACGCGCTGCCTGAGCAACAGCTTTACCATACTGAATGGATCCATACCGATTGCCTGGCAAATTACTATCAACTGCCGGTGTTCAGTGAGGAATACTGGCAGGCGGTACGTAACTTTGTGCGTAGCGCGGTGGCGCACGGCGTCAATATGATGCTGACGCCATTGTTTACGCCGCCACTTGATACCGCGCCCGGTACGGTGCGTACTGAGGTGCAGCTGGTTGATGTCATGGATGATGGGCAGGGGGGCTACCGCTTTGGCTTTGAGCGCCTGGCACGCTGGGTGGCGTTATGCCGGGAAGAGGGGATTCGGGACTTTGAGATCGCCCACTTTTTTACCCAATGGGGAGCGGCTCATGCGCCTCATGTGATGGTGGAATTGCCGGATGGCCGCCGGGAAGCGCGTTTTGGCTGGCATACTGATGCGTTTGGCGAACAATGGCGTCACTTTCTCACCGCCTTCCTGCCGCAATTGACGACCTGGTTTAATCAGCAGGGATTGCAGGATCGGGTGTGGTTCCACATTTCCGATGAACCCACCGATCAGCATCTGGAAAACTATCGCAAAGCCAGCGATCTGCTGCGTCCGCTGATTTCTGGCTATCGCACGCTGGATGCCTTGTCGGATTACGATTTCTATCGGCTCGGCCTGGTGGAGAAACCCGTCACCGCATCGGATCATCTGGAACCTTTTCTGGAGAACCAGGTACCCGGCCAGTGGACCTATTACTGCTGCGCTCAATACCTGGATGTTGCCAACCGTTTTATGGCGCAACCGTCGGTGCGCAACCGCATCCTTGGCGTTCAGCTGTGGTTATATCGCATTGAGGGATTCCTGCATTGGGGCTTTAACTTCTACAACAGTGAGCTGTCACGCGAAGCGATTGATCCCTTCGCGGTAACGGATGGTTTACAGGCATTTCCGGCGGGTGATCCTTTCCTGGTTTATCCTGGAAAAGATTTCACGCCCTTGCCCTCAATTCGCCTGAAAGTGCTGCTGGAAGCGTTGCAGGATCTGCGGGCGTTACAGCTACTGGAAAGCTTGCAAGGGCGTGCAGCGGTGGAAGCCTTAGTGGAGGAGGTAATGGGGATGCGCATTACCTTTAAGGCCTGGCCCGCTGATGCGGAGAAATTGCTGCACCTGCGCCACGAGGTAAACCGACGCATTGCCAGCAACAAAGCATAACCTGCGGTTTAATGAACCGGGCGGTTTTGTTATGCTGCCCGTTCAGCCGCAAAGAGGATGCTATGCGCACACTTACCGATGAAAAAAGACAGGCCATTATGACTGCCGCTTCCGCGGTGTTTCAGGAACACGGCTATGAGCGGGCCTCAATGAATGAAGTTGCCCGACGCGCCGGGGGTTCCAAGGCCACGCTCTACAACTACTTCCCTTCAAAAGAAGCCCTGTTTGAAGCGGTGGTCAGAGCCTACAGTACCCACTACCTCACAGAGGCGTCAGCAGAATTGCTGCAAAGCGAGAGTGCAGCGTTAAGTCTGGAATCGAAACTGCAGCGTTTTGGCAAGGGCATGCTCAGCGTACTGATGACGGACAGCCAGGCGCTGCAACTGTATCGTGTGGTGGTCGGTGAAGCTGGCCACTCCGATATAGGCGCGCTTTTCCACGACTCAGGGGTACGGGAGAGTATGGAGATCCTCGCCAGCCTGATGAAAAAACATATGGAGCTGGGCGAGCTGGCAGAAAATTGTCCGATGCTACGCGCCCGTCAGTTCTCATCTTTGCTCAGGGCAGAAGTTGATGAGTTGATGCTGAAAAAAGAGATGGATACCTATTCTGAAGCCCGTATTGCTGAAATGGTGACGGCGGCAGTGGATCTGTTTCTGACGGGTGCCCGTTAACGGTAGCGGCGCGATTTATCGCGCTATTATCAGCCGTGCCCCGGCCCAAAAGCGCGCGATAAATCGCGCCGCTACATTAATCGAGCTGTTACTGTAATTTTTTCAGCAGTTCCTCCGCCCCTTTATCAATACCGGTTTCTGCTGCGCTGAGTGAGCCGAAGGTCGCACCGATATTCATCGCATTAGGATATTGCTCCGCGACGTAGGCCAGCAGCAGCTCACCGGTTTCGGCATCATGAATTTCAACCGCATAGTTCACGTAACCGCTGAGCATCCCGCGCCCGCCGCGAATCGACTGGACGATATTATAAGGTCCGCCAGCGAGGTCGAATTTGGTGACGGTCCCGGCTACCTGGGTGGTGGTATCGGCACCGGTCAGCGTCAGTTTGAGACGCAGAGTATTCGGGGAAGGGGACGTGGCGCTCTGAAAGCGCGTGGTTAATTCCTTGCCAAACTTCTGTTGCATATAATCGGCGAGATGGCGGCGATCGGCTTGATCCATATCGTTAAACTGGCCGTCACTGCCCTGATAAATGCTGACCGGTTCAATGATTACCTTGCCGTATTTCTTCCAGTCCACAGGCGCGCTGTAGCGAAAGGGGATTCTGTCGCTGTCATCCCCGGCGTTGGCGCTCAGCCGGGAAGAGGACTCCAGCCCGGTATACTTCACCGGCGCGTTACTGGAACATCCGGTTACGCCCGCCATCAGGATCAGCACAGTCAATCCCGCATAAATCCCCTTCAATGATTTCTCCACTATCCGATCCTCTTAAAAAGTAAAAATGAGTATAAAAACGCTATAATTAAACTGTACGGTATAGTTATCTTGATTTATGCTGTTTCTGTCAAGCAGATGTTGCAGCAGGTTTCAGGGGGGGGGGGGCGGGGGATGCACAGAACCATCATCAGTGGTGAAAACGGCGTATGCAGAAATGAGGCAGATTTATTACTGGCCGGAAATATGGCGCTTCCCTTGCGCTACGCCAGCCTGCCGTTGGGCAAAAGATTAAACAGGCTAGGGCTGAGGCTGGCACTGGCAACCCGTTGCCCGCCAGCAGTGGAAGAACAGGTGATGTGGATCGTCAATGGGGCGATGCTGAAGGGTGAACTGCGCTACCGCAGACCGGAAATCATGGTCACGACATTTTTGCAGCTGCTTTATGAGTACCGGGTTAATCGGGCGATGCCGTTACGTGCTGCGGTACGCGCTGCCGTGAAACGGTTTATGGCGGAAAATAGTTGTTTACCTGATCTGTAGCGGCGCGATTTATCGCGCCGTTTCAGGCTGGCCCTGGTGTTGGCCGTTAGATTACTGGAAAGTTACGGTTTTTTTTGGTTTTTGGTCAACAGATAAAGAGAAAACATCCGGGCGGGCATAATGGCCGACCACATCAAAGTCATAACGGGCGCGAATCAGTTCATCGGTATCAATCTGCGCACACAGCAAGCCTTCGCTGCCGCGTAGCGGACCGGCCAGTACATCACCCAAAGGGCCGATAATCACGCTGCCGCCCTGAATCAACGGACGCTGGCTATCCCAGCCGGGAATTTCAATCCCCAGTTCCGCCGGTGACGGCTGAATCTGGCAAGCACTGAGGACAAAACAGCGTCCCTCATGGGCGATATGCCGCATCGATGCCTGCCATACATCACGCTCATCGACCGTTGGCGCGCACCAGATTTGTACGCCTTTGGCATACATGGCGGTACGCAGCAGCGGCATATGGTTTTCCCAGCAAATCGCGGCACCGATGCGTCCGGCCTGCGTATCCAGCACCGGCAGGGTGGAACCGTCGCCCTGGCCCCAGATCAAACGTTCGGTGCCGGTTGGCATCAATTTGCGATGCTTCGCCGCCAGCCCGGTTTCGGGTTCGAAAAATAACGCGCTGCAATATAAGGTGCTGCCTTCGCGTTCAATCACGCCAATCACTAATGCGGCCTGGGTTCTGCGCGCCAGATCCGCCAGCGCAGCGGTTTCTTTGCCCGGCACATCAATGGCGTTGGCAAAATATTCTGCCCAGGTTTCCCGTCCTTCCGGCAGGCGATACCCCAGCTGGGTGCCAAACGTTTCCCCTTTGGGATAGCCGCCGAGCAGGGCCTCAGGCATCACCACCAGACGGGCACCGCTGGCAATGATCTGATCTTCATAAGACAGAATTTTTTCTAAGGTTTGTGCTTTGCCTGCAGGGGCGGAACCCATTTGCAGCACCGCCACGGTTGAGGTGGTCATGGTTAATACCCTGTTGCCGGAGATGTGAAGCACCGATATTCCCCGCTATAGTGATATGAATCAATCGGCCATGCTGTATATCAGATATGAATAAAATAAATATCGAGTCACTCGATCTTAATCTCTTCAAAGTATTTGAAGCCCTGTATGAAGAAGGCAGCGCCAGCAGGTCCGCTGTGCGGCTGGGGATTACCCAGTCAGCGGTGAGCGCGGCGTTAGGCAGGCTGCGCAAAATCTATGGCGACCATTTATTTGACCGTACCGGGCGTGGTCTGCGTCCGAGTCGTCGGGCTGAAGAGTTAAAACCGATTGTCAGTGAGGCGTTGAATCGCTGTCGCCAGAGCCTTTCACTGGCGCAGCTGGATCAGGCGGCCTTCGATGGCCGCAGCGTGGTGCTGGGCTGGTCCGATGATTACGAAATCGCACTGGCGCGCAAACTGATTAACCGCGTGGCACAGGAGTATCCGGGGCTGCGGCTGATATTCCGGCAAATTCACAGCCGGATTGCCGCCGGGATGTTGATGAATCGCATGGTCGATCTGGCGGTGACCGCGGGGAGCGGTAGCTCGGCAGCCTTGAGTAAAGAGTTAGTCGGGGTGAATGACTACGCCTGCGTCACGGATTTTGTGCTGACGACGCCACAGTTAACCCTCGATGAGTACACCGGACTGCAACATATTCTGATTTCATCGGGTGGCGTGGTGGGTATTGTCGATGAAGCACTGGCTGAACGGGGGCTGAAACGCACGGTTGAAGCCGCCGCGACGCATTTCTCCGCCGTTCCCTGGCTGATCAAAGGTTCACGATCCGTTGTGACGCTGCCCAGCCACGCCGCTCGCGCGATGGCGGAAATGTTCGATTTACAGCTTTTACGCTGCCCGATTGAATTACCTGAGTATTCGGTTGAGTTGGCCTGGCGAACCGACAGTCTCAGGGACCCGGCGGTGGCCGGGGTGAGAAATATTTTGCGTGAGTTGCTGAAGGTTATGTGTAAACCGTAACTGCGTTAAAAACGTCGTGCCGGGCTAAACGCCTCCATCGCAATGCTGCTACGCTCGCCGTGCATCATTTCGGCCAGCAACATACCGGTGGCTGGGCCGAGGGTAAATCCCTGATGACCATGACCAAACGCACACCACATACCTGGCTGGCCCGGCACCGCGCCGATCACCGGTTTCATATCCGGCATACAGGGACGCGCACCTTTCCAGGGTTCGGCTTCCACGGCGGCACCCATAGGCACCAGCTGGCGCGCCACCTGTTCCACTGCCTGAAGCTGAACAGGGGTGGCAGGCGCATCAATATGGGCCAGTTCCGCTCCGGTGGTGATGCGTAAACCGCGCGCCATCGGCGCGAGCAGATAACCCCGTTCTTCATCCAGCATCCAGTGGCGTGGCGTTGCTCCCGCTACCGGCTGGAAATGCTGATGGTAACCGCGCTTCACAAACAGCGGCGGGCGATAGCCAAAATCACCGGTCAGCTGTGGACTCCAGGGACCGAGCGCCACCACCACCTGACGCGCCTGCAACCCTTCGCCACTCTGCGTTTGCACCTGCCAGCCACCGTCCGCCGTCGGGCGCAGCGTCTGGGCGTTACCCTGATGCCAGGCCGCTCCGCGTGCAAACAACAAGGCCGCATAGGCTTTTACCAGCGCGCCCGGATCGCGCACCGTCAGTGGGTCAGTCCAGTACACCGCGCCGCTTAGCGGTGCGCGTAATGCGGGTTCGGTGGCCTGTAGCTGGGCCGCGTCCAGCTTGCGATGATTTACTCCCATTGCCAGCAATTTGTCAGCGTCGAGAAAGGCCGCATCGCGCTGTTTATCACTGCGGAACAACATCAACCAGCCGCGCTCGCCCAGCAAATGGCGAGCGTTGGCGGCATCCAGTAACGCTTCATGGGTATCGATCGATAAGGCGATCAGCGAGGCGTAAGCCTTCGCGATCGGCGCATAAGCCTGGGGTGCCGAATGGGCGTAGTAGCGCAACAGCGGCGAGATGAGGGAAGGGATCGCGCGCGGATGATAACGCACATCCAGCCGACGATTGCCCGCCACGCTGAGTAAGGTACTGAGTTCACGCGGGAAAGCGTAAGGGTTAACCGCCTCGCGCTGGATAATGCCCGCATTGCCATAGGAGGTTTCTTCGCCGGGATCGCGCCGGTCCAGCAGCGCGACATCATAACCTCGTTGCTGGAGATGCAGGGCGCAACTTACCCCAACCATTCCGGCCCCCAGCACTAACACATCATGCGCCATCGCTTTACTCCGCAGTGGGTTTTTGCGCGACCACGGTGATCTCCAGCAACGCTTCCTGTAGCACCAGACCCGCCAGTACCGTGGTTCTGACCGGCAAAGGATCGCTGAACCATTTGGCATACGCCAGATTAAACGGGGCGAACAAATCGGCGTCGGTGAGATATACGGTACAGGAGAAGATATCTGCCAGGGTGCAGCCTTGTTCGGCCAGCGTGGCCTGAATGGTGTGCATCACGCGGTCAGTCTGGCGGCTGACTTCCGCCGCCAGCGAGCCATCCTCTTCAAACCCAATCACACCTGAGAGCCACACCTGATCACCGACCAGACGGACTTTGGAAAAAGGTAAATTCATGTTGTCCTCGTTTACTTTCCTAAAGGGAGATAAAAATCCGCCATACTGGCGATGGGCGACGCCTGACGCAGCGCGGCAATGTCCGGTTGCGGGCGCGCCAGCTGCGGATCATGGCTAAATTTCTGCTCCAGCGCTTTGGCCACCCGCAGCACGCCCGTGTCGTCCCCACGCTTGCCGATGATCTGCAAACCAAACGGCATCCCCTGCGCATCCCGCCCCAGTGGTAAGGAAAGGGAGGGCAGCCCGGCCAGCGAGGTGACATACGCCAGCGCCAGCCAGTGATAATAGGTCCGTGTCGGCTGGCCGTTGATTTCACGCGGATAAAGTTCGGTCCACGGACGTGGGCTGATGGTGACCGCTGGCGACACCATATAATCATAGTCGTGAAAAAACGCTTCCCAGCGCCGATACAGCTGGGTTTGTAAATCCA
Source organism: Pantoea cypripedii (assembly GCF_011395035.1). Classification (NCBI taxonomy): domain Bacteria; kingdom Pseudomonadati; phylum Pseudomonadota; class Gammaproteobacteria; order Enterobacterales; family Erwiniaceae; genus Pantoea; species Pantoea cypripedii. Next base: position 2,061,211 of record NZ_CP024768.1, read on the forward strand.
GTCCGCGCGCGATATCCAGCGCGCTGTAGCGCAAGCCTTCTTCAATATTCATGCGGACGTTTTCCCCCACTGACTGCGGCTGCTGCTGATACAGTTCACGTGTCGCGGTGAGAAACAACAGCGAGCGCAGGGTTTCGAACGCCTCATTCGCTCCCTGGCAATCCGGCGTCGCCTGTTCGGCGCTGGCGAACAGCGGGGCGATATGCTGCATTTTGCCGTGAAAGCACGCCACCACGCCTTGTTCGGTCGGGGCAAAGCCGAAATCACTGCTCCAGGCCAGGCGTTGCGAGGAAAGATCGATCGCGGCCAGCGGGAAGAACTCCTGTGGTTGCCGCAACTGGCGTCCTGGCACCACATGCGACAGGGGATCGCGCGCATCTTCGCCCTGCATCACGCTGAACATCAATGCGGCGTCATCCACCGTGCGTCCCATCGGACCCAGGGTGGAGATTTGCAACCAGGCGCAACCGCGTTTCTCTGCCGGGATGAGGCCCGCCGTCGGGCGGAAACCGACCACACCATTAAAGGCCGCCGGGTTACGTAGCGAACCGCCGGTATCGGAACCGGTTGCCAGCGACACCATGCCGCAGGCCAGCGCCGCCGCAGATCCGCCGGACGATCCTGCGGCCGAGCGGGTGGTATCAAACGGATTACCGGTGGTGCCATACACCGCGTTGCGTGAATTCCCTCCGGCACCCCATTCCGGCACGTTGGTTTTGCCGACGACGTTAGCGCCCGCGGCCCGCAATACCGCCACCAGCCGCTCATCCTGTTGCGCCACGTTGTGACGTTTCGCCACGCTGCCGAAGGTGGTTGGCAATCCGGCAGCGTCGATCATATCCTTCACGCCCAGCGGCAAGCCGTGTAATGGGCCGAGAGGTTCACCGCGCAGCAGCGCTTTATCCTGCTTTTGTGCCACGGCGCGCGCCGTGGCGAAATCACAGGCCACCAGCGCATTGACCGCCGGATTGACCTGTTCAATCCGGTTGATGCAGCTTTCCAGCAGCTCGCTCGGGGCGATGCTCTTTTCGCCAATCAGACAGCGGGCTTCAGTGGCCGGGAGATCGCATAACGTATCCATCGCATCATCCTTCTTTAATTTATATGTTCGGGTTTGCACTGACGCGTAGCGGCGCGATTTATCGCGCAGGTTTTTCAGGTGCGCAATTCAGAAGGCGCGCACCGGTTTTTTCCGTGCGGATGGTCAGGCTCATCAGCGTGGAGAACGCCGCGGCCCCCATCAGGAACAGGAAAGCGGAGCCAAAGCTGAAGTGTTGCACCATCAGACCAATCGCCAGCGGGGCAATAAAACCTGCCGCCTGGCCGCCAAAGTTGATCACCCCGATACCCGAACCTACCATGCGCGGGGCGAGGATTTTGGTCGGAAGTGCGACAGCCACCGCCAGCACAAACGATTTAAAGAAATAGGTGAATGCCTGGGCGACAATCACGCCGGTCAGCGTTTCTGCGCGGTACATGCAACCGATAGAGATGGCGGTAAACAGGGCGCTGAACAGCAGCATCAGGTTTTCCCGGCCATTAAAGAATTTCACCATCACCCAGCCGCCGATAGCGGTCGCGATGCCCGCCATCAGATAGGGGATCGGCAGCAGCACGCCGACAGCCTTTAGGTCGAGGTGACGCTCGGTCATCAGATAAACCGGCATCCAGGAATCCAGTCCTTTGTTGATCAGGCTCAGGCCAAACCACACCGCGGCGATTTTCCACAGCAGCGGGTGTCGCATGACGCTTTTCACGTCCTGAAGGTTAATCCGCTGCCGCTGTTCGCTGTCACTCGCCGGGGTGTTGCGCACGGTCAGGCTATATATCAGCACAAACACCAGCCCCAAAATCCCAATCAGCATAAAGGTGTGACGCCAGTGGAAATGCAGCAGCAGTGGGGCAATTAACAACGGGGCGATCATGCTGCCGATATAATTTGACGACACCAGCAACGAAGTAATTTTGGGCTTCTGTTCGGTGCTGTAGTTTTCCGCCGCATTCTTAATGGCTGCCGAGGGGAAAGCGCCTTCGCCCAGACCAAACAACAGGCGGATGAATAATAAAGATGCCAGTGACCATGCCAGACCGGTCAGCAGGGTGAATAATGACCAGAAACCGATCGCCATAATCACCACCGACTTAGCGCCAAAACGGTCGGCCAGCCAGCCGCCCGGCAACTGCATCAGCCAGAAGCCAAAATAGAACACGCTTAACACCAGACCCAGTTCGGCGGGGCTGAGGTGCATTTCCGCCGTCAGCGCCGGTGCTCCCATGCTCAGCACCACACGATCAATAAAGGCGATACACCAGGCGATATACAGCAAAATAACCACCCAATGCCGGTAAAACGATGAAGGTTGCATGGCAGTTCCTTATTAGCCGGAGGCGTGAATTTCTCAGCGGAAATTCATCCTGCCATGCGCTCAGGGTTATCACCATTTCAACTTTTTCACGTTATCCATAGCAAAACGGCAAAGATAACGTGGTGATAAGGCCTTATTATTTCGCGCCGCCAGAAACAGCGAAAAAGGATTGATTCAGAGGCTGGGTAATAAGTGAATATTATGATGTGACGGCGGAAATAAACGGGGTGGATTCCATTTCACGAATAAAATGATCAATAAACGCCGTCACTGCTTTGGGTAAGCTGCGGCCCGCCAGGGTATTCAGTTCGATATTGATGCCGTGCAGATCCTGTCCCACCAGCGGGACGGCGCACAGATTATGCGCGCGGATATATTCCCGCACCGTCATTTCCGATGCGACCACCACGCCCTGCTCGTAACGTACAAAGGCCAGCAGCGCGCTGATGGAGTTGGTGACAAACACCGGCGAAATAACGATCCCCTGGCGGCTACAGCAGGCATCGAACAGGCGGCGCAACATAATTGGCCGTTCCGGCAGCCCGAGAGGATAACCACTGAGCTGCGACAGTTGTAACCCGCTGCGTCGGGCGAGCACATGATCGGGCGGCATAACCGCCACCAGGCGAGACTGCAAACGCCAGGCGACATGAATATTTTCCTCGGGAACCTGGCTGAAGGTCAGCCCGAGGTCACTTTCCCCCTCGCGCAGCCGCCGCACCACCTCTTCGGCGTGGGTGACATGCAGGCGAAAATGGATATCGGGATAATGGCGACGAAAGGAGGCGATCATCATCGGTAAAAAATCGACGCTGAAGCCTGCCGAGCTGTCGATGCGCACTTCACCTTTACGCAGTCCACTCAGTTCGGCCAGCTCATGCACCACCTTTTCACTTTCCAGCTGGGTGCGGATCGCCCAGGCCGCCAGCAATTCCCCGGCGGCGGTGGGGATCATCCCTTCCTTACGCCGCTCGAACAGGGTTTCCCCCAGCCGATCTTCCAGGCCACTGATCTGACGGCTGATGGCGGAAGCAGCCACATTCAGTTTCTGTGCCGCCAGGCTGAGTGAACCCGAGCGAACCACTTCCAGAAAGTAGCGGACGGCATTTTCCTGCAGGTGGCGTGCTTTCATACTCAGCCTTGTTTCGTTAATGATGAATGATTTGGTCGAGAAAATTTCGTGCGCGCGGTGAAGCCGGGGTGGTGAAAAAGGTCTCGGTCTCGGCGTCTTCAATTATTTCCCCGGCATCCATAAAAATGATGCGGTCAGCAATCTTACGGGCAAAGCCCAGTTCATGGGTGACACAACACATGGTCATGCCTTCAGCAGCCAGTTCCGCCATCACCGCCAGCACCTCCGCCACCATTTCAGGATCCAGTGCCGAAGTGGGTTCGTCAAATAACATCACTTTGGGATTCATCGCCAGTGCACGGGCGATGGCGACACGTTGCTGCTGACCACCAGACAGCTGCGCCGGATATTTATGCCCGTGACGTTCCATACCCACGCGTTGCAGCAGTTCCTGCGCTTTATCTAATGCCGCCGCACGCGGGCGTTTCAGGTTACGCATCTGCGGCACAATCAGGTTTTCCAGCACCGTCATATGCGGGAATAATTCGAAGGACTGGAACACCATGCCAACCTGCTGGCGCAGGGCGGTGAGATTGGTTTTCTTATCACTGAGCTTCATGCCATCCACATCGATTTCGCCACGCTGAAACGGCTCCAGCGCATTGATGCATTTTATTAAGGTGGATTTCCCGGAACCGGACGGGCCGCAAATCACCACCACTTCGCCTTTTTGAATATTCAGCGTGCAGTTTTTCAGCACCGGCAACTGACCATAATATTTCGACAGATTATTAATGGCGATCATGCGTTTTTCTCCTGCAACAGGGTAAGCAGACTATTGGCCACGATTTTGGTGGCATGCTGTAAATCATCGAGATGCACGCGCTCATCGGCACGGTGCCCATTGGCCTCAAGGAAGCTGCGTGGCCCGGCACCGTACATAATGGTCGGAATGCCTGCGGCGCTGTAAAGGCGGGCATCGGTATACAGTGGTAGCCCGACTAACGGGATCGGCTCCCCCAGGATTTCTTCCGCCTGCTGGCTGAAGATCCTGGCCAGCGCGATGCTCGCGGCAGAGGAGGTAAAAGGGCGCGCCAGCAAAATACGTTTTACCTGGCAGGTAATGCCGGTCAGCTGCTGTTCCACACTGGCAATCAGCGCCATTAATTCCTGTTCAACCGCTTCCGGGTTTTCTTCCGGGATAATGCGGCGGTCGAGGCGAATGACCATATTATCGCTAACCACATTGGTATTAATGCCACCCGATACCAGGCCGATGACCAGCGTAGGGGAATCAATGCCCGGAACCTGCGACTGTTTTTCTGCCAGCGAGTCGCGATAGTGATACAACGCGCTCATTAAACGGTTCCCGGCTTCGATGGCATCACAGCCGCTGGCAGGAAAGGCAGCATGGGCCGATTTACCCTGCACGGTAATTTCCAGATGCAGACAACCATTGTGCGCGGTGACGACAAAGTAGCTGAGTGCGGCACAGACCACGTAATCCGGTTTGCTGATGCCGTTATCCAGCAGCCAGCCAGGACCGGTTGCGCCACCGGTTTCTTCATCGTAAGTAATGTGCAGTTCGATGGTGCCATTCAGCTGCGCTTCACTGTGGATCAGGGCCAGCAGGGCGTAAGCATACGTGGTGATGTCTGATTTCGACACCGCTGCCCCACGGCCATATAACCAGCCATCTTCAATTTCAGCGCCGTAAGGATCTTTGCTCCAGCCGCCTCCCGGTGGCACCACATCACCATGGGCATTGAGCGCCACCGTCGGACCTGGACCAAAACGATGACGCACCACCAGATTGGTTGCGCTGCGCATGCCGGCAGCCTGAACCACCTCATCCGGCACGGTAAAGCTCTCCACTTCCAGCCCGAGCGCGCGCAGCTGCTGCGCCGTCACTAAAGCATGAGGTGTGCAATCACCTGGCGGGTTGTCCGATGGGGTTTGCACCAGAATTTTCAGCATCTCAACCTGGTCGGGGAAATGGTTTTCAATCCATGTGGCGACACGTTGTTTACTCATTAACAGCAGTCCTGTGATTATCGAAACGGGAAATATGGTAAGGCGACAGATTGATCTCACTGCTGCCACGAAGAATAAGTTGTGCCAGGCTGCGGGCCACCACCGGCGACAGGGTATAGCCATTGGACGTCACGGCATTGTAGAAACCGGGCATGCCGGGCACCTCGCCAATAATCGGCGCGCCATCAATGTTGATATTCATCCCGGCCCAGCTGCGCACCATATGCAGGCCACTCAGGGCGGGCAGCACGTTATTCGCTACCCACAAATTGCCTTCAATACTTTCACGCGAGGGCTGATTCATACGCATGGCCGGATTAAATTGCGCGCTCCAGCCACCACCAATTAATAAGCTGCCGTACGCCGTCTGTTTCAGGCTGAGATGACGACCCGCGTGTGCAATCAGGTGATCAACCAGCGGCGCGGCGCGCTCGGTGACAATCATCTGCAACGGTGCGCCTTTGACCGGCACGTTGATGCCCACCATCTCACCCACTTTGGCGGCCCAAGCACCGGCGGCATTGATCACTCGCTGCGCCTCAATCACGCCACGGCTGGTCTGCACCCGATAGCCGCCGTGAGACAGGCGTTCGATGGCCATCACATCGGTGCCACGCTGGAAACGGGCCCCCTGGGCACGCGCCAGTTGATTCACCACATAAGTGGCGCGCAGCGGGTTGATCTTGCCTTCCATCGGGCAAAATTCAGCGCCGATGAGCTGCGGGGAAAGGTTAGGGGACAGACGCGCTAATTCGCGCGCATCCAGCATGCTGGCTTCGATGCCGTAGCGGCGCTCCAGCAATATTTTTTGCTCAAGGAAGCGCATCTCCTGTTCGGTTTCCGCCACCATCAATCCGCCGGTGATCTTGATCTCCAGCGACTCGCCGCTGGCCGCTTCCAGTTCCTGCCACAGCCGGACCGAAACCGGCCCCAATGGCAGCGTTTGCGCCGCCGGACCACCACCCTGTTCGGCTTTGGCACCAAAATCGAAGGACAGCAGTTGCACATGCAGGCTGCCCGCGTTGGCCCCGGAAGCCTGTAAATTAATATCGTCGCGCTCCACCACCAGAACATCAGCGCCACCCGCGGCCAGGTAATAACCGAGGCAGTTGCCCATTACGCCGCCGCCGATGACCAGTACGTCAGTTTTCTGCGGGGGCAATGGCGCAGATTCCACCGGGCGGGCCAGGTTGGGGGTGATGGCGGGTTTGTGGCCACCCCATTCCTGTTTCTCAAAGGTCAGCGCAGCGATGGGCACCGGACGCACCGGGAAGCGGGGCGCATAGAATCCGCTGGTTTGCTTTTGGCGTCCGGTCATCTCCGTCACCAGCTGCGCCACCATGCCGGAACAGGTCCGGCCCTGACATAATCCCATGCCGGTACGCAGATTACGCTTCAGCGCGGCGGGGGTATCCATGCCTGCGCTGATGGCGCGACGTAAGCTGCCAAGGGTGATATTTTCACAACGGCAAATCACCGTTTCATCAGGCAGGGATTGCAGGCTCACCGCGGGAGCCTGATAGACCTGCCACAACGCCTGCTGAAAATCTTCTGCTTTGGCGAGGCGTGTTTTCAACTGACGGATATCGATGCCTGCCGCCGTTTTGCCGAGTGCCTGGAGCGCACGGACGCCAGCCAGCTGACCACGTACCTGAGCAATCTGCGCGCCACCCAGTCGGGCACCATCGCCCACCACGTAAACACCGGCGACGCTGGTTGCACCGTCTGCATCAGTTTTAATGGTTGGGGTGCTGAACGGGGTGGTGGCAAGTTGCTGTTCACAGCCCAGCGAACGCGCCAGATCGGTGGAGGGAATAAAACCGTGGCCGAGACAGAGCACATCGCAGGGGATTTCACGGCTCGAACCGGGAATGCGCTGCCCGCTCTGATCCACTGCCATAACGGTGATGCGTTCTAAACGATCCTGTCCGTGCGCCGCAACCACTTCATATCCCCAGCGCACTGCAACACGATTTTTTTTCAGAATCGACAGGTAATGACGTCCTTTTAACAACAGTTCAGGCGCAACTTTTGCCATGGTCAGGATCTGCCGCATCATTTTGATCCCCGGTTTAGCGGCGCGCTCCAGCACCTCAACCACCTTGCCCTGGCTGGCCACCAGCTCGGCGGCAAACTGCAAATTGAGCGGACCATTACCGCTGACCACCACTTTCTCACCGGGTATCACCCGATACGCTTTCGCCAGCGTCTGGCCTGCGCCGGTCGTCATCACGCCGGGCAAAGTCCAGCCAGGAAAAGGTACCGGGCGCTCATAGGCACCGGTGGCGATGATCAGTTGTTGAGGACGGATCAGCAGCGATTGATCCTGCCAGATAACGCCAATTTCCTGCGCTGAAAAGGCCGCCCATACGGTGGCCTGTTGCAGAATGTCGACCCCGGCAGCCAGGGTTGCGTTCAGCAGTGTTTCGCCATCGCGCCACTGCGGCGGCATTTTGCCATGCAGGGTATGAGAAGGGGCCAGCGGCTTAAAAAACTGGCCGCCGCTCTGCGGGCGTTCATCGATCACGATGACTTTCGCGCCCGCTGCGGCGGCGGTACGCGCAGCGGAAAGCCCGGCCGGACCTGCGCCCAGCACCAGCAGATCGCAGTCGCGTGTTTCAGGGGTGAGGTTACCTGGCGGCGGAGCCAGAGGCTGTGTGGGCGGCTGCGGAGTGCGCTGGCTCTGCACCTGCATACCGTCCTGCACCAGGGTCATGCAGCTGCGTTGCGATCCTTTGCCATCCACCTGCACCACACACTCGTAGCAAGCACCCATGCCGCACCATAAACCCCGTTTGTCGCCCTGATCGGTCTCACGGATAGTGACGATATTTTGCCGCGCGAGTGCCGCCGCAATGGTTTCGTCAGGCAGGGCTGGTACGGCTTTGCCCTCAAACCAGATGGTCAGAGTTTTGCTGGCAGGAATGATGTTGGGAGATTTGAGTTCCATAACGCTTGTGATCCGACAACGCTTGTGTATACATTATGTATACGGTATACAAACGGTATGCATCAAGCAATTTCTTAAGGAACTCAAAACATGGCGCAGTTTCGCGGTACTTATACGGTGTTAATTACTCCTTTCACTCAGGATGGTTTAGCAATTGACGTGCCAGCTCTGGAAAAATTGGTCGACTGGCAAATTGAGCAAGGTATTCATGGACTTATCCCGCTGGGCAGTACCGGTGAATTTTTATCAATGACCCGCGAGGAGCGCCAGTTGGTCACCGAAACGGTGATTCGCACCGCAAGAGGGCGTGTACCGGTGCTGATGGGAACCGGCGCGGAATGGACGCCGGAATGTGTGGAGCTGAGTAAAGAAGCCGAAGCGATGGGTGCGGATGGCGTGATGATCATCCCGCCATTTTATAGCTGCCCGAACGAAGACGAATTGTTTGCCCATTACCGTGCGGTGGGCGAAGCGCTTTCCATTCCGATCATGATTTACAACAACCCGGCCACCGCCAATGTCGATTTGCTGCCGAAAACCGTGGCGCGTTTATCGGAAATCGACACCGTCAGCTATATCAAAGAATCCACGCTGGAAGTCACCCGTGTGCGCGACATCATTGAACTGTGCGGCGACCGCATGAATGTGTTCGCCGGTATCCTCGGCTACGAATCCTTCTGGCTCGGTGCCTGCGGCTGGGTGGCGGTGGCTTCTAACCTGTTGCCCTCGCAGTGCGCGCAAATGTTTGAGGCCGCGGTGGACCGTCTCGATCGTAATGAAGCGCTGGCGCTGTATCACAAAATTCTGCCCGTGGTGCGGGCAGTTGGCGGGCCACATTATGTCGCCGCCAGCAAAGCGGGCCTGTCGATGATGGGGCTGGAAGTGGGCATCCCGCGTGCACCGCGTCTGCCGCTGGCCAGCGATTTGCACCAGGTTCTGCGTCATGAATTAGAAAAACTCGCCGTGCTGAACAGCTTTCAGCATTGATACCCGTCCTGTTTTTGCTTATTCGGAGAATGTAAATGATGACCAAAAAAACGTTGATAGCCGCTGCATGTCTTCTTACGGGTAGCCTGTTTATGCAAGCCAGCTTCGCGGCCTGTACCCCGATTGAGGGGGCAAACCTGGTGACAGCGGGTGAGTTAAAGATGTCCACTAACCCGACCTTACCGCCACTGCAATATGTTGATGGCGAAGGCCAGTTAAAAGGCATGCGCATCGAGCTGGGCGAGGAGATTGCCAAACGTCTGTGCCTGAAACCGGACTACACCCGTATTGAATTTTCCGCGATGGTCCCTGGTTTGCAGGGCGGACGCTGGGACATGATCAACACCGGCATTTTCTTCACTCCGGCACGCGCCAAAATCATGTATCTGATCCCGTATGAAAGCCAGGCCATCAGTGTTTCCGTGGCGCCTGCCGACAGTGGCAAAATTGCCAAAGTGGAAGACCTGGCGGGTAAAAGTGTGGGAGTGGAAATCGGCGGTTTTGAAGAAACCACCATCCGCAAAATCAGCAAAGAGCTGGAAGCCAAAGGCCTCAAGCCGGTTGATATTCATACCTTCGATAACTTTACCGTGGCATTCCAGGCGTTACGCGCGCAGCAGGTCAGCGCAGTGATCAGCATCGACGCCGTTGCCGCGGATTATCAGCACAAAGGGATGTTTAAGCAGGTGCTTTCTGGTATCGACCCGACACCGGTTGCTATTGCATTCAAAGACGCGCATCTGGCAGATGCCACCGCGAAGGTGCTGAACCAGATGAATGCCGATGGCAGCTTACCGGCGCTGTTTAACAAGTATGGCGCGAAAATGATCACCGGAACCTTTAGTGTTCAGGGTCCCCACTCGTAACTGTAGGAAAGCTAATTATGATTCAGGGCTGGAGCTGGGAAGGGTACTTCCATTATCTCACCAACTATTTCATTTTCATGGGGGCGGTAAACACCGTCCTGTTAACCCTTGCGGGTATGGCTGGCGGGCTGGTATTGGGAATATTACTCGCCTTTGCCAGACTCTCTCCCTGGTCATGGATTAACCAGATTGCCCGCACCTATATCTGGATTTTTCGTGGCACGCCATTACTGGTACAACTGATTATTATCTATACCGGCCTGCCGCAGATTGGCATTCGCTTTACCGTGATAGAAGCGGTGGTGATGGGGCTGGTGCTGAATGAAGCGGCCTATCTGGCGGAGATTATTCGTGGTGGCGTGCAGGCCTTGCCGAAAGGGCAAATTAATGCCGCCAAAGCACTGGGCTTTAATCAGCTGAATGTGGCGCGTTACGTGATTTTCCCGCAGACCATGCGTTTAATCCTGCCGTCGTTAGGCAACAGCTTTAATGGATTATTAAAAACCACTTCCATCGCTTCGGTGATTTCCATGGAGGAGTTACTGCGTCGTACCCAGATATTGATGCAGGAACAATTTATGGTGCTGGAATTGTTTATGGTGGCCGCCACCTATTATCTGCTCCTCACCACCCTGTGGGACTTTATCCAGCGTAAAATCGAACGTCACTACGCTAAAGCGTATCAAAATACCACCCACAGCAGTGAACCGGTTAAACCCAGCTTTAAGGAAGTTTCCAGCGCTTACACCCGGGAGACGCAGCCATGAAATCCTTTGATCTGATCATTAAAAATGCGGACATCGTGACGGCAGCTGATCGTTATCGTGGTGATATTGGCATCAATGATGGCCGTATCAGCGTCATCGCCGCCACACTGGATGAAACCCAGGCGCAGCAGGTGATCGATGCCAATGGCCGGATGGTGACGCCGGGCGGCGTTGATGCCCATTGCCATCTGGATCAGCCTTCCACCGATGGCTCTGTCGGGGCCGATGACTTTATCAGCGGCACGCGTTCGGCTGCCTGTGGCGGCACCACCACCATTATTCCTTTTGCTATGCAATTCAAAGGGCAAAGCCTGCACGATGCAATCGCCGATTACCATCAGCGTGCTGAAGGTAAAGCCTGCATTGATTACGCTTTTCACGTAATCATTACTGACGCCAGCGCGGCGGTGATTGACGAGATTCCGCAGGTTATCCAGCAGGGTTACACGTCATTTAAAATCTACATGACCTATGACGCGTTAAAACTGACCGATCACCATATTCTGAATGTGCTGGAAGCGACGCGTGAAGCCGGAGCAATAGCTATGATTCACGCGGAAAATGATGACTGCATCAGTTGGTTAACCGAGCGGCTGAAGCAGCAGGGCAAAATTGCGCCGCGCTACCATGCGCTGGCGCATTCACCGATTGGTGAGCGTGAAGCCACGCATCGGGCCATCTCGCTGGCGGAACTGGTGGATGTGCCGATTTTGCTGGTCCACGTTTCCAGCCGGGCGGCCATTGAACAGATTTACTGGGCGCGTGGTCAGGGCATTAATATTTTCTCTGAAACCTGTCCGCAATATCTGTTTCTCACGGCTGAGGATTTGGGTATCGATGACAGTTTCCACGGGGCGAAATGCATTTGTAGCCCGCCGCCGCGCGATACCGACAGCCAGAATGCCGTATGGAATGCGTTAGCCAACGGCACCTTTACCATTTTTTCCTCGGATCATTGCCCGTTTAACTTCGATGATCCGCAAGGTAAGAAGTTGCATGGCGACAATGCGTCTTTTGATCTGGTACCCAACGGTATCGCCGGGCTGGAAACGCGTCTGCCGTTATTGATGAGTGAAGGGGTACTGAAGAAGCGCATTTCAGCCCAGCGTTTTGTTGATTTAACCGCGACCGCACCGGCGAAACTCTACGGCCTGTATCCGCAAAAAGGCAGCATCGCGGTGGGATCGGATGCCGACCTGGTGATCTGGGATACGGATATCGATAAAACCATCAGCAATAGCGATTTGCACACCAATGCCGATCACACGCCTTATGAAGGTAAACAGGTACAGGCCTGGCCTGCCATCACCTTATCGCGTGGTGAAAAGGTCTGGGCGGAGGGTGAATATCAGGGAAGGGCGGGGAATGGTGCGTTTCTCAGCTGTGCGGTGCCTTTCCCAATAAGCGGATAATCCGGTAAACTCATTACCCATTTTACTTTTGGACACTGCGTGAAGATGACTGACTATCAGGATCACACTCTTGCTGCGATTATGGCTGCCAAGCCGTTGTATATGAAATCAGCCAGTTTGTCTGAGCAGGTTTATGCGTTGCTGAAAGAGTTAATCCTCGAACGTAAAATTCCCGGAAGTAGTGAAATGCTGGAATCGCGACTGGCGGAAGAGTTGCAGGTTTCCCGCACGCCGATGCGTGAGGCGCTGGTCAGACTGGCGGGTGAAAATCTGCTGGAACGACGTGGCGCACGTTCCTATACCGTGCGCACCGTCGATATCAAAGAATACCTTGATACCATGGCGCTGCGGGAAGTGCTGGAAGCGGAAGCGGTGGGTAAAGCGCTGGATAAAATCAGTGCCGGTACGCTGGATGATCTGCTTAAAGAGTTGCGTGAGTTGATTGACGCCGGTGAAGCACAGGAACATCTTTTCTGGCGCTTCGATGAAAAGCTGCACAACACCATTGCCGAAGCCAGTGGTAACCTGGTGCTGGCGCAGGTGTTAAAAGGACTGCGTGTCAACGTGCGTTTGTTTCGCCTGCATAGCCCGCTGCATCGCCAGCAGGAAAACCACGCCGAGCATCTTGATTTGCTCAATGCGATGCGTGAAGGCGATCGGGAAAAAAGTCTGGCATCTATTCGTAGCCACATCATTAATCTGCGCAATAATGTGATTTCCTCGTTGTAAAATCCCCCGTCATTAATAACAAAGGCATAACCAAATGGTTATGCCTTTGTCAGACTGCTGACGAACCCCACTTTTTCCGGTGGGGTTCTTCTTTTGTAGCGACCGCAGGTCGCGATCGCGATATTTTTCGCCATCCGGCCCTGACAGGGCATTCATTTTCTTATCCGTTCACTTCGCGTCCTGAACTGCCTCTCAGCTCCCTTAACAGCCAGTTAAAAAGCATCAGAAGCGCCAGCTTCTTTATATTCTGCGCCGTCGCCGCCAGCAGGCACTGCATCTGCACCTTCATCAGACCACGGAACCGCGCATAGCGGTGACCGTGGTGCTGTTTCGCATCCGCGAAGCTCCGTTCCACCGTCTCCTTACGCCGCGCGTACACTTTCTTTCCCCATTTCGTCAGTCGCAGCTCGTTCGCCTTCTCTTTCGCCTCTTCCCACACGTGCCGCGTCACCGTTTTCTGCTGGCTCCGGCTCTGCGTACACCGCTCACGCATCGGGCATACGCCACACACCACACGGTCTGAGCGATAGTGCCGGTAGCCGTTACGGTCCGTAGTGCCATAGCACAGCTCGCTGTCTGCCGGACAGACATACAGGTCCCGCTCCGCGTCATACCGGAAGTGCTTTTTCTGATAATCATTCTGGCCTTTGTTCGGCCTGCGGTAGCCCGGCACCAGCGCGATGCCCATTTCCTGTGTCAGATGGCAGACCGCTGCAGTGAAGTAGCCTGCATCCACGCCCGCCGCGACCGGCTCCAGCCCGAACCGGCTTATCTGGCGCTTCAGCCGCCCAATGAAGGGCTGGCTGTCGTGGATATTGCCCGGCGTGACGAACGTGTCGGTGATGATGCCGTACTTCCCGTCCACCGTGCGGTGGTCCAGATAAAAGAAGCCCTGCGGCTTGTTGTCCCGGTGCATAAAGCCGCTTTCCGGGTCGGTGGTGCTGACTTTGGTATTCTTAACGGCGGCTGCGCTTTCTGGCGATTTTTTTACGCCGGGCAGCGGCTTTTTTTCACGCTGTTTCCTGTCGGCCTCCACGGCGGCATTCAGCTCCGCCAGATATTCGCTGACCCCTTCCGGGCGCAGTTCATTAATGGCTTTGCGCGGGTTCGCATCGGCTTTCAGGTGCGTGCTGTCGGTGTAGAGCACGCGGCCATTCGCCATGCCCTGACTCAGCGCCTGCTCCACGATGTGGTCAAAAATCTGCTGGAACACGTCGCTGTCGTTAAAGCGGCGGATACGGTTCTGGCTGAGGGTGGAGGCGTCCGGGACTTTCTCCGTCAGGCCCATGCGCAGGAACCAGCGGTAAGCAACGTTGACCTGGATTTCCCTGACCAGACGACGCTCAGAGGGGACACCGAAGAGGTAGCCCAGCAGCATCATTTTAATCAGGCGGACGGGGTCAATGGCCGGTCGGCCGTTGTCGGCGCAGTAGAGGTGTGCCACGGCATCGCGGATAAATTCGAAGTCAATGGCGGCATCGATTTTGCGCACCAGATGGTCTTCAGGCACCAGCTCGTCGAGGGTGACCATTTCAAACTGGTATTGCTGTGGGGCGGGTTCTTTGAGCATGGCGGTCAGTCCGTTAAGTGCACTGACCTTATTAGATCAAAGTCCCGGTCTTACGACCAGGACTTTGTCAGCAGTCTGACAAAGGCATAACCAAATGGTTATGCCTTTGTCATATTAGTTAAAGTCAAGGCATACATCTGTGTCATATTTCTTGTGAAAAACACGGATTTTTCTGTCCCTTTGCAGAAATACAGAAGCTTTGGGTGATTTTCATAAAAGATTCTTTTGCGACTAAATAACTTATCAGCAGCACAAGCGCAGTGTGCAGGGAGGCGGCTGAATGTTGCGTTTATAGATAAATCCCGCCTCATTTCTTATAGGTTATCTTATGCCAAGAGAAGTTACTCATACGCCGATATATACGATCTATGATCATGAGGCAATGACAACATCAGCGACTGGGTCAGGAAAAAAATTAGGTTATCTTAATATAGAGCTAGGTGAGGCAGCTGAAAAGTTAAAATATAGTCCGCAACTCGCTCATGAGTATTTGAGTGAAGAGGTGGCGGGGTACGCTAATTTGTATGAAAAGATCGAAAGCAGACTAAAAGAATTTATAAGTATCTATCCTCACCCGGCAGACAAACTGCTCGAAAATTACTCTCAAATCATAGTCGCTATACAAGAGCCAGGAGCGATTACGTCGACGGAGGCACGAGAACATTTAACAGCTTTATTACCTGAGGTGATTATGTCAGCGAAAAAAAAGGGAGGAGTCGCCTGGGCAACGGCATTAGTTGCAACGATAAAAAATGACCCACAAGGACGCAAAGAACTGATAAAGAAACTTGAGGAAAAGATGGCAGATCCTCGGAATGAAATTCTATGCCAGCAAGGGAAGAAAAGTACTTATGAGCGACTGGAGTTAATTAATAGTCACTCTTTATGTTGAACTGACCAATAACGATATCAAAATGACTTACGATTATGATGGAAAAACAGGAATGCTGCGTCCGAATCATAAGCATGTCGATGAAAAAGGTAAGCCAATGAGGCTTCCTGGGGGTTTTAATCTTCCAGTTGAGCAAAGATCAACACTTCAGGAATTTATGAAGAGTAATCTTTCGGGTTTTTCAGAATTAACAAAAATACAGTTAGATAATTATATTGATAATATCCCTGCCAGCAGCTACCGAGAGATGATGGCATTTTTATTTAGAGCAAAAAATGGTAAAGAATGTGAGTGGATAGCGAAACATAAACCCGTTAATGACAATGTCGGCCCAGATTTAAAGTCTCAGGTTCAACCAAAGGTGAGAAGGGATGAGGTTGAGCCTGATGTTGTTCCTGAGGCTGGACCATCGAAAAAGAGAAAAAGAGTAGCCTTATATGCTGATGGAGGGAGACATTCGGTGCTGCCGGATTCGAAACCATCAACATCCGGTGCATTATATGCACCTTACGGTAATGGTAATAGTTCACGAAGAAATGCAAGCTCCAGTTCCAGACGGAGTGAACCAGTTGCTCCTGGAAATACCAATACGCCGGACATGGTCATTATGGCAAGAAGTAAAAATGGGGATGTCTATAGCAAGACTAAACTTCAGCAAGGAGAATGGCCTAAGGAAGTTATTCATTACACTGCTTATGATTCATCAATAAATATAGACAGGGATAATCACATCAACGCATCTAATATAATCAGAGGTCATAAGACGGATAAAGTTCAGGGTTTTTTTGTTACGCCTCTCACACCGAAAGATAGCACCGAGGAAAAAATCGTCAATGAAATAATAGGGACAAACCAATATGGTGGGCGTTCAAACAGGGCCAGAATACTCTATAAAATAGATACCAGCAGGCTGCCTGAGGGAACTCATATCTGGAAGGTTTCCTATAGCAAGGATGTATTTATAGTTGAACCACCTGGTCTTGACAAGTCACTCAAAATTATTTCGTCTAAAACTTCAACTGATGAAAAAGTGCCGTGATTTGGAAGGGGGAGTTTGATAAGTACGAAAAAGAATAGTACGTATAAGGTACAACGTAGCGGCAGGGTTTATCGTGCCGCTATATTTTTTTGCCTGATTTAGCCTATTAAAAATGGAAAAATTATGAAGAATGACTATATCTTAACTCTGACAAAAGGGTGCAACGAATAAAGTAATAAGGAAGTGGCTATGACGGTAACTTTCCAGCAGCATAGAATTGCTCAAATATTCAATACGAATCGTATGCGTGTCACTCAGCATAGTCATTGCGTTAAGCATCGTCATCATCTGGTCGCCACGCTGAATAGCGTGAAAAATGAAACCACCGGCTTTACGCTGGAAAGCAATAATATAAAACGCAACCATCGACTGACTCTCTCACCGAAAAACCTCTATCAATGGGTTGTTGTTATTTCTGTTTTATCCCATGCTGCACTCGCAGCAACCCAACCCGAAATAGCAGTGAAATATTTAACCCCGGCACACAAGGTTGAATATTTTCATGCTTATGAAGCAAGGTTTATCCGGGATACCACAGAAGAAAGGAATTCATTAGTAGAAATCATTGGCCATATGAAACAATGTAAAAAGATCGTTGATCGTAATATCCATGAGATCGAGCGTTTTTTGCCCAGTCAGTCTTATGTCAGTCTGCGTTGTGAACGAGTCTTCAACACTAATCAGATCGCGAGTGATCAATTGGGAGTGAGTTTATCAGACTATGGGACAGAAACCTGCCTTCCTGATTGTGATGCAACAATAACGCTAGCTGAAGAAAATATTTTAATGCTCAATAATAAGATTGACGATATGACGCGAATGCGAATTGAACTCGACAGTGCTGTCATTACACCCGATGATCAAATATTAAGGGATGAAATCAGAAGGAAAATAAATGCCCTAAACATTACCATTACGGAGAGTCGATCACTGATTGATGAATGCAGGAGTATTCAAGCGAACGCAGGCGTAATACGTAACAAAGCACGCTTATGTAAGAATGCTTTTATTTTTAATTGTGATGGTGTCTTTTCTTCGGATGTTAGATTTCCAGACTTAAATAACAACCCACCCGATACTGCTTTCTTTAATATGCGTGCTTATGAAACCTCGTTGAAGGCGTTACGCGGTAAAATTGAAACAGAAATCGTGCTGGCGCATAACCAACTTCTCGCCTCTCCCCGCTTAGGGTGACTTCATCAGTTTTCTGACTTTTCCCTGATAATGGCGTTCGTTCGGGGCAAATATGTTACGGTATTTCACTGCAAGGAATGACAGACTCCATCCAGAATGTAACAAATGAGGAGAGTACATGGAAACCGGCAGGGTTAAAAAAATGGGTTTTAACGTTACAGCTACTGATATTGATGCTGATATCACCCTATCGCAACGGGTTCCCGTCAGGGAAATATCGAATGATAATGTTCAGCCGATTAGTCAGACAATCGAAAATCCCTATGACATATCGTCAGAAGGTAGTCTGAAGAAAATCATTTCATTGTTTTCAGAGCTGAATATTCTTCATATGGAAACGCAAACTACACCTTTTTTATCTACTATTAATCTATTTCAGCAACATTACGAAAGTAGTGAAGCGTTCCGGGCTTTGTTTGATAAAGCTTACCAAAGAATAAGTCATGCTGATTTTACAACCAGGAAAAGGTTCGCACAGATTCTTCATGCACTCAATGATTATGAGAAAGAGTTCAATGAAAACCCATTAAGTAAAGAAGTTGCATTATTTTGTAGTATGCAAAAAATTATTTCCCATGGTTCAGGTTTAATCAATGTCGGAGCACTAAAAGGTACGCTCACCTGTGATGATAATACCATTGCACAAGTGATAGAGGATTTGGAAAGCCGTTGTCTGGATAACTACCTGCGAGTCGAAACCAAAGATCATACCCCGGAGACGAGTGGCGTTTGTAATTCACCTTTGGATCTCACATTGTTAGAAATTAATGATCTGATTAAAAATTACAATGTGGAAAATAAAAGGGTGGTGCTGCTTTTCGATTTCGACGATACCATCAGCATTACCAGCCATCGATTTATGGGTATCTCTAACAAAGAGTGGGCTGACAGAGATGATGACAGGACCGCATATGATAAAGAAACGCATATCCGGGATGTTTTTCTCTCAGTTTGTGAGGGGCGGACGTATGTTGGATTTATTTCATCGCGGTCTTTTATTGATGGTGCACTTATCAAACTGGTTGATTTCTTATTCGCTAAAGATATTGCTGGGGCGTTATGGCATGACGAACCCGCTCCTGAAATGACAATTAATTTTGATGGTACGGTCGATAAAGATATTACCAAATTCCCGAATGGTGATGTCCGTTCATGGTGCTACAAAGATAAAGTTTACCTGACATCGAGGACACCGAAAATTGATATTATTAATGATATTGTGAATAAGCTGGCTACCCAACACGGTGTCAAACCGAGCGATTTCTTTGTCGCGTTTTGTGACGATGACGGTGGGAATCATGACGTCGCGCGTAATGCTTTTAAACAGATGAAACGCGACGGAGTTGAAAGCTATGAGCTTTTATCGGTGCAAACATTCCCGTATGACATGGTCGAGAGCGTGTATGTCTACCGGGATGCCGTAGAGAGAGAATCCGACGCATAATCCTCAACGGCTTCAGACGACGCTACGTGAAATCTGAGGAAAGAGCAGGGCCATGATGGCAGAATTTTGCCGTAGCGGCGTCAGGCTGGCATATGCCGTCGCGGCGCGATTTATCGCGCAATCCAGTGCGGGGTGCCAAAAACCCGCGTGATAAATCACGCCGCGACGGGAGAGGTGCGTTCCGGGGTCTGTGCAGATATCGTATTTAACATAATATACATTATAGGTACTTTTGTGGGTGTCAGGAAAGAGTCGTTACTCACTGAAACTAATCGCATCGCAAATTGTCTTTAAGGCAATGTCTGGCCTTTCGTGCCTGGCATGAAGCCTGCAATAGGCATCGAAACGTGGAAATCAATTGATATTAAGGATGAGCAAATGAGTATGTTGAAAAATCTAACCACACTCTCTCTGTTTTTGCTGAGCATGTCAGCGCTGGCCAGTACATCACCTCAAACCATCTCCGTCATAAGTCATGGCAAATCTGTTGCGTCATTTAAGGTTCCTGACAACACCAAAATTGAGATATCGGCAGATAAACATCAAGCGAGCAAATTCACAGGCAACGCCAAACTGTTACTGACCTTTCCTTCTGGTGAAGTCATGAACATTGAAGCTGATGAGCTGGCGATTGAAGCCACCGCCAGCTGAGGTTGACCCGGCAAGAAACAACCAGCTGTCTCAGCTGGTTGTTTCTCTGGCAATTACCAGCTGACGGGCTTCAGCTGCATACCATGATTACCCCGGTAATCCGGTGATACCGGCGATGTCCAGTTAGCCAGTAACTCAGACTGCGGTTTGTAGATTTCGACTCCCAGCGGTCGACACACTTTCAGCGTATCTTCCGCTTCGTCGCCCCACATCGGCAGTGACAAATCGCCGCCCGGACAGGTAGATAACGCACACAGCAGGTCAATCTCGGCGAAGAACTCCAGGTAGTCGCCCTTTTTCGCCGGACAGGCTTTCATAAAGTATTGATCATCGTCATTCAGGCCGGTGCACTGGAAGACATTCATCACATCATGAACATCAAACTCGGTCAGACCATACGGCTGCACGGCACGCACCAGGTTGGAATGGCAATGAAAATCGAAATCTTCACCGGTCAGCAGCTTGTTGACGTAAGGATCGCAACGCGTTCCCAGCAAATCATGCACCCGGCCACCATCGCTGTCGATGCCATAATCGGCCAGCGAGTCAGCGGTTATGGTCGCCATTGGGCGGATAAACGGTAAATTGGACCACAGGCGATCGTAAGTTGAAAGATGCGCACGTTGCAGCTGACGTGTGCGGGAAACCCACATTCTCTCGCGCGGATCGCGGCGGTTCCAGATGTTCAAGTCCCCAACCTGTGGACCTTCCGGTGTGGTGATACGGAAAATATGTCCGGCTGGTACTTCCCAGGCGAAACCGGTCCGAATCGGGATCAGATGGGAAGCGGTAAGTTCACGCGGTCCCTCGGCCAGCGCCTGATAGAACTGGCGGTCAACATCTAATGCAGAGCCGGATGTGCTCTGATAAGCGGCAGGATAATTCGACATCAGTATAATTCTCCATGAGAAAAAGGATGACTAAAAGTGGTGGTCAGCTGGCGCTCGGAATAGTCGAGGTAATCAATGAGCGCCTGACATGCGGCTGCGGTTTGTTGCTCGCCCAGTAATGTCAGGATCTGACGATCGCGGGCAATCCACGGCAGCTGAAAATCACGCTCGCCAGCACCGCTGCAAAACAGCAGACGTAGCTGCGCCAGTAAGACGCTGAAGAAATCGTTAAATCGTGAGCAGCCCAACATCTGTACGATGCTCTGATGAAAACGCAGGCTGTGGGTGCCCACGCTGCGCCACTGTTCTTCGGCTGCGGCCTGGGCGGCTTTGTCCAGATGCTGCGCCATGCGCGTCAGATGAAAGTCGCTGATTGGCGTGTTCACTGTCAGCGCCAGCACTTCCAGATGGCGGCGTGCTTTGAAAATATCGCGCACATCCCGCTTATCCAGCTGGCGAACAAACACTCCGCGATTCTGGTGATAATTCACCAACCCTTCGCCGTGTAAAAAACGCAGCGCTTCCCGCAGCGTATTGCGGGAACTGTCACATAACGCCGCCAGTTCGATTTCAGCCAG
Organism: Pantoea cypripedii; assembly: GCF_011395035.1. Classification (NCBI taxonomy): domain Bacteria; kingdom Pseudomonadati; phylum Pseudomonadota; class Gammaproteobacteria; order Enterobacterales; family Erwiniaceae; genus Pantoea; species Pantoea cypripedii. The sequence continues at coordinate 2,082,652 of NZ_CP024768.1, forward strand.
CGCCTGTCCGGCGACCAGGTTGCCGCTGATAATATTTTCACGCAGCAGAATCGAAATGCGCTCGAACGCTGGCAAGCCAGATAAATCAATATGTTCTGGTATTTCAATGGTTAGGGTGCGGGCTTCCCCGGCTGTTCCTTTCATAGCTGACCTCAGGCCGTGGCCATATCATCGATAAAGCGTGAAATCCGGTGGTCGCGCATCTGGCGAATCTCTGCGGGTGAGGCGTCAATCTGAATACGTCCCTGCTCCATAAACACCACGCGGTCAGAAATGGTGAAAGCAAACTTCATCTCATGGGTGACGATCAGCATGGTGATCCCCTCCTCTGCCAGCTTTTCAATGACCTGCAACACTTCGCTTACGCGCTCGGGATCAAGCGCCGATGTCGGCTCATCAAACAACACCACCGCAGGCTTCATCACCAGCGTTCGGGCAATGGCCACGCGCTGTTGCTGGCCGCCGGATAACTGATGCGGATATTTGGTGGCATGTTCCAGCATCCCCACCTTATCCAGCATCGCCAGGCTGCGTTGATGCAGATCCTCGCGGCTGTCCAGATTGTGCAGGCGCGGTGCCAGCAGCAAATTCTCCAGAACCGTTTTATGCGGGAAAAGATTAAACCCCTGGAACACCATGCCGAGCCGGGTAATCTGCGAACGGTAAGCTAAGGCATTCTCACGCTGTCCCGCCTCGATAAACGCCTGACCCAGCAGCTCCACGCTGCCCTGGTCGAGTTTCTCCAGCCCGTTCACCGTACGGATCAACGTCGTTTTGCCGGAGCCGGAAGGACCAATAATCGAGATCACCTCGCCGGGTTTCACGCTGAGGTTGATATCGCGCAGCACCGGTTTATCGTTAAACGCTTTGCTGATCCCGCGCAATTGCAGAATCGGTTTGGCCGATGCGCTGTGGCTTTTGCGCGTCAAAGCCTGAGGTGTCGGTAAGCTGGCGCGGGCCTGTTCGGCATCAAACGCTGCCGGAGTACGATTCTGTACATCCCAGCGGCGTTCGAGCCAGCCAAACAGACGCTCAAACACGGTGACAATCAGCACGTAGTAGCAGGCCACCGCCAGCATCGTTTCCATCACCTTGAAGTTATCGGTGTACAGGCGCTCTCCCACCATCAGAATCTCTGACAGGGAAATCACCGACACCAGCGAGGTCATCTTCACGATGGTAATAAATTCATTCACCAGCGTTGGCAGCGAGATACGCAACGCCTGGGGAATGATGATGCTGAGGCGGATTTGGGTGGTGTTCAATCCTAACGCCCTTCCCGCTTCAAACTGCCCGCGCTGTACTGATAACAAACCACCGCGATGGATCTCCGCAATATAGGCGGTTTCACTGATGATCAGGGCCAACAGGCCCGCGGCAAACGGGTTGGAAAGTACGCTGCTGGTCGCCGGAAAAATCTGTGGCAGGTTAAAGATAAAAATCAGCAGCACCAGCAGCGGCAGGCTGCGGAACAGCCAGATATAACAGCCAGCCACATTGCGCAGCAGCGTATTGCGTGACTGCTTCGCCAGCGCCACACCCAGCCCCAGAACGATCCCGCCCAGCCAGGTCAGCACGCTGAGTTGTACCACCAGCCAACTGGCCCGCCAGAAGTCCGCGTAATGAAATAAACTTATCAGGTAAGGCCAGTCAAATTGCATGCTTCCTCCAGGGCGATCCGTTATTTACAGCGTGCCAGCTAATGCTTTGGTGATTTCATCCGCGTCCGGCATTTGCAGGTTGTACTTTTGCAGCAGCGCTCGATAGCTGCCGTCACTCACTTTCTGCGCGAATGAGGTTTTCAGTTCGTTCAGCAGCTGCGGGTTGTCCTTATTCACCGCCAGGCCGACCACCACCGGATAGATCATCTGGTGCGAGGAGATTTTCAGGCGCTGTCCGGTCTTTTCAACCGTTGCTTTTGCCACCGCGGCATCTTCATATTGCACATCCACCGCGGACGACAGCAGCGCCTGAGTGGCTTCTGGTGAAGTCGGGAACTCACGTACCGAAATGGCCCCCAGCCCCTTCGGCTGGCAATAGTCCGTTGACACTTTATTCAGACGCGCAATCCAGGCACCGCCTTTGATCGAAGCGACGCGTTTGCCGCACAGATCTTCAGGTTTCTCTGGCGCAAAGCTGGAACTGGCAGTGACCAGCAAAGACCCCCCGGTTTTCATATACGGCAGAAAATCCACCTGCTGTGCACGTTCTGGCGTGACATAGAGTGTTGAAGCGACAACGTCGAACTTATCGCTCTTTAAACCGAGGATCAGGCTGGCAAAGCGGGTGTCCTTCACCACCGGTTTCAGTTTCAGCGGCGCGGCGATCAGGTCAATAAACTCGGCATCAAAACCGGCGGGTTTATCCTGTTTTAAGAAGTTATACGGCGGATATGTCAGGTCCGAGCCAATGGTCAGGCTGCCAGGCACAAGGGTGGCAGCCTGCGCGACGCTGAAGAACACAGGTGCTGCAAGACAGGCCATGCGTAACATCGTTTTCATAGTGGAAAGCCTCTGGTGTTGTTTGTTCAACAATGCACAAGCATTAAGTGTGCCAACATTGTGATTTGCCGTATCTCGCCGGATCAAATGCCGTCAGGGAGGATCTTGTCAGGAGGGTTTGAACCAGAATGGGGCAAAAAAAACGGGCGATGCACCAGCATCGCCCGCTATGGGAAGGAAAAGATAAGATTATTTGCCGGCAAATTCCGCAAAGGCCACTAACTGGCGCGTAAGGAAACGTTTGGTGTCCTCATCGACCAGGATGCCATCCACCACCTTATGGCCGACATCACCAATCATCGCTTCCGGCTTATTCAGCACTTTGGCATCGAAATACGCCAGAATCTGGCGCAGATGCAGCTGCGCGCGCACCCCGCCTAATTTACCCGGCGAGGCAGACTGGATTAGCACGGGCTTTCCGGCCAGCGGTTGTGGATTGACACGGGAAAGCCAGTCGAGGGCATTCTTCAGCAAGCCCGGAATGGAATGGTTATATTCCGGGGTGATGATCACCAGGCCATCGGCCCCGGCGATGCCTTCTGCCATGGCGACCACGGCCGCAGGAAACCCCTCCAGTTCCGTGTCCATGCTGTAATGCGGGAATTCCCCTGGCGATCCCAGAGCGGTAAAAACCACGCCCTCCGGAGCCAGCTCCGGTAAGGTGCTGGCAATCGCTGCATTGACCGACCCTGAGCGCAGGCTACAGGTCAGAGTGACAAATTTCAGAGGGTGATTTTTCATGATTAGCTCGCAATGTATGAGGGAATCTTAGGCGCATTGTGCCGCAATGATTATCGGAGGGAGCCGGACAAAAAGTAAGTTATACAGAAGGATAGTTATACGATGAGATAATTGATCCTTTTGCAGAAATTCATATCCGCCCCTTTTGCATCATTCAAATTATCTGAAAGACTCCGCCAGAGAACCCCTATTTAGTTCCTCCTGCCTTGTGCTTACAATTTATGCAATCGAAGCCTGAGCTTCCCATATATTGAGCCACACAGGACATTATCATGAAATATATCAACATGTTAACCACCAGCATTATGCTACTGCTCCTCGCGTTCGTAAGCACTGCACAAGCGCGCGGCACGCCGCTGGATGATGCCGAAGCCAGGGTGGTAATGCAGTCTAAAGAGGCTGGCGCATCATACAAAATCGACAGCGCACGTTATGTGAACCACATTGAGCCTGCTGACGAGCTGATCAAATACACCCATGAATAACCCCGTCGCGTAAGCCGTCGTTTCCTCGTGCCTGCGGCTATACTGTTGCGGGGGTTAACATCACATGATTCCCCCGGGCTGCTACCAATCTTTTCTGACATGAGGAGTCTGTTCTATGGCATTTGTAACGACGAAAGATGGCGTGAATATCTTCTTCAAAGACTGGGGATCGAAAGATGCTCAACCGATTGTTTTCCATCACGGCTGGCCGTTAAGTGCCGATGATTGGGACAATCAGATGTTGTTCTTTCTGGCGGAAGGATTCCGGGTCATTGCCATTGATCGGCGCGGTCATGGCCGGTCGGATCAGGTCAGTGAAGGACATGATATGGACCATTACGCGGCAGATGCCTCCGCGGTGGTTGAACATCTTGACCTGCATAATGCTGTGCATGTCGGACATTCCACCGGTGGTGGTCAGGTGGCGCGTTACGTCGCCCAATATGGACAGCCCCAGGGGCGCGTCGCCAAAGCGGTGCTGATTAGCGCGGTCCCTCCCCTGATGCTGAAAACGCCGGGAAATCCCCAGGGCACGCCGATAGAGGTATTTGATGGCTTCCGTGCTGCGCTGGCGGCAAATCGTGCGCAGTTCTATCTTGATGTGGCTTCGGGTCCGTTCTATGGCTTCAACCGTGAAGGTGCGCAGTTTTCCCAGGGCACAATTCAGAACTGGTGGCGTCAGGGGATGATCGGCGGGGCTAAAGCACATTACGATGGTATCAAAGCCTTTTCGGAAACCGATCAGACGGAAGATTTAAAGGCGATTACCGTCCCGACGCTGGTGATGCAGGGAGACGACGATCAGGTCGTGCCCTATAAAGTTGCCGCATTGCTGCAGGATGAACTGTTGCAGGACAGCACATTGAAAATTTATCCCGGCTTTCCCCACGGGATGCACTCAACGCATGCGGATGTGATCAACGCCGATTTGCTCGCCTTTATTCGCGCCTGATTCACCCTTTCCCCTAAACCAGCCCGGCATGGGTTGGTTTATCCTTCCCGACTCCTCCGCCATTTTGTGATGCAGTTCATGGACTTAAGGCGGGAGCGAGTTTCTCTATGTTCGTGACAGCAAATTTTATCTTTGACCAATCTCCTTCCGCTAACGTAGCGCCATAACGCATGCAGTGGAGAAGATGAGATGGATAAGCTGTTATATGGTGTGGCCTATTACCGCGAATACCTGCCCGAAGAACGGCTGGATGAGGACATCCGCCTGATGAAGGCGGCGGGTATTAATGTTGTGCGCATTGCCGAAAGCACCTGGAGCACCTTCGAACGTCACGATGGGGAGTTTGATTTTTCCAGCGTACTCACCGTGCTGGACCGTATGCATGCCAGCCAGATTGCGGTGATTATCGGCACCCCTACTTACGCCATCCCGGGCTGGCTGGCAAAGAAACACCCCTCCGTGATGGCGACGACGCCGCAGGGCGTGAATAAATATGGCCATCGCCAGAAGATGGATATCACCAGCCCCATCTATCTACGCTACGCCGAACGGATTATTCGCAAATTATTAGATGCAACGGCGCAGCACCCGGCGGTGATTGGCTTTCAAATCGATAACGAAACCAAGTATTACGATACCTGCGGTACGCATGTGCAGCGCGATTTTGTGCGACATTTACAGCAGCGTTTTTCTGGCGATCTTACCCGACTCAATGCCGAGTTCGGGCTTGATTACTGGAGCAACCGTATCGACGCCTGGGAAGACTTCCCGCCGCTGGAGAGCACCATCAATGCCAGTCTCGGCGCGGCTTTCCAGCAATATCAGCGGCAGCTGGTTGAACAATTTCTTGCCTGGCAGGCAACACTGGTCAGTGAATACCGTCGGCCAGAGCAGTTCATCACTCATAACTTCGATTTTGAATGGCGAACCTGGTCCTATGGTCTGCGTGGCGAGGTCGATCATTTTGCGGCGTCTGCTGCACTCGATATCACCGGGGTCGATATTTATCATCCCAGCCAGCACCAGCTGACCGGCGCTGAAATCGCCTTCGCCGGTGATATTGCCCGCACCACAAAAGACAACAATTACCTGGTGCTTGAAACCCAGGCGCAGGCATTCAAAAACTGGACCCCCTGGCCCGGCCAGTTGCGCTTACAGGCATTCAGCCATATTGCCTCGGGTGCGGCGATGATCGGTTACTGGCACTGGCATTCGTTGCACAACGCCTATGAAACCTACTGGAAGGGTTTACTCAGCCACGATCTGCAACCCAACCCGATTTACCATGAAGCGCAACAGATTGGTCAGGCACTGGCCCAGCTGTCGCCGCAACTGGCAGGATTAAAGAAACAGAATCGGGCGGCGCTGCTGGTCAGCAACACCTGCCTGACCGCCATTGACTGGCACCCGTACCAGGGGCACCAGTTTGGTCGCCATAAAGAGCATCAGTACAACGATTTATTCCGCAGCTATTATGATGCCCTTTACCGGCTGAATATCGAGGTAGATATTCTCACCGTTGACGACCCGCGTATCAGCCGCTATCAGTTGCTGATCGCGCCACTGATGTATGCCGTGTCTGATGAGGTGCTGCAACGATTGAACCAGTTCGTTGCTGACGGTGGTCATGTGCTGTATTCGTTTAAGTCGGGCTTTGCCAATCAGCATCTGAAAGTGCGCCATGAACGCCAGCCGGGCGTGATTCGCGAAGCGATTGGGGCCAGCTATCAGTTGTTTGTTGAACCGCACGACGTCACGTTACAGTCGGATGTGCTGGACCTGCCCCCGCAGGCAACCCAGGTTGATCACTGGATGGAGCTACTGGAAATGGATAACCCGAACGCAGAAGTCTGGGCGCGCTACCAGCATCCTTACTGGGGCAAATATGCCGCCATCGTTCACCATCAATTTGGCCGTGGCAGTGCCACCTATATCGGATGCTGCATCAGCGAGGGGGCGCTGGAAAGTGTGTTGTGTACGCTGCGCCAGCGGCTGGGAATGGCCGATGACGCTGATGGTCACCGCTTCCCCATAGTGGTTAAACGCGCCACCAATCGTGCCGGTAACACCGTGCTGTTTTATCTTAACTTTAGCAGTCAGCCGCAGCAGGTCACCCTGGCAGGTGCGCGCGGACGGGAATTATTGCGCCAGCGGCACTGGCAACAAGGCGAGACGCTCACGCTGGCTGACTGGGATGTAGCGATTGTTGAACTGGAGGACGCACAATGAAAACCGCTACCCCAACGGATGACCTGCAACGCATTGGCTTCGCTGAACGCCTGGCCTTTGGACTCGGCGACTATGGTACCAACCTGACTTACACCCTGATGGTGACTTTCCTCGCCTATTTTTATACCGATGTTGTGGGGATCTCCGCCCTGCTGATTGGCTCGCTGATGTTCTTCGCCCGGGTGCTGGATGGTGTGATCTGTATCTTTGTCGGTATCCGCATCGATAAAACCCGCTCGCGTCTGGGTAAAGCGCGGCCCTGGGTGCTGTGGACCGCGCTGCCTTTTGGTTTGTCGGCATTTTTGATGGCGACGGTACCGGACGTCAGCTATAGCCTGAAAGTCACTTATGTCTGCATCACCTACCTGCTGGCAAACATTTGCTTTACCGCCAATAACATCGCCTATGGTTCATTGCTGGCGCTGATCACCCGTGACGCCTATCAGCGCGGTATCCTGAGTGTCTTCCGCAAGGGGCTATCGACCTGCGGATCGCTGACAGTCGGCGTATTTACCCTGCCGTTGGTGGCGCGCTTTGGCAACAGCAGTACATCCTGGATCATCGTGTTTGCCATCTTTGGCTTTTTTACCGCGCTTTGTCTGTTCCTGACGGCGATGGGCACGCGTGAACGCATTCAGCCGGTGCGCAGTGACAACAGTCAGCGCATCAATGCACGTCAGGTGGTGAGTTCCATGCTGGCAAACCGCTACTGGCTGATGATCTTTTTCTATCTGTTGGTCACCTTTACCAGCCTGACTGCCCTCTCCGCCGTCGGGGTGTACTACTCAAAATACATTCTGCGCGATGTCTCCCTGATCGCTTACATCAGCATGGCGCAATACATTCCCGGCCTGCTGACGCTGATGATCATTCCGGTGTTGCTAAAGAAACTCGGCAAACGACGGCTGGCCATGCTGGGGTTGCTGATCTGCTCGGTAGCCTATCTGATCCCGTTGCTGAATAAACAGGATGCGTTGTTTGTGATCATCGCCACCGCCGTGCGCAGTGTCGGCTTCTGTGGCATTGGGGCCACCATGTTTGCCTTGCTGGCCGATACCATTGACTACGGCGAATGGCGCACCGGGTTACGTATTGAGGGCATATTGTTCAGTGCCGGTACCCTTGGTCAGACGCTGGGTATGGGGTTAGGTACCGCCAGCGTCGGCTGGGTGCTTGGGACGGTCGGGTTTGTCAGTGGCGGTAGCACCACCCAGTCACAGTCGGTGCTTGATACCATTGAGTTCCTGTTTATCTTCTTCCCGCTGTTGCTGGCGGTGCTCAACCTCGGACTGCTGTATTTCTATAAACTGGATGATTTCTATCACCAGGTGGCACAGGATCTGGCGGCGGGTCGCTACCAGCAAAATAACCCTCTCATCACCTCAGTGGCCAGGGAGCCGCTGCAAGACTAAAGTTGCGCCACGCCGCAAAAGCGCTCTCCGCCATGCGATTCCGGCAGAGGGCGCAGTTATACTTCCCGCTTCTTACTCCGCAGGAATGACGCTGATGGTTGAGTTGAGCGATGCCGACATGATGAATTTCTCCCCGCTGGTGAAAAGTTTCACCTTTAACGCCTTTATGGTGTCGGGATATACGCCAATCAGCCCCGGCAGTAAGCTCGACTTTTTTATTCATCGGCCACAGGGGATGAAGGGTTATCTGCTCAATATCACGTTAAAAGGTGAAGGCATTATTCATAACGCTGACGGTGAATTCCGTTGCCAGCCGGGCGAGATGCTGCTGTTTCCGCCGGGCGTACTGCATCACTACGGTCGTGCGAAAGAAAGCCCCGCCTGGGATCATCTATGGATTTACTTTGTGCCTCGTCCCTACTGGATCGACTGGTTGCACTGGGATCGTAATCAGGGCCAGATTGGTCGTATGGCATGTGGCGATTCGCCGCTGTTGCAGCACATGGTGCAACTGTTTAAAGAAGTGATTCACTGGAATGCGGCGGCAGAACCGCTGGCGGAAGCGATGGCGATGAACACACTGGAGCGTATTATTCTGGATGCTTTCCAGCGACAACCCACCAGCAATCGCCATAACCGTGACCCACGTATTCAGACCGTTTGCCATTACATCAATGAACATCTGGCCGAAGAGACGCGAGTGGAACAACTGGCGCAGATGACTTTTTTATCCCCTTCCCGACTGGCGCATCTTTTTAAGCGTGAGATGGGGCATACGATTTATGGCTGGCGTGAACGCCAGCGCGTTTCACGCGCCTGTGATTTGTTACAGCAAACCCAGTTGCCGATTGCCCAGGTCGCACGCGCAGTCGGCTATGGTGACCCGCTCTACTTCTCGCGCATATTTAGCCAGCACCGCACTCTAAGCCCGCGCGAATATCGTAAAAAGTTTGAACGCATGCCACTTTTTTAATTGGCTGATTTAATACTTCCTGATTTCCGGATCAATAATTAACCATTCGGGTCAATAAGTTATATGTTATCTTCACACTGCAACATTCCCCGATGATAATGATACTTATTGTGATAACATCCGGCATTATGCTAACGCCGCTACATTTTTATGCAGGTTGAACCTGTGTCTTTTCGCAGTATATTGGATATTAAGCACAACGTTTAAACATCCGTGAAATTCAGGTTGAGAAGAGATCTACTATGAATCACTTGGTTTATGTTGTTGATGATGACGAATCGGTAAGATCTGCCCTGAGTAATCTGCTCAGTTCAGAAGATTATGACGTTAACGTTTTTTCCACCGCCCAGGCATTTCTTGATCATACCTTCAATGCCGTTCCCAGCTGCCTGATTCTGGATATTAATATGCCGGGTGCAGATGGCTTTGCCGTGGCAAATACCTTAAATGCGCGTGGTTATGTTATTCCTACCATTTTCCTCACCGGGTTCGGCACCATTCCCGTAACCGTTAAAGCGATGAAAACCGGTGCCTGTGAATTCTTAACCAAACCGGTCGATCCTGAGCGGATATTACAGGCGGTGGCGGAAGCGCTGGTGATTGCTGAGGAAAACCTCGTGTCTTCGCAGGAAAAGTATGACATGACGGTGCGCCATCAGTCACTGACCCCGCGTGAAAGCGAAGTCATGATGCTGGCGATTAGTGGTTTGCTGAACAAACAAATTGCGGCGGAGATGGGCATCAGTGAAATTACTGCTAAGGTGCATAAACGCCGGGTGATGGAAAAGATGAATGTCCGTTCCCTTTCCGATCTGGTGCGTGCTGCCGAACGGCTTAATATTCTCAGCACGCGCCGTCGTTAGGCGTTATCACTGGCTGGCGGCTCGACAGGTAAGGTAAACCAGAAGCGGCTGCCAAAGTCAGTACGGTTTTCTCCCCGCAGTTCGCCACAATGTTTTTTAATGATGCCCTGGCTGATCGTCAGCCCCATCCCCATCCCTTCCTTTTTGGTGGTATAGAACGACTCAAAGATATGGTCCCGCACCTCATCAGGGATACCCGATCCGGTGTCCTGCACTTCAAAACGAATGGTGTCGGGTGTGGGATTGGAGGTCGCCAGCGTCAGGATAAGCGCACGCTCGTCGATGCCGGTCATGGCATCAATCGCATTCACCACCAGATTCAGCAGCACCTGCTGAATCTGGATACGGTCACAATAAACCTCGGCACAGTCGGCATGCAGCTTCAGCTCCAGCGAGATCCATTTTCTTTCAATCTCAGCACGGGATAGCGCCAGAATATCGCGGGCGATCAAATGCAGGTTAGCTTTAGCAAAAACCGAGTCATGTTTACGGGTTAACGCCTGCAAACCCCGGATGATATCGCCCGCACGTTTACCCTCCTGCAAAATCTCATTAAGACTGAAACAGGCATTCTCGATATGCTGCGGTTCGCGTTTCAACCAGCGCTGACTGGCACCGGCATGGGCGACGATCGACATTAACGGCTGGTTGATTTCGTGCGCTATCGAGGCGGTTAACTGCCCGACGGTGGTGGCGCGTGATACCCGAGCCAGGTCGGCCTGTGCCATACGCGCCGCATCCTCTGCCCGGCGCTGCACCGTGATGTCGGAAATGGTGCCAAAATACTCCTTCACCTCCGGCCAGTTTTCCACCGGATCGCCAATCCCTTTTATATAACGGCATTCGCCATTGGGCCGAATGATGCGAAATTCCGCCTGCATACTGATACCGTTGCGCACACTGTCACGCACCAGCTCGTTAATACATTGGAAGTCGTCAGGATGCACAACGGTCATGAAATCCGCCATCGACCAGTTTTGCTGCTGCTCAGGCAAGCCCAGAATACGCATATATTCATCCGACACTGACAGCCTGTCCTGCCCGATATCCCAGCTCCAGGTGCCGGTATGGCTGATTTTCTCCCCCAGCATCAGGGACGTCTGGCTGGTGCGCAGCTGCTTCTCCACTCGCCTTCTGTGAATGTTTTCTTCCAGCAATTCCGCATACAGGCGCGCTGTCTCAATGGATACCGCCGCCTGCGCGCTGAGGGTTTTAACGATATGCGATTGCTCGGCGGTGAACACATCCGGCATCAGCCGGTTTTCCAGATATAACACCCCAACCATATTGGCCTGTTTGAACATGGGCACACACATCACGGCGGCACCGGAGGCAACCAGATACGGATCCTGACTAAACGGGCTGAAATCTTCCGGTTTACCGGTACGAATCTCCTGTCCGGTACGGATCACCGCAGAAAGCACCGACAGCGGCAAATCGGTGGCGGCTGGCCGTTCTTTGACAATCCTGACTTTAACGCCATCGGCATTGGCTTCGGCCCAGGCTTCCGTTTCCGGCACATTACCGTCCAGCACGCGAATCAGCAGGCAACGCTGCGCCCCGGCCCGTTCCAGCAGCATACGCATCAGAATATGGATCAGGCGATCAAGATTGATCTCTTCCGTCAGGGCACGTACCGCCGTCACCACACTTTCGAGGTCACGAATGGCTTCGTCTTCAAAGGGGATGGTGGTGAAAGCGTTACTTTGCTTTTGCGTCGCCAGTTGCGGATAGCGCTGCTCCAGCTGGCGCACCTTGGCCTGTGCCCCCCAGTTTTCCCAGCCGCTGATTGCCCCTTTTAAATAGGCATCGGCAGGCACATCCAGCTTCCAGCCTTTGGCGCAATATCCCGCCAGCTCGTAAGCCAGTGCGTTGATGTGCTGATAGCCTGACTTGCGTGACAAATTAATCGCCATCTCGTACTGGCTTAACGCCTCGCCCACTTCACCGCGCAGGCGGGCCAGTTCAGCGGCGATCAGCGCGGCTTTATCAGCAAACAGCTCGGGATTAAGCACCGACCATTGGACAATTTTGTCAAAATGGTCGTGGGCCTGCTGATGAACTTTGGCGGTCGCCTGCCCGGCAGACAATGGCACCGTCAGGCTCAGCGCGCTAAAGAAATGCAGGTCCATCAGATAGATATAACCGGGTACGGCGCTTATCAGCTGCGTCGCCTGGGCGAAACATGGCAACGCCAGGGGATATTCACCCGCATAAAAATGCGCCATGCCACGATACAAATATGACCAGAACAGCACCATCGCTTTAGGACCGGACACCGGGCCCGGTTCGCTGCCGCTAAGCTGAGTGGGATAGAGGTCCACCCCGCTAAATTTTGTATTGCTGCTGCCGCGCAGGTGAATGACAAAATGCTTTTGCATCAGCAGCACGTTTTCGACATCGGGATAAAAAGATTTTTGCGTAAAGGCCAGACCCCGTTCGATGGTGGTCTGCACCGATTCCAGATGATCACCGCGCGTCAGGTAGTTCATCACCTGATGACGCAACGACAGGCAGGCAAAGGATTTATCGCCGTGGGCCAGCGCGACATTGAAGCTTTTTTTCGCGTAATCGATTGCGAAGGCCAGCGGCTGCGTCCAGATCCCCACCTGATCCAGCGGCAACAAGGTGCGCGCTTTAAAACGCAAAAAATTATGCTTTTCGGCCAGTTGGGTGGCTAACATGCCGGATTTAAAGCCGTAATGGTATTCCTGGTAGCGATCGGTGATCAGCACGCTAAACCATGACAGGCCAAACACCGACGCACCGCTGATACCGTGGTCCAGCGTCATATCCAGCATTTTGCACACCAGCAGCAGGTGTAACTGCGGGCAGTCATAAGAGGAAGCAAAAATGGTGCTGGCCATCAGATTCAGCACCGATTCTTTTTCGCGATTCGCCATCAGCGGCAGCGTCCCGATGGTGGTGGCGGGATCTGGCCCCAGTCGCGCTTTCAGTGCGTACCACGCAGCATCACACTCATCTTCATCGGGATAACGATTGAAGTGCACGCCAAATACCGCCAGCCAGGCCAGCGCTGTCTCCAGTGCCAGATAGTTGTCTGACTGCCGCATATGGATTTCAGCCGACAGGCAAGCCGCGGCGGATTTCTCCGTCAGGCTGCCGGGCATCCCCAGCAGCCCGGTGCACAGCGACTGTGCTGCGCTGAGATTGCCTTGCAGGAACTGGCACTCCGCTTCCTCAAAGCCCAGCAGAAAATGGTCCGAAGCGGGCTGCTGCTGATTGAGCACGCGTGCAGTTTGCAGATAGCGTAAAGCAGAAGCGTAATCTCCGGCACGTTTGGCGCGCTGCGCCGCCGTGAGGCTGAGGCGAAAATAATGACGACTTTGCGCCGGGGTCATCGGCACATCCGCTGCCATCGCAATATGATGCACCGCGCGAAACAGCGTCTCGTTGCCCTCGGCACGTGGTGCGCACTCCGCCAGCAGACAGGCGGCCTGTTGATGGATACGTAACTTTTGCTTAAAACCAATCAGCAAAAAAGCTGCATCATGAACGCGATCGTGAGTGAAGGTGTATTCATCATTGACGATGGTAATAAACCGCGCCGCAATCGCGGGGCGTAACCGATCCTGAATTTTGCGCGGGCTGGCACCCAGAATCTGGCTGAGCAGCACCAGCTGGCCATTCCCGCCAAGACAGGCCAGGCTGCCGAGCAGCTGGCGCGTCGCTTCCGGCATCCGCTCCAGCTGGCGAACCACCAGACTGGCGACATTATCGGTGTACTGACGTGCCTTTAAAGCGCTCTGGTCGTAGTGCCATTTCAGCGGATCTTTGGTGTAAAAGATCAGCCCGTCATCAATGGCCTGTTTAAAAAACTCTTGCAGAAAAAGCGGATTGCCGCCGGTTTTCTCATGAATCAGCTGGGCCAGCCCACTGGTGCCGCTGGTGCGGGTATGCAGCATGCCCGCCAGCCAGCGGGCGACCATTTTTACATTGAGCGGTTGCGGTGTCAGCTGGGTGATCCGTGCGGCGGCGCTCTGAATACGCGCCAGGAACCCCGCCACCTGCCGACAAGGCATCGACTCCGCATCGCGATGCGCGATCACCAGTAAAAATGGCAGATGTTCATTACGTTCAAACACTTTCTCCAGCAGTTGCAGGCTGGCCTGGTCCGCCCAGTGCACATCGTCAATCAACATCACCAGCGGTTTACCGGATGAGGTAAACGCCTTGATTAACGCACAGGCCATCTGATGAAAACGTTCGCGCGCATCGATTAACGCATCGGCGCTGACCGCCTGCGGCGAAATATCCAGCAACTGGCGGAGTTCCGGAACCAGTTCAATCGCCAGCTCGACATCATCGCCCAACGCTCGCACTAAACGCGCCCGCCACACCTGCACATCCGCAGCGGACAAGCCAAGCAGATATAACGTCAGGGTGCGAAAGGCCGCCGTCAGCGCGGAATATGGCACCTGGGGAGAATGCTGATCGGCTTTGCCGACGGTCAACAAAATCGGTTTGTGCTGCATCTTTTTCAGTGCCGAAGCAATGATGGCCGACTTCCCTGATCCCGGCGCACCGCCAATCATCACCAGATGATGGGTACCGCTGCGCTGCACTTCCTCCAGCGCATTGAGTAACTCTCGCGCCTGTGGATGGCCGGTAAAGAGCGTTTCAACACGATAATTCGTCGTGAAACGTTCCTGCAAACCCAGGGTAAAGGGGGCAATAGTCCCTTCAGCGGTCAGCGTCGCTTTGCAACGTCGCAGGTCGGCCAGCAGACCATCAATGGTTTGATAGCCATCCGCCGGTGATTTTGCCAGCAATCGCAGGATGATGGCCGAAAGCATCGCCGGGACATCCGCACGGATCGACTCCGGTGGCCGTGGTGCGGTAGCCAGATGGTGGTGGATCCATTCGGTGTGCCCTGCCTGGGGTGAACCAAATGGCAGCCTGCCCGTGAGCATTTCGTATAACACCACGCCCAGGCTGTAGAGATCGCTCAGGTTGCTGACCGGATAAGGAGTGCGTCCGGTATGCGCCGGTGACATATAGGCCAGCGTACCGCCTGAGGCGCGTAGCGAATTTTTCAGTTGAGAATCGACGGTGACGGAGGCCAGACCAAAACCCCCCAGGCGGTAAGAACCGTCGTTATTCAGGAACAGATGAGCGGGCTTGATATCACCATGCACAATCCCCTGGTGATGGGCCTGGCTGAGCGGCAGGCACAGCTGAATGGCATTGCGGAGGTAATCCGCAATTTGCTCGGGTGGCACCCCGATGATCCCCGCCAGCGTGCGATAAGGAAATTGCGGATAGACCAGCGCATAGTGACCCTGGTAACGGGTAAAGCCAGCCGGTTTCACCGCCCAGCGTGGAGCGAGGTGCGGGGCCAGCGCCAGCTCATTTTTCAATAACTGCGTCGCCTGAAAGGCCACCTCGTCACTGGCAGCGCTGGCGATCAGCACAGTTTCCCCGCTGGCAAATCGTCCCATCAACCAGGCAATGCTGCCATCCTGTGCCAGCGGCGTCAGCGTTATCTCTTCCGGCAGCGTAATTTTGGCTTCAATGTGACCTTCCTGCGGGACAGAGATAATGCCCATTATGGTGTTTCCCCACGCGAGAGTTCGCTACGAATGATGGTCAGGAGCGTATCAACATCGATGGGTTTACGCAAAAAGGTCACCGCACCCAACGCAATCGCGTACCACTGCACCGATTCTTCCTGATCGGCCGAGATGAAAATCACGGGCAGTGCCACGGACTGCTGTTTCAGGACTGAGTAAAGTTCAAAACCGCTCATTCCTTTCAATCTGACGTCGATGATCAGCATCGCTGCGCCGCTTAATGCTGACTCGTTTTGGAGGAGTTCTTCGCCCGATTCATACAGGCTGGTGGTGTATCCGTCAGAATGCAGTAAATTGCTCAGGCCATTACGGACTGAGCGTTCATCATCAACGATAACAATGTGCTGTGGTAGCGTCATGCTGTAATCCTCTGATAATCCTCACGCGGACGTGAGGATATTCCTTAGGGTCCCTTTTCTCCACCAGGTGGTGGCGTGCCACTGATTTTGGGCACACATTCATGGCGGAACCAGGCCAGGGTCACCGGTTGGCGACGGATCAGGCGTTGCGCCAGCGGGACCAGTTGCTCCCCCACCAGCATGCCAAATAACCCCAGCAGCGCGATCACCGGCGGCGCAGGGGAATTGACATCTATCAGACCATAAATCAGGCCCGCCAGCATACCCACCACCAACGAGATAACATATGACTTCAGCATGGTCAGGATCTCTTATCGACGTGGCTTGAGACAGTGCTGGCCTGCTGCACCGGCTTCACCAGCTGAACCAGTTGCCCGCCAATAATCATGCCCAGCAAACCGATGAGCGCGATGGCCGGTGGCGCCGGAGAACGCACCCGTAGCAGTGCGTAAAACAGGCCAACCAACACCCCCGCTCCCAGAGAAATGATCAAAGGACTCATCATGATCCTCCAGTGACCGGCACATTGAAGTGCCGGTCATCGCATGGCAATTAACGTGCCGGGACCGGTGCCAGGGTGCGATGTTCGCTTTCCTGACGTGATGGCGCTTTGTGCACCATGGTGTAAGCGTAATCAACGCCAATGCCGTAGGCACCAGAATGCTCTTTGGCAATTTTCATCACGGCGTCATAGGTATCACGATGTGCCCAGTCACGCTGCCATTCCAGCATCACCTGCTGCCAGGTTACCGGGATCACGCCCGCCTGGATCATGCGCTGCATGGCATAATCATGGGCTTCTTTTGAGGTGCCGCCAGACGCATCCGCCACCATATAGATTTCATAGCCGCCTTCCAGCATGGCGCACAGTGCGAAGCTGTTGTTACACACTTCGGTCCACAGGCCGGAAACCACCACTTTTTTCTTCCCGTTCGCGGCCAGCGCATCGCGTACTTTCTGATCATCCCATGAGTTCATGGAGGTACGTTCCAGAATATCCAGCCCCGGGAACACGTCCAGCAGCTCAGGATAGGTATAGCCAGAGAAACTCTCGGTTTCGACCGTGGTGATGATGGTCGGAATGTTAAATACCTTCGCCGCTTTTGCCAGCGCAACCGTGTTATTTTTCAGCACCTGACGATCGATTGACTGCACGCCAAACGCCATCTGCGGTTGCTGATCGATAAAGATAATCTGGCTGTTATGCGGGGTCAGAACTTCAAGCTTAGAGTTGGACATGAATTTACCCATTGAGGTTAGTAACTGGATTTCCGTGAACATAGATACGGAGCAAAAGTGGCAGTCACCGGTTGGTCACTGTCAGATCTGAGTTTAGGGGGCATTGCATGACCGGACTATTATCTCTGTGTATAAGTATACGAACGTATAGGTATCCCTTTGTATAACTAGACGCCGTTTCTCCCCGCTCACCATAATCCTGAGCTGATGGTGCTCTGCCGCCCTGCGACAGCGCGCATTTCCCGTCCGGTGGCTTAAGCCCTATTCGGACATCTCAGTTCAGGAGGATCTATGGTGACGCTCGGTAAAGCAGAGCTGATTTTAATCAACGGCAAATTCCACACTGTCGACCGTGCCAACCCGGTGGCTGTCGCCGTGGCGATTCGTGAAGGTAAATTTCTGGCCGTCGGTAGCCAGGCAGAAGTGATGGAGCACCACTGCGAAGGGACCAGAGTCATCGACCTCAAGGGTCATACCGCCATTCCCGGCCTGAATGACTCCCACCTGCACCTGATCCGTGGTGGTCTCAACTACAATCTGGAACTGCGCTGGGAAGGCGTGCCCTCGCTGGCTGACGCGCTGCGCATGTTAAAAGAGCAGGCGCTGCGTACCCCTTCACCACAGTGGGTGCGGGTGGTGGGTGGCTGGACCGAGTTCCAGTTTGCCGAACGCCGCATGCCAACGCTGGAAGAGATCAACGACGCGGCACCCGATACCCCGGTCTTCATTCTGCATCTTTACGATCGCGCCCTGCTCAACCGCGCCGCGCTGAAAGTGGTGGGATACACCAAAGACACGCCAAACCCACCGGGGGGTGAAATCCAGCGCGACAGCAACGGCAACCCGACCGGGATGCTGATTGCCCGCCCTAATGCGATGATCCTTTACGCTACCCTGGCGAAAGGACCGAAACTGCCGCTGGAATTGCAGATTAACTCCACCCGTCAGTTTATGCGTGAACTGAATCGCCTCGGCCTGACCAGCGCCATCGATGCAGGCGGCGGCTTCCAGAACTATCCCGACGATTATGAAGTGATTGCCGAGCTGCACAGCAAAAAGCAGATGACGGTGCGCATCGCCTATAACCTGTTTACCCAGCGTCCCGGCCATGAACTGGAAGATTTCGAAAAATGGACCGATATGCTGACCCCCGGCCAGGGCAGTGATTATTTCCGTCACAACGGTGCCGGTGAAATGCTGGTGTTCTCGGCGGCCGATTTCGAAGATTTCCTCGAACCGCGTCCGGACCTGGCCCCGGGTATGGAAGATGAGCTGGAGCGCGTGGTGCGTCACCTGGTGGAACATCGCTGGCCGTTCCGTTTGCACGCCACGTACAACGAATCCATCAGCCGCATGCTGGATGTATTTGAAAAAGTGAACCGCGATATTCCGTTTAACGGGCTGCATTGGTTCTTCGACCATGCGGAAACCGTGACGCAGAAAAATATCGATCGTATCAAAGCCCTCGGTGGCGGCATTGCGGTGCAGCATCGTATGGCGTTCCAGGGTGAATATTTTGCCGAGCGCTATGGCATCGAAGCCACCCGCCACACACCGCCAGTGGCCCGCATGCTGGAGACCGGCGTCCCGGTGGGTCTGGGTACCGACGCCACCCGCGTTGCCAGCTACAACCCGTGGACCGCGCTTTACTGGCTGGTTTCCGGTCGTACCGTGGGCGGCATGCAAATGTATGACGTCAATGCCCGTCTCGATCGTGACACCGCACTGATGCTGTGGACGCAGGGCAGCGCCTGGTTCTCCAGCGAACAGGGGAAAAAAGGTCAGATCAAAGTCGGCCAGCTGGCGGATATGGCGGTGCTGAGCAAGGATTTCTTC
Organism: Pantoea cypripedii; assembly: GCF_011395035.1. NCBI lineage: Bacteria > Pseudomonadati > Pseudomonadota > Gammaproteobacteria > Enterobacterales > Erwiniaceae > Pantoea > Pantoea cypripedii. The sequence goes on from NZ_CP024768.1 coordinate 2,101,836, forward strand.
AGCGTGCCCGAAGAGGAAATCAAAGGTATTGAATCGGTGCTGACGGTGGTGGATGGCAATGTGGTCTATGCCGCCGGATCCTTTGGCGGGGAAGCCCCTCCTGCGCTGCCGGTGCTGCCGGAATGGTCACCGGTGGTGAAGGTGCCGGGTCACTACCGCAGTGCGCCACCGGATGCTATGACGCGTGTCGGCATGATGCCGCAGGCCCATCATTGCAGCGGTCCTTGCGGCGTCCACAGCCACCAGCATGATATTGCGCGTGGTGCCAATGTCCCGGTAGCCGAGGATAACGCCTTCTGGGGCGCGCTCGGTTGCAGCTGCTTTGCGTTTTAACATCATGAAGACCTCATCGGTTTTCTCCATCCCGCCCCGGATCGATCTGGGGCTGTTTTTCCTGCGTCTGACCGGCAGCCTGTTGTTGCTGCATGTGCATGGCTTACCCAAGGTGTTTCATTTTCAGGAAGAACTGACGCGTATCGAAGACCCATTCGGCATGGGGCCGTATATGAGCCTGATCCCGGCGATCGTGGCGGAAGTGATCTGCCCGATCCTGATCATTCTCGGCTGGTGGTCACGGCTGGCCTGCCTGCCGATTATCGGCGTGTTGCTGGTGGCGATGCTGGTAGTCCATCCGGACTGGTCGATCGCCGATGGCCAGTTTGGCTGGTTGCTGCTGATTATCTTTACCACGCTGGCGCTGACCGGTCCGGGAGCGTGGCGCATCGGTGCGAAGCCAAAGCAGGAGCTACGACATGGCACAGGTTAATGATATTCACAGCGCGGGTGCCGAACTTCCCGACGAATTACCGGTGCAAGCCGCTTCACCGTGGCAGCCTCTCAGGCAGCCGGTTTTCCGCATGCTGTGGCTGGCAACGGTGGTCTCCAACATCGGTTCATGGATGAACGATGTTGGCGTCAACTGGAGCATGCTGACACTCAGCAGCGATCCTCTGCTGGTGGCGCTGGTGCAGGCTGCCAGCAGCCTGCCGATGTTTCTGTTCGCCCTGCCTTCCGGGGTGATGGCCGATATTGTCGATCGTCGTAAATATCTGCTGTTTTCGCAGCTGTGGGTGTTTATCGCCGCCACCGGCCTGACGCTGCTCTCCTGGGCAGGATTAGTGACGCCCTCCGTGTTGCTGGTCGCTGCCTTTCTGCTGAGCACCGGCGCCGCCATGAGTTCACCGCCCTTCCAGGCCATCGTGCCGGATCTGGTGAGCAAAAATGAGCTGGGACCGGCCATCGCCCTTAACTCGCTGGGTATTAACATCAGCCGTGCCATTGGTCCGGCGCTGGGTGGTCTGATCCTGTCATTTGCCGGTCCGTGGATGGTGTTTCTGCTCAATGCGCTGTCGGTGCTCGGGGTTGCCTGGGTGCTGTATCGCTGGAAGGCGGCACCCAGCATCCAGCGGCTGCCGCCGGAACACTTTTTCCCTGCCGTGCGGGTGGGATTGCGCTATGTCCATGCGGCACCGGTTTTCCGTAATGTGCTGGTGCGCACCTGTGCCTTCTTTCTGTTTGGCAGCGCCGGATGGGCCTTGTTACCGCTGGTGGCACGGCGTGAACTGGGCCTCGGCCCCGGCGGTTACGGCATTATGCTCGCCTGTATCGGTCTGGGAGCCATCTGCGGTGCGGTATTACTGCCGGGACTGAGCAAAAAATTCAGCGCCGACCGGCTGATGGTGCTGGCCAGCCTGCTGTTTGGCCTGACCATGCTGGCGCTGGCGTTTATCCGTCATTTCTGGTGGCTGAATGCCTGCGAATTCTTCACCGGATTCGCCTGGATTGCGGTGCTGTCCACCCTCAATCTCGGCGCTCAGCGCAGTGCCGCCAAATGGGTCAAAGCCCGTGCGCTGGCGGTGTACCTCACGGCATTCTTCGGTTCAATGACCGTCGGCAGCGCCGTGTGGGGACAGCTGGCGACCCATTTCTCGATCCCGGTTTCACTCTGCATTGCGGCGGTGGGGATGTTTTTATCCTGCGCCACCGTCTGGCGCTGGCGGCTCGATCAGGACCCCGATTTAAATCTTGAGATTCTGAACGACAGCGATAACAGCCCGGTGCCTGAGGTCCATCACAATCGAGGCCCGGTGATGGTGAGCTACGAATATCGTATCCGCAGCGAAGATGCCCATGATTTTACCCTGTGCATGCAGGATATGCGCCGCGTACGGCGTCGTGGTGGCGCGATCAACTGGTCGATTTATGAAGACGTGCTGCAACCCGGCCTTTTCGTCGAAACCTTTGTGGTGGGTTCGTGGATGGAGCATCTGCGCGAAAAAGAGCGCTACACCATGAACGATCGCAAGATTCAGAGCCGGGTTTACGCCTTCCATCAGGGCGAAAATATGCCCGAAGTCCGCTATCTGGTGGCGCCGGCCTGATGCAGGCCGCCATGCCAAATCAATATACTCAATCAACAAGAGGTCCATGCAATGAGCACTTTCAGAACCACAGACGGTACGCAGATTTATTTTAAAGATTGGGGTACAGGTAAGCCGGTGCTGTTCAGCCACGGCTGGCCGCTGGATGGGGATATGTGGGATAGCCAGATGAATTTTCTGGCGGAACGTGGCTATCGCGTTATCGCTTTTGACCGTCGTGGATTTGGCCGCTCAGAACAACCGTGGCAGGGATATGATTATGATACCTTCGCCTCCGACATTAACGATCTGATTAACTGCCTGGGTCTGGAAGACGTCACGCTGGTGGGTTTCTCTATGGGCGGTGGCGACGTCACCCGCTATATCGCCAACTATGGCACCGCACGCGTTGCTGGCCTGGTGTTGCTGGGCGCGGTGACGCCGATCTTTGGTCAAGCCGAAGATTATCCGCAGGGTGTGGATTTATCGGTGTTTGCCGGTATCCGTGACGGATTGAGAAAAGACCGTGCGCAGTTTATCAGTGATTTCGCCGCGCCTTTCTATGGCACCAACGCGGGCCAGACCGTTTCCGATGGCGTGCTGACCCAGACGCTGAATATCGCTCTGCTGGCGTCATTGAAAGGGACGCTGGATTGCGTCACCGCGTTTTCTGAAACCGATTTCCGCCCGGATATGCAGAAAATTGACGTGCCGACGCTGGTCATTCACGGCAGCAACGATCAGGTCGTCCCCTTTGCCACCACTGGCAAAGTTGCGGCTGAGATGATTAAGGGTGCAGAACTGAAAGTGTATGAGAATGGCCCGCATGGTTTTGCGGTGACCCATCAGGATCAGCTGAATGAAGATCTGCTGGCGTTTCTGCAACGCTAATTGAACAGATGAACCCGTAGCTACCGTCTTGAGCGTCAATCCCCGGTGCGAATAAATTCGCACCCTACGCCTGTAGGGGCGGCATTCATGCCGACCAGGCCAATAACCGCACGTTTTCGTAGCGGCGCGATTTATCGCGCGTCTTTTAAAACCCGCGCGATAAATCGCGCCGCTACGGAACGTACCTGATGTGTTATCGGGTTGGATGATTCACTTCAAGCGGACGTAAATCAAACACCAGCACCTCGGCTTCATCGCCTTCGCTGAAGGTCAGCGTTTTTTCATCGCGCACCCGCGCACCATCTCCGGCTTTAAATTTCACGCCATTCACCGTGACGCTGCCGCGAGCCACATGGATATACGCATAACGGTCATCTCCGAGCGTAAGGGTTTGCTGCTCACCCGTGCTGAAGAGTCCGGCGTAGATACGCACATCCTGACGAATACTGAGTGATCCTTCATCGCCCTCCGGAGAGACGATCAGGCGCAGATTGCCGCGTTTGTCGCTCTCAGGCACCGAGATTTGCTGATAGCCCGGTGGTGAATTCTTCTCAGACGGCACCACCCAGATTTGCAGGAAGTGGACGCCGTCTTCACTGGAGTGGTTAAACTCGCTGTGCGTCACGCCGCTGCCGGCACTCATCAACTGGACATCACCCGGCACAATCACCGACCCGGTTCCCATCGAGTCTTTATGCTCCAGCGCCCCTTCCAGCACATAGGAGATGATTTCCATATTGCTGTGTGGATGTGCGCCAAAACCGCGTGCTTTCGCCACCCGATCATCGTTGATAACCAGCAGGTCGGAGAAGCCTGCCTGTTTCGGATCCCAATAGTTGGCAAACGAGAAGGTGTGGTGTGAATGTAACCAGCCGTGTGCACCGACACCGCGTTGTTCTGACAGGCGTTGTTCAATCATGATCTGCTCCTCAATGCTCTGTGTTTAACCGGGTAAAGGAGTGATTTCCCCTTCGTTGAACACAGGTTAAGGTAAACATATTTGCCGAACAATGGCGTCAAATTGCAATCAGTGTAACGATTAAGTGGACAATAAGATCAATAAAAAGCGCGATAAATCGCGCCGCTCAAATGAACGGCGCAAGGTATCGCGCGCGATGATTGCCTTACAGGCTGGAAAACTTATGCAGCACACGCACCAGCTGGGTGACAAAACCGTATTCGTTGTCGTACCAGGAGACGGTTTTCACCAGCTGGATGTCACCGGCTTCGCTGATTTCGGTCTGGGTCGCATCGAAAATCGAACCAAACGGCACACCGATCACATCGGAGGAAACAATCGGGTCGTCGGTGTATTTGAATGACTCATTGTTTTCACAGGCTTTTTGCAGCGCGGCGTTAATCTCATCCACCGTCACTTTTTTATCCAGCACGGACACCAGCTCAGTGACGGAACCGGTTTTCACCGGTACGCGCTGCGCATGCCCTTTCAGCTTGCCAGCAAGCGCCGGGATCACCAGGCCGATGGCTTTCGCCGCGCCTGTGGTATGTGGAATGACGTTTTCCGCCGCTGCGCGTGAAGCACGGAAATCTTTGCCTCGCGGCCCATCAACCAGCGCCTGGGTGCCGGTGTAGGCATGTACGGTGGTCATGGTGCCAACTTTAATACCAAAGCTGTCGTTCAGCGCTTTCGCCATCGGGGCCAGGCAGTTGGTGGTGCAGGACGCCACCGAAATGATGGTATCAGCCGCGTCCAGGGTGTCATCATTGACGTTAAATACGATGGTTTTCATGTCCCCAGCCGGGGCAGAAATCAGCACCTTTTTCGCGCCAGCATCAATATGGGCCTGCGCTTTGTCTGCTGAGGTATAGAAGCCGGTACATTCAATCACCACATCCACACCGAGCTGGCCCCAGGGGATATTTTTCGCGTCTTTCTCAGCAAATACCTGAATATTTTTCCCATCAACCACCAGGTTGTTTCCTTCGGCACTGACCGATACCGGGAATGCCCCGTAGTTGGAATCGTACTTCAGCAGATAAGCCAGCATCTCTGGTGAGGTGAGATCGTTGATGGCGACAATTTCAACCGCTTCTTTTTGCTCAAGAATACGACGCAGAACCAGGCGACCAATGCGACCAAAGCCGTTAATACCGATTTTTTTCATGATAGAAGTCCTTGCCATGGGTGAAGAGGAATTCAATAACAACCGGGAAAGATGACAATTAAATTAACTCAACTGCTGCCATCTTCCCCACGCATTCTGTGCGCAAAATTCACGCAAAGAAAAACGCCAGCATTGATGCTGGCGTTTGCGGCTTAATTGAGATGCAGTTTTATTTCTGCACCCGCCTGTTGCAGCGCGGTGCGTACCGTTGGCTCCTGGCTCAGGGCATTCAGTAAGCCATAGTCATGGATCATGCCGTTGTAACGGGTGACGGTCACAGGGACACCCGCCGCGTCCAGCTTACGTCCGAACGCTTCACCTTCATCACGCAGCACATCCAGTTCTGCGGTTTGAATCAGCGTCGGCGGCAGGCCGCGTAACTGTTCAGTGGTGGCGCGTAACGGGGATGCCAGAATATTGTTGCGATCTTTTTCAGCGGGCGCATAGCTATCCCAGAACCATTTCATCATGTTTTTGGTCAGGAAATGCCCCTCCGCGAACTGCTGGTAAGAGGCATCATCAAAGCTGGCGTTGGTGACCGGCCACAACATGACGTCATAGCGGATCGCCGGAGTGTGGAATTGTTTGGCCTGTAACGCCACCGCCGCCACCATATTGCCCCCCACGCTGTTACCAACCAGTGCCAGGCGGCTGCCATCCACACCGATCTCTGCGCCGTGCTGTGCCACCCATTTGGTGGCTTCATAAGCCTGAGTAATGGCGACCGGGAAATGGGCTTCCGGCGATGGGGTGTAATTGACAAACACCGCTGCCGCACCAGATGCATTCACCAGGTCGCGCACCAGGCGTTCATGCGTCTGATAATCGCCCAGCACCCAGCCACCACCGTGGAAAAACATAAATACCGGCAGTACGCCCTGCGCCTGCTCAGGTTTCACAATGGTGAGCGTCAGTGGCTGACCCAGTACCTGAATGACTTTTTCACTCACCTGAGCAGCAGGCAGTTTGACACCCTTCTGCGCACCAATCAGAACCTGGCGAGCCGCTGCCGGTGACAGTTGCTCAATCGGCTTGCCGCCGCTGCTGTTCAGCACCTTAAGAAAGGCCGCGACGCCCGCAGTCGGCGCGGGAACATTTTCTTCGGTCGCGGCAAAAGCTGCACTCACCTGACTCGCCAGTAATAAAGCACCCATCACCATCTTCAATTTCATTCTCTTTTCCTTTTCAAATGTTGCGTTAAAAAACGCCATGGTTTTTTGCTTATTTATTTTTTAACAGTTCTGCCGTCAGGTGAAAGAATGCGCTTTTGTCATTGGCATACTGTCCCCTGATCTCACCCGGGGTGGCATGAATATATTTTTTAAAAATACGGGTGAAGGTTTGCTGGCTGGTGAAACCATTTTCGATAGCAATTTCCAGCAAGGTTTTCTGGCTGTGAATAATAGAAAATGTTGATCTGATGACTCGGCGCAGACGTATATATTCGCCGAGGTTATAGCCGGTCACCTCGCGGAAGATCCGCTGAAAATGCCAGTGCCCATAGCCACTTTTCCCGGTGACGGTGCTGACACGAATATTTTCGTCATACAAATGGTCTTCAATCCAGTGGATGATGTCATCCACCACCGAATAAATAATTTTTTCATGCACCGGATAAGAGGTGGGCAGAAATGTATTCTCCGCCGTCATCGCGTTCATATAACACCCTGCCTTGCAGATATTGAATCACAATATCAATCAGCGTGGAGGTAAAAGAAAGTTATACAAACGGATAGGTATACGAATGGATAATTGATTTTTATTTTGGCCGCCCTTAAGGGCGACCGGGCGCATTACATCAGTGGTTTCATCATAAAGACGCTGAGCGGATCGGGTAAATATGGCGGGAAAGCCGCACACTGGCGATAGCCCATTTTCTCGTAAAGCCGGATGGCCGCCAGCTGCTGATTGCCGGTTTCCAGCCGGGTAACCTCACAGCCCTGTTGTGCGGCGAGGGTCTCAAGATGCTGCACAATCGCCTCACCCAGCTGGTGACCGCGCCACGCCGGGCGGACATAGATGCGTTTTAATTCTGCGCTGCCGTTACCCTGTAACAAAATCGCCCCACATCCCACCGGATGATCAGCGGCATCGGTGACCATCACGCAAAGCAGTGAGCCATCCTCGACCGTGGCAAGATCCAGGCAGTGATTACTTTCTGGTGGATAAAGCACGCTCTGGAAAGCATCAAGTTCCGCGACCAGGGTTTGTAATTCGACGTTATGCGCCGGGGTGGTTTTGATGCTAAACATCCTTGCTCTCCGCAGGTTCAATGGGTAACGGCGCGATGTATCGCGCCGTTATAGGCAGCTATCAGGCTGCACCACCCGCCAGTTTATTTAAGGCGATCACTTCAGAATGTTCGACCAGCGGCGGCAGTTCGCCAAACAATTTCACAATATGCGGCGCATTAAGATGTTGTTCCAGCAGCGCCTGGCTTTGCCACTCTTCCGTCCAGATAAAGCGACGTGGATTCTGGCTATCGCGGTTAAGCTGGTAAGTCATACAACCCGGCTCTTTTAATGTTTCTTCAATCACGCCACGAAATAGTTTCTCAGCCTGATCTTCACTGCCTGGTTTAATCGTAAATATTGCTACAACAGGAACCGTCATATTCCACTCCAATATTAAAAAATAATCAGCAGCAATACGTTAGCGCAGCCCTGGCGGGCTGTCAGTCTGAAATTGTGCGCCTGATTTTTTATTTTCATCCTTACTGACGGGGTCATATTTGTTTGCCGATTAATTTCCGATACTGAATAAACTCAGTTTTACTGGCTATTTGGTCATACAACTTGCGTGCGGTAGCATTGGATTCCTGGGTGGTCCAGTAAACACGCGAGCAACCCGCCGCTTCCGCCTGCTGTAAAACCGCGAGGATCAGCGCCTTACCTGCCCCTTTACCCCGAGCCTCCTCACTGACAAACAGATCCTGCAGGTAACAATAATCCCCTGATGTCCAGGTGGAACGATGGGTCAAATAATGCGCCAGACCAATCAGTTTCCCATCCTCTTCTGCTACCAGACAGTTCAATGTTTCAGTCTCAACCCGAAAGCGGCGCCAGGCCAGCTCAGTGGCGACGTCGCTGATATCGGCCTTATAAAAACGTTGATAGCCCTTCCATAACTTCAGCCATGAGCGGTAATCACTGGTCTGCAACGCGCGTATCTGCATCGTTAATCCCTGCCTTTTATCATATTGATCATCTTATTCACCGCCACGACCCGGTCATCATTCGGGAACCATTTATTCGCCAGCATAATCACGGCAATGTGCTCTGACGGGATAAATACCGCGTAGGTGGAGAAACCATTGGTGGAGCCGGTTTTGTTGTACCACGCCTGTTGTGGCGCAGGCTGTAGCGGACGAATCGGCGTCGCTGCCATGCCCTGCATAATCCGTTGCCCGCTATTCCCCGCCACCAGCGTATTCTGTGTTACCGGCAGGGAATAATATTCCCACATCATCGCCTGGGTGAACGCCTCGGTGTGATATTGCCCCTGATGGGTGCTGGCGATCGCCTGTCGCCATTCGGGATCAATCTGCACGTTATTGATCTGAATTGCCAGCCAGCGGATCAAATCGGCACTGGTGGATTTCAGACCATAGGCTTCCGCATCCAGCGGACCCGGTGTGACACGTACCGGCTGATCCTGTTTGTTGTAGCCCTGCGCATAGTTTTTCATCTCCGTCGGTGGCACCTGCACCCAGCTGTGATGCATCCCCATGGCGGGCAGCAGCTGTTGTTCCATTGCCTGGCGGAATGGCTGATGCAAGCTTTTGGCGGCGACCATACCCAGCATCCCGATACCGAGGTTGGAATAAACCCGCTGTGTGCCAGGTGGCGCAGAGGGTTGCCAGTTTTTGTACCATGCCATCAGCTGCTGCTGATTCGTCACTGCATCCGGCACAAACAGCGGTGTGCCGCTGGTATGAGTCGCAAGGTTCAGCAATGTGACGCGATCAAAGGCACTGCCCTTCAGTTCTGGCAGCCAGTGGCTGGCGGTGTCGCTGAACTGTAACTTGTGCTGGACGGCTGCATAGCTCGCCAGCGTCGCGGTGAAGGTTTTACTCAGCGAGCCAATTTCAAACAGCGTTTCATTGGTGATCGGCTGTTGGGTGGTTTTCGACGCCACGCCGTAGTTATAAAACGTGGTTTTACCGCGATAAAAAATCGCCACGGCCATGCCGGGCACCTGATATTGCTGCATCAGCGGTTTTACGATCGGGTCGATGTCGGGTGTCTGCGCCTGCACGTTGCCACTGATCAGCGCCGCCAGGAGGGTAATGCTTGCTATTAAACGCATTAAGATTCCTTTCATTTCGTTTTCAGTTGAATGTCAGCCATCCACTATAGAGCTTTCCCTAATTAAGTGAACAACTTCACATCTGTAACATAACGGCTGGCTGCTCCGACCAAGCGGGAATTACAATGATGTCCTTATCTCGCGGTTTTTCAGGAGGAAACACGTCATGTTCGTCACCCATAAAGTCCGCATGAATCGCCTGTTTCAGCACGGCAAATGTCTCGATGTGGCTATCGATCACGGCATTGCGAATGAACCCGATTTTCTCATTGGCCTGGAAAATATCGCCGGCGTGATGCGCAACCTGATTGCTGCCCAGCCGGATGCCATTCAGGTCAACTACGGCCAGGCCGATTTGTTGCAACGCGAAGTGGGACGTAAACCGGCGCTGGTGATGCGTACCGACGTCGGTAATGCCTATAACGCTGCCCGTCATCGCGAAATGTGGGCAGTGTTGCACAATCCGGAAGAACCGATTCTCGCCGCATTGCAGATGGATGCCGCCGCAGTGGTGGTTAATTTGTACCTGATCCCTGATGAACCGGGCATCTTCCGTATGTGCGTTGAGAATATTGGCCGTCTGCGTCAGGCCTGCGATCGCTACGCGATGCCGCTGATGATTGAACCGCTGGTGATGGCCCCTGCGGGACAAGGTGCCGCTTACGGCTCGATCGGTGACGTAGAAAAAATCGTACCGCTGGTACGACTGGCGCGTGAGCTGGGTGCCGATATCGTCAAAGCCGACCCGACGGAGAACGTAGAAGATTTCCATCGTGTGGTGGAAGCGGCACGTTGTCCAACGCTGGTACGCGGCGGTGGTAAAGGCGAGCTGGGTGCCGTATTGCAAAAAAGCGCGGCGTTAATGGCGCAAGGTGCCAGCGGCATGGTGTATGGCCGTAACGTTTATCAGCACGATAACCCGTCACGGGTGGTCAAAGCGCTGATGGCGATTATTCATCAGGGAGCCAGCGGCCCGGATGCAATGGAAATTTATCAGCAAGGTTAAGGGTTTGCAGAACGGGTGAATGCGGGTATAACAATTATCTCCCCTTCACCAGGATAAACATCATGCAAATCACCCAGTTACCGTTTGGCATTACCCAGTGGGATAAAATCGAGCCGGAAACGCATCACGGCGAGCGCGGCTTTGCGCTGTGGCGCACGCAACGTTTTAACGATATTCGCGTGCGGATGGTGGAGTATTCGCCGGGCTATCTTGCCGATCACTGGTGCCTGAAGGGGCATATTTTGCTCTGTCTGGAAGGTGAGATGCTGACTGAACTGGAGGATGGCTGCTGCTTTACCCTGACACCTGGCGTCAGCTATCAGGTGGCCGATAATGCCGAAGCGCACCGCTCCTCAACGGAAACCGGCGCAAAACTATTTATCGTCGATTAATTTATCGCGCCCTGTGGTAGCGGCGCGATTCATCGCGCTATGTTTACTTCGCCAGCGCGTAAGCGGCGGTCAAATCCAGGCGTTGCCAGAAAGATTGTTCCGGAGTGCTACCTGATAACGGATAACCCGCTGGCAGTGCCGATTTCACCATCAGCGCACGACGTTGCGCATCAGACAGCTGCGGCAACGCCGCTTTCAGCAAGACTTCAGCGCCCGCCGGTACGGTCACCGCAACATTTTTACCTGCGGCCTTCGGCAGGTTGTAGCTCATGGTGAAACGATAGAACTGCTTCATCTGTGGTGAAAGATAGGGATCGTCCTGACCGTTACTGCGTGCGCACTCCGCCAGTGAGGTGCCACACTCTTTCTCCAGCGCTGCACGCAGCTGATCGCGTGCTTCACTGAACAGCGCCTGGTAACGGGTGTCGTTCAGGTAATTGGCCACATTACGTTCGGCCACCATCCGTGAACCCATCACATCCAGCGGATAATGCACACCCAGCACCAGGCGTGAATAACCATAACGGGCACCACGGGTAACCAGCGCTTCAAAGCGCTCCGGCACCATTTCAGCCATCAGTAAGGCATCGGTGTAACCGGTGTTGGTATGGCCGCTGGGGAAAGAGCCGCCATCGGCGGTGTAAGGTTTATTATCCTTCACCACCGTATCGTCCGGCACCAGATGGATGGTGTTGCCTTCATGCAGGAACGGGCGCGGATAGTTGAAATGCTTTTTCGCTGCGCCCGTGCTGACTTCGCTGGCTTTAATCAAGGCTGCCGCTTTGCCCAGTTCACCCTTGTCATAGGCCGTCAGAAACGCTTTGCCCAGACGCGGACCCATTGCATCGGCGAGGAAATAGAGATGGTTAATGCCTTCAGCATCGGCAAGCGCCTGATGACGCGTGCCCTGGGTCGCATTCAGGTTGATATTGGTGACGGTGGCGCGGTTGGCGTCCAGCACGCTGGCTGGCAGTGCGCTAAAACCCGACAGCAGCGCGATACCGGCCTGCTGATTGGCTTTGGTCTGGAAATCATATCCCTTACTTTTCAGCCATGCGTAGTCGGCCTGAGTGGGTGACTGTTTGGCTTTTTCCAGCAGGTCACGCGTCAGCGTTGGGTGGTTACCCTGTAACGCGGCACGTTCGGCCTGCAACATCTGTTGTTCAAGATCGTTATACCCTGCGTGAGCAGAACCGGTTGAAGTCTGGCTGGCGAGCGCGGCGGCGTCCGGCAGTGAGATCGCATGCGCCTGCTGCGCCAGCAGCAAAACGGTGGCCATCAGTGTGTAGCGGGTTTTCATTATTTTCCCCTGTTATCAGAACATTACCTTGCCGGGGAAACACGCTAGCACCCAGATGTGACAGTTTTATTTCATTTAGCGGCACTGGCTGGCACAGTTTTGTACGCAAATTTGTGCCAGCGAACCACAGGCGCTGTCTTTATTGTTGTTGCATTGAGATTGCTGGATATAACAGTTCTGCTGGCAGGCGGAGACATCGCATTTCGCCGCAGCGGGTGTCAGTTGCGGTAGCGGCGTTTTTTGCTGCGGCTGCCAGTTGGTTTGTGCTGCGACGCCGAGGCTGGTCAGCAGCAGCAACAGGATGGTCCACTTCATCGCCTTACCCTCGTGTGGTTAGTCTGAATCAGTATGGCATACGCCAAATGGCATCGACCCGTAGCGGCGCGATTTATCGCGCAATTTTGTGTTCGGAGCCGGAAAAAAAGCGCGATAAATCGCGCCGCCACAGCAGGTGCGTGATGAAACCATTGATTCACTCACCTTACGCCATTGCACTATTTTGATGCATAGCAATGAACCAGTATTGTGCACTTCATGCAATGCGGTCTGGTATAAATTGATTTAAATCAATAAATATCAACCCATTACCCCCTTCGCTTTTCACATTCCTTCGTTGGTACAAAAGTTGCAAGCCTCATTGGTATTGCAAAGGAGACGGTTATGAAAGCGATTGTGATTGGTGCCGGCATCGGCGGAATGAGCGCGGCGATTGCGCTGGAGAAAGAAGGTTTTAGCACGACGGTGTTCGAAGCGGTGAAAGAGATGAAACCGGTCGGTGCCGCCATTTCTATCTGGCCAAATGGCGTTAAGTGCCTCAATGCCCTCGGCATGAAAGAATCCCTGCGTGCGCTGGGTGGCAACATGGCGTTTATGGCATATAACGATGCCCACAGCGGCAGCACGCTGACCCGTTTTAGCATGTCGCCGCTGGTGCAGCAGGTGGGTGAATATCCCTATCCGGTCGCCCGTGCCGAACTTCAGGCAATGCTGATTGATACCTATGGCCGCTCACGCATCAGCTTTGGTAAGCGCGTAACTCAGGTGGAGCAAACGGCATCAGGCGTCACGGCCTGGTTTGACGATGGCAGCCAGCAAAGCGCCGATTTTCTGATTGCTGCTGACGGCACCCACTCCGTTATCCGCCATTATGTGCTGGGCGAAAGCGTGGAACGCCGCTATGCCGGTTACGTTAACTGGAATGGCCTGGTGACCATCGATGAAAGCATCGCCCCGGCGAACCAGTGGACGACGTTTGTCGGTGAAGGCAAACGCGTGTCGCTGATGCCCGTCAGCGGCAATCGTTTCTACTTCTTCTTTGATGTCCCGCTGCCAAAGGGATTAGCGGAAGATCGCAGTACGCTGAAAAGCGATCTGAAAGGTTACTTTGCTGGCTGGGCCGAGCCGGTGCAGCGTCTGATCGACACCATCAACCCGGACACCACCAACCGTGTCGAGATCCACGATATCGAACCCTTCAGCCAGTTTGTAAAAGGCCGGGTGGCGCTGCTGGGCGATGCGGCACACAGCACCACACCGGATATTGGCCAGGGGGGATGCGCAGCGATGGAAGATGCAGTTGTGCTGGCACAGACACTGGCGGCTCATTCGCTGGGCATTGAAGATGCTTTGCTGCGTTATCAGGCACGCCGCGTGGAACGCACCAAAGATTTAGTGCTGAAGGCGCGTAAGCGTTGTGATGTGACGCACGCAAAAGACCCGGCAATCACTGCGGCCTGGTATCAGGATCTGAAAAATGAAACCGGCGAGCGCGTGCTGGCCGGTATGTGTGACACCATCGAAGGTGGCCCGCTGGGGTAAGTATGAACATGCACCGACTGGCTTTTTTGCGCGATAAATCGCGCCGCTACGGTCGGTGCATCACATTGAGCGATGAATCGCGCTGCTACGACGACAGCCCGCGATTCTCCAGCATCGGGCCGATTTCTGGCGCTTTGCCGCGCCAGGCCAGCCACAGATATTGCAAATCGGTGCTGTTACCGCGCGACAGAATCTGTTCGCGGAAGTGCTGACCATTTTCCCGCGTTAAGCCGCCCCGCTCCTCAAACGCCTGATAACCATCATCGGCCAGCATCTGCGTCCAGATATAGGCGTAGTAACCGGCGGCATAGCCGCCACCCCAGATGTGACGGAAATAACTGGAACGGTAGCGCGGCGGCACCGTTGCCAGGGCGATATTCTCGGCCGCCAGTGCCTGCAATTCAAAATGGCTGACATCTTCCGGGTTATCGTGGGTGGTCAGCGAGTGCCATTGCATATCGAGCAATGCCGCTGCCAGCAGCTCCGTCATGTCATAACCTTTGTTGAATTTCGCCGCGCGCACCATTTTCTCGCGCAGCTCAGCAGGCATTGGCTCGCCACTCTGATAATGGCAGGCGTAATTGGCGAACACCTGCGGGTTACTGGCCCAGTGTTCGTTGATCTGCGACGGGAATTCGACAAAATCACGCGGCGTCGCGGTGCCCGACAGGGTGACATAACGCTGCGAGGCAAACAGGCCGTGCAGCGCATGACCAAATTCATGGAACAGGGTGATAACTTCATCCCAGCTCAGTAACGCAGGCTGACCCGCCGCCGGTTTGGTGTAATTACAGACGTTGTAAATCACGGGTTTGGTGCCGAGCAGCGTCGATTGATCGACAAAGTTGCTCATCCATGCACCGCCACTTTTGTTATCGCGTTTAAAGAAATCGGTGTAGAACAACGCCAGCGGCGTATCGTCCGCATCGAAAATCTCATAGACACGCACATCGGGATGATAAACCGGTAAATCATGGCGCTCGCTAAAGCGAATACCGAACAACTGGCTGGCGGACCAGAACACCCCTTTCTCCAGCACATTTTCCAGCGCGAAGTACGGGCGGATCTGGCTTTCATCCAGCGCATATTTTTCTTTACGCACCTGCTCAGCGTAGAAGCTCCAGTCCCAGGCGCGTAGCGGGAAACTGTGGTGCTCCCGTTCAATGGCCTGCTGAATCTCTGCCGCTTCCCGCTCGGCACGTCCACGGGCGGCAGGCACGATATTACGCATAAAACTCAACGCCGCTTCCGGCGTTTTTGCCATCTGGTCCTGCAAACCCCACTCGGCATAGGTTTTGAAACCGAGCAGGCTGGCCCGTTGCGCGCGCAGCTGCGCCATGCGCAATACCAGCGCGCGGGTGTCGTTCTCGTCGCCCAGCTCACAGCGCGTCAGCGATCGCTGGAACAACACTTCGCGCGTGGCCCGCACGCTTAACGCTTGCAGCACCGGTTGCTGGGTGGTGTTTTGCAACGGAATCAACCATTCACCCGACAGACCGCGTGCAACGGCTGCCGCTTTGGCATGGGCCAGTTCCTCATCGCTGAGTCCGGCCAGTGCCGCCGGGTTGCTGACGGTATACGCACCCGCTTTGGTGGCGGCCAGCAGCCGATTACCAAACTTTGTGCCGAGGGTGGCCAGCTCCTGATTACAGGCGCGCAGCTGGTCCTTATCAGCGTCATTCAGGCTGGCACCCGCCAGCTGAAAATGTTGCCAGACCACTTCCACCAGGCGCATCGCTTCAGCATCCGGGCATTGGGTGCCGCGATGCTGATAGACGCTATCGAGACGGGCGAACAGCTGGCTGTTGAGGGTAATTTCGTCGTTCAGTGCCGTCAGTTTGGGGGTAACTAACTCATCCACTTCCTGGAGGCGTTCGCTGGTGTTGGCTGAGGTCATGGCACCAAACACCAGATTGACCCGGCTCAGCAGTTGCCCGCTGCGCTCCAGAGCGACATAGGTGTTTTCAAAGGTGGCTGGCTCCGGGTTACTGGCGATTGCCGCGACCTGCTGGCGTTTTTCTTCCATACCGGCTTCCAGCGCCGGGAGAAAGTCTTCTTCCTGAATAAGGTCAAACGGTGGGGTTTGATACGGCAAGGTGCTGGCAGTGAAAAAAGGATTCGTTCTTGAATTCATTATCGCTCCTGATCATCAGCAACGCCGGAGCAGGCTCCGGCGGGATGTCTCTATCCTGGCAGTTTCGCGGCGTCTCAACAACTCATCGTCTGACGCTGATAAACGCTGATGATCTCGCCCGCCACCGCCACGGCAATTTCTGCCGGTAGCTTGCCCTTCACATCCGGCAAACCGATCGGGCAACGCAGGCGTGCCAGCGTATCCGGCGCGATCCCTTTTCCTTCCAGCCGATAGCGAAAACGCTGCGCTTTGGTTTCCGAGCCAATCACCCCGGCATAACAGAAATCTCCCCGACGCAGAATGGCTTCGCTTAACGCCAGATCGAGCGGATGATGATGGGTCATCACCACGAAGTAGCTGCCTGGTCGCGCTTCGGCCACACCATCCACTGGCTCTTCCAGCTGTCGCACCCTGATACCCTCCGGCACCGTGCGGAACTGCGCCGCACGGCTATCAATCCAGGTAATGTGACAGGGTAACGTCGCCAGTAGCTGCACCAGCGCCTGACCCACATGCCCGGCACCATAGACCTGAATTTCCGGCTGCTGCTGCATCAGCGGTTCAAACAAAATCGTCGCCATACCGCCACAGCACTGCCCCAGACGCGCACCAAGGGCAAATTCCTCGCTATGCGGTGTACAGCGCTGCTGTTGCAGCATCTCCCGCGCCTGCGCGATACATTGATATTCCAGATGACCGCCGCCAATGGTGAGAAAACTGTTGCTGGCAGTGACCACCATTTTGCTGCCGCTGTCACGCGGCACCGAACCGCGCTCGCTGAGCACGGTCACCAGGACACAACTCTCCCGTTTTTCCCGCAGGCCATGCAGTACGCTAATCCAGTCGTGGTAGATCATCATCCGCTCCCGAGAGGCGCTGTACGCCCCAGAATACCCGTTCCGGTGTGGCAGGCGCATCCAGCAGTGGATGCTGACGATAATCCGCTACGCTGGCGACGGCATCCTGCAACGCGCACCATACGGCAATCCCCAGCATAAACGGCGGTTCACCGACAGCTTTAGAGTGGAACACCGTCTGCTGCGGATTTTTGCGATTCTCCACCAGGGTGACGCGCAGATCCGCCGGGACATCGCTGATAGCCGGGATTTTGTAGCTGGCCGGGCCATCAGTCAGCAGTTTGCCCTGATCGTTCCATACCAGTTCCTCACAGGTCAGCCAGCCCATGCCCTGTACAAAACCCCCTTCTACCTGGCCGATATCAATAGCCGGATTCAGGGAGGCTCCCACGTCATGCAGGATATCGGCGCGCAGCAGGCGGTATTCGCCGGTGAAGGTATCCACCAGCACTTCGCAGCAGGCCGCGCCATAGGCGAAGTAGTAAAACGGCGTGCCGCGCCCGGCGTTGCGGTCGTAATGAATACCCGGTACGCGATAGTATCCGGTGGCAGAAAGCGGAACCTGATTCAGCCAGGCCTGCTGGCAGACCTGGGCGAAGGTAAAATGTTGCTCCCCGACCCGGACGATGCCGTTGCTGAAGTTCACCTGCTCCGGCCCGCACTGGTGTAGTTTGCACAGCATCTCCGTCAGGCGATCGCGCAGCGTTTGCGCCGCATCCTGGGCGGCTTTGCCGTTAAGATCGGCCCCACTGGAAGCAGCGGTTGGCGAGGTGTTGGGCACTTTGCCGGTATCGGTGGCCGTGATCTGGATTTGGCTGATGTCGATTTGCAGCACTTCTGCGACGATCTGCGCCACTTTGGTGTTCAGCCCCTGGCCCATTTCGGTGCCACCGTGGTTCAGCTGCACCGTGCCGTCGGTGTAAATCAAAATCAGCGCACCGGCCTGATTGAGGAAGCTTGAAGTGAATGAGATGCCGAATTTCACTGGCGTCAGCGCCAGACCGCGCTTCATGACACGATTGGCCGCATTGAACGCCTGAATTTCGCTGCGCCGCACAGCGTAGTCGCTACTGCTTTCCAGCTGCGCGGTGATCTCATCCAGCAGATTATCTTCCACCTGCTGATGATAATGGGTGACGTTGCGGTCCTGCTTACCGTAGTAGTTACGTTTGCGTAGCTCCAGCGGGTCCAGCTGCAACTCACGCGCAATGTGGTCCATGATCTGCTCAATCGCCACCATGCCCTGCGGACCACCAAAGCCACGATAGGCGGTATTTGACGCGATATTGGTGCGGCAACGGTAACCCGTGATCAGCGCATCGCCGAGGTAATAAGCATTATCGGCATGGAACATGGCTCGATCGACTATCGATCCACTAAGATCGAGCGAATATCCACAATTTCCTGCCAGATCGATCCTCACCCCACAAAAACGCCCCACATCATCGAAGCCGACGTCGTAACGCACATAAAATGGATGACGCTTGCCAGTGATACGCATGTCATCACGGCGAGCGAGACGCATTTTCGCTGGCCGCCGGGTCTGGCTCGCGGCGATCGCACACAGGCAGGCCACCCCTGCTGCCTGGGTTTCTTTACCACCAAAACCCCCGCCCATGCGGCGCATATCGATGGTGACATTGTTCATGCTGATGCCCATCACTTCTGCCACCAGCTTCTGCACTTCGGTGGGGTTTTGCGTGGAGGAAAACACCTGCAAATTGGCGTCCTCGCCGGGGATCACCAGCGCCGTCTGGGTTTCGAGGTAAAAATGTTCCTGACCACCGATATGAAAGCTGCCCTGAATGCGGTGTGGCGCGCGCGCCAGGGCAGCATCCGCATCGCCACGCTGATGGATGTGGGGCTGCTGGACAAAATATCCCTGCTCCAGCGCCTCGCACACATCGAGGATCGCCGGTAACGGTTCATATTCGACGATGGCCGCAGCGACCCCGGCGCGTGCCGCTTCCGGGGATTCGGCGGCAACGGCGATCACCACCTGCCCAAGATAGTCGACTTTATCCTGTGCCAGCAGCGGATCGCCGGGCTCCAGCGGGCCGACATCGTTGATAGCCGGCACATCACGCCATGTCAGGACGCTGACCACACCCGGCACCGCATAGCAGGGCTGCACATCGAGTCGGGTGATACGTGCATGGGCATGTGGACTCAGTAACGGGCAAAGGTGTAACAAACCCGGCAGCTCCGGTTTGTCATCGATATAGATCGCTTCGCCGGAGACGTGTTTATCGGCACTTTCATGCTTACGGCTGCGCCCGACACCCGTCTGGATACCGGCGTCAAACTGCGATTTTAATAACGTTTCATTCAGTTCCGGGCGGTTATGAGACATAGCGCGTTACCTCCGCAATGGTCAGTTCACCGCTGGCCTGCGCGTAGTAGCGACGCAACAGATTACGTGCCACCTGTAAACGATAAGCCGCGCTGGCGCGGAAGTCGCTCAGTGGCTGGAAATCATGGCTCAGCGCGGCACAGGCGCTTTCGATGGTGGTCAGATTAAAGGGGGCGCCGGTTAGCACGGCCTCGGCTTGCAACGCACGTTTGGGTGTGGCCGCCATACCGCCAAAGGCAATACGGACGCGCTGCACCGTGCCATTCTCCAGCTGCATATTGATCGCGGCAAAGATGGCAGAAATATCGTCATCCAGGCGTTTTGAAACTTTCCAGGCGACAAAATCAGGTGACACCGTCACGCGCGGAATAATGATGTTGCGGATAAACTCCCCCGGTTGTAACACCGTCTGGCGATAGCCAGTGAAAAACTGGTCAAGCGCCACTTCACGACAGTGCTCCCCCTGCTGTAATTCCAGCCGGGCGCTGAGCGCCAGCAGCATCGGTGCAGCGTCGCCAATCGGTGAGGCATTGCCGATATTGCCGCCCAGCGTGCCCTGATTGCGGATTTGCAGTGAAGCGAACCGCTCCAGCATGGCACTGAACGCCGGAATACGCGTTGCCAGAAACTGATAGCAATGATGCAGCGATGCCCCTGCGCCCAGACGCCAGTTTTCATCATCTTCCAGACAGGTTTTCAGTTCCGCCACCTGCTCCAGCGCGATCAACAGCGGAAGACGCTGATACTGCTGGGTGATTTGCAGGCTGAGGTCGGTGCCTCCCGCCAGCAGACGCGCTTGCGGATGCTGCTGATACAACGCCGCCAGCTGTGCCACCGTTTTCGGGACAAAACAGCGGCTGCCATTGGCCTCCAGCACCTGGACTTCATTGTTGGTCAGCGCCTGTAAGCGCTGCACCAGGTGGGTTTCGCTTTGGCTGAAGTTATCGCACACCGGGTGCTCACAGGCCTGCTGCGCCGCATCCATAATCGGCCGGTAGCCGGTGCAACGACACAGATTCCCCGCCAGTGCCTGCTCCGCCTGATGCCTGTCCCAGCCGTCACTGTTTTTCTGCAAGGTAAATAACGACATCACAAAACCCGGCGTGCAGTAGCCGCACTGTGAACCGTGGCAATCAACCATCGCCTGCTGTACCGGATGCAGATCGCTCCCCTGGCGCAAGTCCTCCACGGTGATCAACTGCTTGCCTTGCAAACTGCTGACCAGCGTCAGGCAGCTGTTCACCGTTTCATAGTGCATATGGCCATCCACCACTTTTCCCAGCGTCACGGTACAGGCACCGCAATCACCTGAGGCGCAGCCCTCTTTGGTGCCGCGTCGTTGCTGGTGATTACGCAGGTAATTCAGCACGGTGAGATTCGGATCGAGGTCGCGCTCGGTCACCAGTCGATTATTAAGCAGAAACTGAATCATGCAGCCTTTACCCCGCTTTCACGTTGCCAGACGGGTTGACCATTCACCCAGGTCTGGGCGATGTTGCGATCGTCACCCAGCGTCATCAGCACAAACAATTTCTCCCAGATATCTTTGCTGTTGGCATAGCGCAGCTGCTGCAATGCCGATACGGCCGGGTCGAGTACCACGAAATCGGCCTCTTTTCCGGGATTGAAGTTGCCAATGGCATGATCAAGATCGAGCGCATGCGCACCACCCAGTGTTGCGTGGTAGAAGGCTTCACAGGCGCTGAGTTTGTAGCGTTGCAGCTGGCCGACTTTATAAGCTTCGCCCAGCGTCTGGAGCAGATTGAAGGTGGTCCCCGCACCGACATCGGTGCCGATGCCCATGCGCACCCCCTGCTGCCAGCAGCGTTTGATGTTAAATAAACCGCTGCCGAGAAACAGGTTGGAGGTTGGACAAAAGGCTATCGACGAATCGGTGTCGTGCAGGCACTGCCATTCATGGTCTTCCAGATGCAAACAGTGGGCAAAGACGCTGCGTTTCCCGGTGAGCTGGTGCTGATGGTAAACATCAAGATAACCGTCGTGCTCCGGGAACAGTTCTTTCACCCAGGCGATTTCCTGAGGATTTTCGCTCAGGTGGGTATGCAGCCAGGTATCGGGAAATTCCGCGCGCAGCTGACTCACCTTTTCCAGCAACTGGGGCGACGATGTGGGGGCAAAACGTGGCGTCAGCGCGTAGCTTAATCGTCCCCGATTGTGCCAGCGCTGAATCAGCTCACGGGTTTGCAGATAGCTGGCTTGCGGCGTTTCCGTCAGATAAGCCGGTGCATTGCGGTCCATCATCACCTTTCCGGCGATCAGGCGCATATTGAGTTGCTCCGCAGCACTGAACAACGCATCGACTGATTGCGGATGCACGGTACCGAACACCAGCGCGGTGGTGGTGCCATTGGCCAACAGCTGATGCAGAAAAAATGCCGACATCTGCGCAGCGTGATCGGGGCAGTGATACTGGCTTTCTACCGGGAAAGTATATTGATTCAGCCATTCCAGCAGTTGCTCACCAAACGCGCCGATCATTTCGGTCTGCGGATAATGGATGTGAGTATCGATAAAGCCCGGCACGATCAGTTTGCCACGCAGGTCGACCAGGCTGGTGGGATCAATGTGTTTCTGAGCCGTTTCCCAGCTTTCCAGGCTGACGACTTTCCCGTCGCGCACGGCCAGTACCCCATCTTCGAGGTAGCGCGCCTGATCGGCAATGGTGTCAGGCTGGGTAGCCAGGCCGGTAAAATCAAAAAAGCTGGCCCGCAGCGTGATTTCGGATGCAAAAGGCATAAAATGTTCCTTAGTTGAGAAAGCACCCGGCTTTCTCTTTGTTATGGCAGGTGACGGCCTTTTATGCAGATTGCAAACAACATGCCAACGCGGAAATATCATTTATTTATTTATATTCAATGGCTTATGTTCAACCCATTTGTTTTTAGTCATGCTGAGCAGGCAACCGAATGCGCAACCGGTTGCCTGGGTTAGCAATCGGTTGCGATTTAACAACTGCCAGATTTGGTGCGATTGGCGTGAGAATGACGTGTGTCATCGTGGTGCAGGCCTGCGCCATCATTGTGCATGACAAATTCGGTCAATGCTTTTTATGGGCAGAAGACCTGGCTTGAGTTCGAAGAAAGGATTGGGTGCATTGAGGCTAGCCGCAACCATCAGGATTGGCGGGGATCACTCCCCGCCGGTTGCTCTTACTTAGGTTCGTAATCCATGACAGCAGCAACCTCCATGTGACCGGTTCGAATCCGTATCTCACAAAGGTCTTTCCTCGATACCAGCAAGGCGGCGACTACCGCCCCTAATACGATAATGGCGATCATGATCGCCTTATGCTGCTTCATGGTTGCTTCTCCTTGCCTTTCGGCGCGTAAGAGGCTACCTTTATGTGGCTGAAGCATAAAGATGGGCCTCAAGTTGATTTATAATCACTTGGGGCTTTTCTCTTTCTGCCTTTGACAAATGCTTAAGACAGAAAGCCTCAAGCACCCGGCGCGATTCTAAGCCAACCCTCTGACTTATCCAAAATTTTCCATACGTTCCGCTTCGGTAATCCGTGTTTTTGTCTCAATTTTGCGATCCACTACAGACTTTGTTCTCTCGTCAGTTTTTCTTTGTCAGAATAGATTAGTCTGGACATACAATTGTTAAGGAACAGTGAGATGATTATTTTTGTTACCGGTGCGACCGCCGGTTTTGGTCAAAGTATCACCCGCCGCTTCATTGCTACAGGTCATAAAGTGATCGCCAGTGGACGCCGCGCTGAGCGCCTGCAGGCGCTGAAAGACGAGCTGGGTGACAATCTGTATACCGTTCAGCTGGACGTGCGTAACCGCGCGGCCATCGAAGAGGCTATCGCCGCCCTGCCTGCCGAGTGGCGCAATATTGATGTGCTGGTTAACAATGCCGGTCTGGCGTTGGGCGTGGAACCAGCACATAAGGCCAATATTGAAGACTGGGAAAATATGATCGACACCAACAATAAAGGTTTGGTGTATATGACGCGCGCATTGCTGCCAGCCATGGTGGAACGCAATGTCGGTCATATTATCAATATCGGCTCAATTGCCGGTAGTTGGCCATATCTCGGTGGCAACGTTTACGGTGCGACCAAAGCCTTCGTGCGTCAGTTCAGCCTCAATCTACGTACCGATTTACATGGCACCGCGTTGCGCGTAACCGATATCGAACCGGGTCTGGTCGGCGGCACCGAGTTTTCTAATGTCCGTTTTAAAGGCGACGACGGTAAAGCGGATAAGGTGTATGAAGGCACCACCGCACTGACAGCCGAAGATGTGACCGAAGCGGTGTATTGGGTCGCGACGTTGCCGAAACACGTCAACATCAATACCCTGGAGATGATGCCAGTCACGCAAACGCTGGCCGGTCTGAAGGTACATAAAGAATAACGTGTTGCGGCGCGATTTATCGCGTCGCTACGCTTCACTGCCCCAGCCCGCCACAATAATCAGCATGCCACTTAAGGCAATCAGACCGCCTGCCCAATCCCACGGGCTAAGTTTTACCCCATCGACCAGCTGCAGCCAGATCAGCGCCGTCATCACATACACACCACCGTAGGCGGCATAGACGCGTCCACTCGCCGCCGGGTGTAACGTCAGCAACCAGACAAATAGCATCAGGCTGGCCGCAGCCGGTAGCAACAGCCATGCCGTCGCCCCCTTCTTCAGCCACAGCCACGGCAGAAAGCAGCCAACAATTTCCGCGATAGCAGTGAAAAAGAACAACAGTGCGGTTTTAACCAGCATAAAAAGTCTCTCAGAAGTCTCAACAAATGCCTCACCGCTGGTGAGTAAAGAAGCAGCGATGATATACTAGCGACCATTGTTGTTACAGCCACCATCGCGGCTGTGCTGGCGTTAACTGAAGGAAAAGATGATGAAAAAACTGTTTCCCGCACTACTGGCTGCGGCACTGACCTCCAGCGTACTGCTGGCTGCCCCCCTGGCTTCCGCGCAGACCGATAAACTGATCATTGAAAACGGCAACAGCGCTGCCAGCAATGAAGCAGCACGCCAAAGCAAGGAACAATGGAATGACACCCGCAACCTGCGCGACAAGGTGAATACCCGCGTCGAGAAAGAGTTCGACAAAACCGACAAAGCGTTTGATACCCGTGACTCATGTGAAAAAAGCTATAACGTCAACGCCTACTGGGAACCCAACACCCTGCGTTGCCTGGATCGTCGTACCGGCCGCGTGGTCGCACCATAAGCCGCTGATGCTGCTATAGTCATCAAGGGAATAAAAACCAAAGGAGTGTGTGATGAATAAACGTGTAGCCGTTGTATTGCTGTCCCTGCTGGCATTGCCGATGCTGGCACAGGCCTCCTGTGAAAGCGTAAAAGCAGACATCAGCAAAAAAATCATCAGTAACGGCGTAGCCGAGTCAGATTTTACCCTGGATATCGTCGCGAACGATCAGGCCGACCAGGCCGGTGGCCAGGTTGTGGGCCATTGCGAGAATGATACCCAGAAAATTGTCTACAAAAAGCTGAACCACGACGCTGACAGTAACGAACCCAATGCTGCGGGCAGCTCGCAGGATTCATCTTCACAGTAAACATACCCTGTAGCGGCGCGTTTTTTCGCGCAGGTTTTTGGCACCGCGCGCCGCTACGTATTCTCTGGTCGCTGATGCGGCATCAGCCACGCAATCCATAGTGTCAGGCTGGCAATGAGCAGCGCCACCACAAACACCCAATGTAGTGAACTGGCAATCTGGGCTATCCACTCCTGCAATGTTCCGTGTGGCAAGGCCTGACGGCTTTCATGCGACATGATTTTTTGCATCGGATCGCTGGCCTGCGGCAGCCGTAGCATCAGGTTATAATTCAGCACCGCCCCCATCAGCGCAGTCCCAATCGCCGAACCCAGCATCCGGCTGAACATAATCGACGCGGTACAAATGCCACGAATTTCATAATGCGCATGGTTTTGCACAGAAACCAGGAAGGTGGTGCTGGTCATTCCCATGCCCGTACCGATCACAAAAGCGGTGAATCCAGCCTGCATAATGCTGCTATCGGCGCGTAATAGCAGCAATAACGCACTACCGGCTATTAACAATAGCGCCCCCAACTGCGCGGTAATGCGGTAAGAGGTCATCAGCATCAGTCGTCCACTCAGGGTGCTGGCAAGCGGCCAGCCAATCGACATCATCGCCAGCGCGCTGCCTGCCTGTAACGGCGTGCCACCGGTAATGCCCTGAATCCAGGTGGGCAGGAAAGCGCTGATCCCCATCATCGCAGCCCCGATAATCAGGTTACCCGCATTGCCCGCCACGATTAACCGGCTGCGCCAGATAGCCAGCGGAAACAGCGGTGCCGCCGCGCGTTGCTCATGACGCTTGAGGAAAACCGCCGCGATCAGCGCCATCACCAGAAACAGCAGCAGCCAGTAACCGAGGACTTCTGCCTGCAACAAGGCGATCAGCAACGCGCTGACGCTCAGCATCAGCCAGGCGCAACCCGTGATGTTCAGCGCAGCGCTTTGCTGTTGTTCATGCGCCGGAAGGAAACGCGCCAGCAGCAGCATGGAGAGCAGCCCAATCGGCACGTTGACCCAGAAAATCACCGCCCAGCTGAAATGCTGTACCAGCCAGGCACCACTCAACGGCCCGAGTATCGCCGCCACTCCCCAGACACTGGAGAGCCAGCCCTGCACACTGGCGCGTTCGCGCGGTGAGTAGATGTCCGCAACGATGGTGGTGGTCAGCGGCATGATGGCCCCCGCTCCCAATCCCTGAAAAGCGCGGAACAGGATGAGCCATGTCATGCTATGGGCAAAGCCGCACAGCACTGAACCGATAAGGAACAGTGAAACCCCAACAAAAAATAGCGTTTTCCGGCCCCACATATCCGCCAGCCGCCCGTAAAGCGGCACGGTCACCGCCTGGGTAAGCAGATAGATGGAGAAAACCCAGCCAAACTGCGAGAAGCCGCCCAGATCGGCAATGATGGTGGGCATCGCTGTCGCCACAATGGTGACCTCAATCGCCGCCATAAACATAGCCAGCATGCAGCCGATCAGGATCCAGTGACGATTTCCCGTTTGTATTTCTGCGCTCTCAGTCATTTTTCTTCCTTCCTTTGCCTCAAGGCTAGACGAAATTTGCCGTCGTCAATTTCCTCTGCGTGCGCTCGCTTGTGACAGTGTCACATAATTCGATGAATTTTTTTTATTGTCGTGAATTGCCTTATTTCATGCGGGTTGAACCCGTTTTTTCCCCTTTTTCTATCTGTCTGATTTTCCCCTGAAAACTGGCATCTTCCGTTTTAGGTTGCTATAGGTCTAAAACCCCTTTCCCGGTTTTCACTGGAAAAGTGACATTAAGTAGTCGTTTTATCTGCAATCTTAATTTTTTAAATGTTTTTATGATTCAGGGAGAAGCACGCTATGCAAAACGCATCGCTTGCCCGACGAGCCGGGTTGGCAGTGCTTGCCATTGTAGTGGTGGTTGGGCTGCTGGTCTGGGGACTCGGGCTGGATACGCTGCGCGCCCGTCGGGTGGATTTAATCTATCTTGGGCAACAGCATTTGTTTTTGGTGTTCTGGTCAATGTTGTTCGCGCTGCTGGTCGGTATTCCCAGCGGCATTTTGCTGAGCCGTCCGTTTGCCCGGCGCTGGGCTGAGTACGTGATGCAGATTTTCAACGTCGGCAACACGCTGCCACCGCTGGCCGTGCTGGCGCTGGCGATGGTAATCGTCGGCATTGGCGATCGTCCGGCGTTAATTGCCCTGTTCCTCGCCTCTTTGCTGCCTATCGTGCGAAATACCTTTGCTGGACTGAGCGCGGTCCCCCCCTCGCTGCTCGAAGCCGCCAACGGTATTGGCATGACCAAATTTCAGCGTTTGCGTCAGGTGGAAATACCCAATGCACTGCCGGTGATCCTTGCCGGGGTGCGGATTGCTACTGCCATCAATGTTGGCACTGCGCCGCTGGCGTTTTTGATTGGTGCCAGCAGCTACGGCGAGCTGATTTTTCCTGGCATCTATCTCAACGACTTCCCAACGCTGATCCTCGGTGCAGCGGCAACTGCCCTGTTCGCGCTGATCCTCGATATGCTGCTCGCCGCAGTGGGACGCATCCTCAGCCCGCACTCAGCGGCATAACCACAGGAGCCTTGTGATGGCCACTGCCAACCTGCTGGCGCGCTGGGCAAAACGCACCGCGCTGGCACTGACCGCAACCCTGGCACTCAGCCAGGCCGCTGCGGCCGCCACCCCCATTGTGATGGCGACCAAAAGTTTTACTGAGCAACACATTCTTTCCGCCATGACGGTGATGTGGCTGCAAAAGAAAGGTTTTCAGGTGATCCCAAAAACCAATATCGCCACCACCATTGGTCGTAACGCGATGATCAACAAACAGATTGATATGACCTGGGAATATACCGGAACTTCGCTCATCATCTTTAACCACATCAATAAGCCGATGTCGTCACAGCAGGCTTATCAAACGGTGAAAGATCTTGACGGTAAGCTGGGGCTGATCTGGCTGGACCCGGCCCCCATGAACAATACCTACGCCTTCGCCATGAAACGTGAACGTGCTGACAAGGAAGGTATCAGCACCATGTCGCAACTGGTGGCAAAGCTGGAGCAGATTCGTAAGACTGACCCGGATCATAACTGGAAGCTGGGGCTGGACCTGGAGTTTGCCGGGCGTTCTGATGGCCTCAAGCCGTTACAGAAGGCCTACAACATGCCGCTTGACCGCCCACAGATTCGGCAGATGGATCCCGGGTTGGTATACAACGCGGTGCAGGAAGGCTTTGTTGATGCTGGCCTGATCTACACCACTGACGGACGTGTAAAAGGCTTTGATCTCAAGGTGCTGGAGGATGATAAGCACTTCTTTCCAAGTTACAACGTCACGCCTGTGGTGCGTAAAGATGTGCTGGAGAGCCATCCGGGACTGGAAGCTGCGCTGAATCAGTTGTCACCGCTGATCACTGACGAGGCGATCACCGAGATGAATAAACGCGTCGATATTGATCACCAGTCTCCTGAACAGGTGGCACGTGATTTCCTTAAATCTAAAAACATGCTGTAAGGAGGCGCTATGGATACCCTGCATTACATCATGGATAACTGGGACACCCTGCTGGCCCTGACCTGGCAGCATACCTGGCTGGTGCTGGTGGCGGTTGGTTTTGCCATTGTGGTTGGCGTACCGCTGGGCATTTTGATTGTGCGCTTTAAATGGCTGGCTACGCCGGTATTGGGTATTGCCACCATCGTACTCACCATTCCGACCATCGCGCTATTTGGCCTGATGATTCCGCTGTTTTCGCTGATCGGTCAGGGGATTGGTGCCCTGCCAGCCATCACCGCCGTGTTTCTTTATTCACTGCTACCGATTGTGCGTAACACCCACACCGCGCTGGAGAACCTGCCACCGGGCCTGCGTGAAGCCGGACGTGGTATCGGCATGACCTTCTGGCAGCGCTTGCGCTGGGTTGAGATCCCCATGGCACTCCCGGTCATTTTTGGTGGTATCCGCACCGCCGTGGTGATGAATGTGGGCGTGATGGCGATTGCCGCGGTGATCGGTGCAGGTGGTTTAGGCCTGCAGCTGCTGGATGGCATCAGCGGCAGCGATGTACGTATGTTGATTGCCGGTGCGTTGATGATTTGTGTGCTGGCTATTGTGCTTGACTGGCTGCTGCATCGTTTGCAGTCGGCGCTGACTCCTAAGGGGATTCGATAATGATAAAACTGGAAAACCTGACGAAAACCTTTACCCAGAAAAATGGCACCCGCTTCAATGCCGTTGATAACGTCAGCCTGGAAGTGCCCGCCGGGGAAATGTGTGTGTTGCTCGGCCCTTCTGGTTGCGGCAAAACCACTACGCTGAAGATGATCAATCGACTGATTCCCGCTACCAGCGGCAAAATTTTAATCAATGGTGAAGACACCAGCATGCAGGATACCGTGACGCTACGCCGCAATATCGGTTATGTGATCCAGCAGATTGGTTTGTTCCCCAATATGACCATTGAAGAGAACATTACCGTGGTGCCGCGCATGCTGGGCTGGGATAAAAAACGTTGCCGTGAACGCGCGACTGAACTGATGAGCATGGTGGCGCTGGATCCGACAAAATTCCTGCATCGCTACCCGCGTGAGATGTCAGGTGGCCAGCAGCAGAGGATCGGCGTGATCCGCGCGCTGGCGGCAGATCCACCGGTACTGCTGATGGATGAACCTTTCGGTGCGGTCGACCCAATTAACCGTGAGGTGATCCAGAATGAATTTCTCGACATGCAACGTCAGTTGAAAAAGACAGTGATGCTGGTCAGCCATGATATTGATGAAGCACTGAAGCTGGGCGATCGCATTGCGGTATTTGGTCAGGGCAAAATTGTGCAGTGTGCCAGCCCGGATGAATTGCTGGCGAAACCGGCGAATGATTTTGTTGGATCGTTTGTCGGCCAGGACCGCACCCTGAAACGTTTGTTGCTGGTGCAGGCGGGTGACGTCACCGATCAGCAGCCGACCATTACCGTGCAGCGCAGTACTCCTTTGCAGGAAGCTTTCGCCACCATGGATGATAACGATATGCGCTCGGTAACGGTGGTGGATAATGACGGCAAGCCACTGGGCTTTGTGAAACGTCGGGAAGCGCGTGGTGCCAGTGGGCGCTGTGAAGAGATGCTGCATACCTTTACCGTCACCGGCAAAGCCGAAGAGAACCTGCGTGTGGTGCTGTCCAAACTGTATGAACACAATCTGGTGTGGATGCCGATTGTCGATGAGGATGGCCGCTACAGCGGGGAGATTTCGCAGGATTATATTGCGGACTATCTGAGCTCGGGACGGACACGTCGGCGGTTGAATCCTTAACTGCTCGATCCGTAGCGGCGCGATTTATCGCGCAATCCCGTGCACGATGCGGGAAAAACCCGCGCGATAAATCGCGCCGCTACGGTCAGTGTTTAATGGGAGTCCTCTGCGGCGGCAGTGGTCAGTGCGGCGTTGCTCTGCTCTGACGGCAGCATCACATTCAGCACAATCGCCAGAATGCCGCCGGTGGTCACCGCATGACCGAACAAATTGGTGATGATCATCGGAAATTGTTTTAGTACATCCGGTACTGCTTCAACGCCGAGACCCAGACCAAACGACACCGCCACAATCAGCATTTCACGGCGTCCCAGCGGCGTCTGTGTCATCACGCGGATCCCAGCAGCCACCACGCTACCAAACATCACCAGCGTTGCACCACCCAATACCGGCGGCGGAATTTGCTGCAACAAATTACCAATCACCGGGAACACGCCGAGCAGCACCAGCATCAGACCGATCACCATGCCGACATAACGGCTGGCGACGCCGGTCATCTGAATCACGCCGTTATTTTGCGCGAAGGTGGTGTTCGGGAAAGCAGAGAACATCGCAGCCAGTACACAGCTGATACCATCAGCCAGGATGCCACCCTGTAGACGACGCTGGAAACCTTCACCCTCAATCGGCTGACGTGACAGCAGGCAGTTGGCGGTGAGATCCCCTACCGCTTCGATCACGCTGATCACGGAAACCAGCGCAATCGGCACAAAAATCGCCCAGTCAAAGTTGAAGCCAAAACGGAAAAAGCCCGGCATCACCAGCCAGCTGCTGGGTGCCATCGGTTTGAGTTGCAGATGGCCGGTCAGCGCTGCCGCCACACAACCCACCGCAATCCCTGCTACCACCGCAATCAGACGCGCCCAGCGGTTACGTGAGCGGTTAAGCGCCACAATCACCAGCAACGTCAGTGCGCCCAGCGCCAGGTTCCAGGGGGCGCCGAAGTCCGCCGCGTTATGGCCGCCCGCCCAGTCAGTAATGCTGACTTTTATCAGGCTTATACCAATCAGGGTGATCACCGTACCGGTCACCACTGGCGTCAGCACTTTACGTAATGGTGCGATACAGCGGCTGATCAGCATCGGGATCAGGGCGGCGATCAGGTTGCAGCCGAAGATCATCGCCATGATCTCTTCCGGGGAACCGCCACGCGCTTTCACCATCAGTCCACCCGACAGGATGACGCCAAGGAAGGCAAAACTGGTGCCCTGCAGGCAGATCATTCCCGCACCAATGCCCATAAAACGCCGAGCCTGGATAAAGGTGCCCAGTCCGGAGACCAGTAACGACATGCTAATCAGATAAGGAATATAAGCCTGTAATCCCAGTACCGAACCAATAATCAGCGGTGGCGTAATGATGCCCACTACGCTAGCCAGCACATGTTGCAGTGCGGCAAAAAATGCGGGAACTGGGCCTATGCGTGCTTCCAGCCCGTACAGCAAACCTTTTTCATCTGAGTGCGACATAACGGTGCTCCGGCAGTAAATTCATCAGGTCAGCTGATGCATGAATCACGCCAGAGCAATAAGTTTCCGTGATGTTTTTGGCAATTCGTTGAATTTACTAGGGATTAATTTGCAGAAAACGGCGGCTGAATCTGCAACCTTAGATTCAGCCTTTCCGTATTTGCCACTTTTTGTTTCATCATGCCGCTGGTTTTGCACTGTCGCTGTGCGACAGGCGGTTATCCAGCAATGAAAGATCGAGGTAACCACTCAGCTCGCGTTGTTCTGCACGTGGCAGATAGGGCAATTCACCCAATAACGGGGCGACCAGCTTTTCACTCAGTACATCAATGATTTCAGCATAATGTGCCAGCCCAGGGTTGATGCGATTCGCGACCCAGCCAACCAGCGGCAGACCATCCTGTGCGATTGCCTCGGCGGTCAGTAAAGCATGGCTGATGCATCCTTCTTTAATCCCGACGACCAGAATCACCGGCAACTGCTCCTGTTTTACCCAGCTTGAGAGCGGTTGCAGATCATTCATCAGGCAACGCCAGCCACCCGTTCCCTCAACCACCACATGCGGGGCGCGATCCTGCAAGGCAGCCAGCCCTTTACTGAGCAGCGGATAATCAATTTGATGGGTGGGACTGGTGCTGATTTCATCCTCTTCCAAAGTAATAGGATTGATAGCGGCATAAGGTAATGCCAGGCCAGAAGCCTGCTGCAACAGCAACGCATCCTTGTTGCGCAAGCCTTCCGGGGTCTGTTTTGCGCTTTTAGCAATGGGCTTATAGCCCACGGCGCACTGACCTACCTGTGCAAAGCACTGTAGCAGCGCGCGGGAAACCACGGTTTTGCCCACCGCGGTGTCGGTACCGGTGATAAAGAGTGTCTTCACCCTTCCTCCTTACGTGTAGCGATGTGAACCAGAGGTAACGAAGGGGCAGTGTAAGTAAATGTCGTACCTGACAGATTGCGTTAGCGCAAACTTAGGGCGAGCTAATCAACCCTGGAGCAGTTTTACCAGCAAATGACCGGAATAAAGGGCATCTTTGATTAATGCCGCGGCCCCTAACGTACCGGGATCGTTAAACGCGGTGGGGGCCAGCTGGATTTCGTCGCTGTAAGCCGGTAATGCCTGCTGGCGAATGGTGCTGCTGACGGCAGGGAACAGTACGCCAGCGGCCTGATTAAGCGGGGAACCAATGAGAATCTGAC
Organism: Pantoea cypripedii; assembly: GCF_011395035.1. NCBI lineage: Bacteria > Pseudomonadati > Pseudomonadota > Gammaproteobacteria > Enterobacterales > Erwiniaceae > Pantoea > Pantoea cypripedii. Next base: position 2,134,898 of record NZ_CP024768.1, read on the forward strand.
GTGGATTGAAGATATTAACCATCATTGCCAGCATGCGACCAATATGATGTCCGACTCCGGCAATCACATCGGTCGCCAGACGGTCGCCCTGCTGTGCCGCCTGACACAGGGTTTCAATGGTCAGCGGAGCCGCATGCAGACGGCTCTCTGGCTGAGTCGGCAGGCGTAATTTCGCGAGGTTGAGTAAACTGCCGATACTGGCAACCGTTTCCAGGCAGCCATGATTGCCGCAGTAACATTGCTGACCATAAGGATCAATTTGCGTGTGACCAATTTCTACCAACGCCCGCCCGCTCTTGTGCAACAGTTGTCCAGCGGTAATCACGCCAGCCCCTACGGTTTCATCGATCACAATTTGAATTACGTCCTGCGCCCCGCGTGAGGCACCAAACAGCGATTCAGCCAGCGTCCACGCGGAAATATCATGCTGCACAAAAACCGGCACACCGCTACGTTGCGATAGCGTCTCACCCAGCGGCATATCTTCAATATCGTAACCGGGGATACGATGCACGACACCGGACGCGGCATTGATCAGGCCTGGCAGCGTGATGGCGATGGCCGTCAGACGCTCCAGTTTTTTCTGATGACGGATAAAAAAGGCATCAATCAGTTCCAGCAGCTCCTGCAAGAGCGGCTTGTCCGGGCCGACGATCAACGGCAGACGCTCCTCCTGCAAGGCCCGGCTGCTGAGATCACGTAATGTCAGGGTGATGTGACCCGGTTGAATACGTACTGCCAGATAATGCCAGGCCAGGGTATCCAGCAACAGGCCAATCGCCGGACGCCCACGGCTGCCTGGTTCCTGAAATTCGGTTTCCTGAACCAGATGCGCGTCCAGCATTTCACGGACGATTTTGGTGATGCTGGCCGGGGCTAGCTGCGCGCGCTTGGAAAGTTCAATACGCGAAATCGGGCCGAAACGATCGATCAGTCGGTAAACCACGCCTGCATTGGTCTGCTTTATCTGGTCAATGTGGCCAGGTTGACTGTCCTGATTCACGCCCTGCTCCCGGTTATTTTCGCGCTTCTAAATAAATAGCAACTATGGTGCGGCAGAATGGCGAATAGCGCCAAATATTTGATTAGATATGTGATTTATCGCACATAAAGCCTGGTGTTTTTCTCACCCACTGGCTTAAGTTTCAGCGTTGCGCTGCAAAAGCATCATCATATTTGCCATCTGTGCGCTGGGTTCGCGCGTGGCTGACCATACCAGCCATACTTCCGAAAGCGCATCGCTTTCATGCAGCGGCAGCCATACCACATCAGCCAGCCGCGCCCGCCGAAACGAAGCGGGTAAAATCGATACCCCCAGCCCGGTCGCCACCAGCCCGAGAATGGTCATCGCTTCCCCCACTTCCTGCGTAATAAAGGGTTTAATCTGGTAACGGTGCAGCAGGGCCAGAATCTCACCATACAAGGCGGTGCCGCCCTGCGGATCAAAGAAAACAAAGGGTTCATTAGCCAGTGCCTGGATAGAGATAGACTCAGCATCGGCCAGCGGATGCGCCCAATGCACCACCGCACATAGCGGCTCGCGCAGTAACAATTGATGCTGCAAATCAGCGGGCAGCGGCGTATTGCGCATCACCCCCAGATCGAGCCGTCCTTCATGTAACGGTGCCAGCTGCTGCCGGGTGTTAATCTCCTGCATCTGGATATGGACCTGCGGCCAGCGCTGACGGAAATGGTAAAGCGCATCAGAAACCAATCCGGTAAAAGGCGCGGACGAGGTAAAACCGATGCGCAGCTCCCCTTCCTGACCATTATGCAACCTGACGGCACGACTGGCGGCCTGTTCAACCTGCAACAGGATCCCGCGCGCATCCTGTAAAAACTGCTGTCCGGCGGCGGTCAGCTGCACGCTGCGATTGGTGCGGGTAAACAACTGTGCACCAATCTCCTGTTCCAGCTGCTGGATCTGCTGACTGAGCGGCGGTTGTGAAATATTCAGGCGCTGAGCCGCACGACCAAAATGCAACTCTTCTGCCACTGCAATGAAATAGCGTAGATGGCGCAGTTCGATATTCATATTTTAAACGTCTCATTCGAGATTATTAATATATTGTACAACCTATTCAGACTTTCTTACGATATCAATACCTTCATAATCTTAAGGATTTTCCGTGAGTCGCTCTTCTCAGGCTGTGACACTCGATGAGGACGAAGTGTCCGTTGTGCCTGCCTCAGTTCCCGCATCAGCAACATGGATTGAACGTGGTTCGCCGCAATTTATGCGTGTGACCCTTGCCCTGTTCTCTGCGGGTCTTGCCACCTTTGCCCTGCTTTATTGCGTCCAGCCTATTCTGCCCGTGCTTTCCCAGCAGTTTGGCGTGTCGCCCGCGGCCAGCAGTATCTCGCTGTCGTTGTCGACTGCCCTGATGGCGCTGGGGTTGCTGGTCACCGGCCCACTTTCTGATGCTATTGGTCGTAAGTCGGTGATGGTGACCGCTCTGATGCTGGCGGCCATCTGTACCGTCATTTCTGCCATGATGACCAGCTGGCATGGCATCCTGCTGATGCGCGCGCTGATTGGCTTATCGCTAAGTGGTGTGGCTGCGGTGGGGATGACTTACCTGAGCGAAGAAATTCATCCGCGTGTTATCGCCTTCTCTATGGGGTTATATATCAGCGGTAACTCGATTGGCGGAATGAGCGGGCGTCTGCTGACCGGGGTGCTGACCGACCTGTTTTCATGGCGCATCGCCATTGGCGTGATTGGCTGCTTTTCGCTGGCTTCCGCCCTGATGTTCTGGAAAATCCTGCCTGCTTCCCGTCATTTTCGCCCGGCTTCATTGCGTCCACACAACCTGTTGATCAATTTCCGTCTGCACTGGCGTGATAAGGGGCTGCCGCTGCTGTTCGCAGAAGGTTTTCTGCTGATGGGCGCGTTTGTCACCTTGTTTAACTATATAGGCTACCGCCTGTTAAGTGCCCCCTGGTTTCTCAGCCAGGCAGTGGTGGGATTGCTGTCGGTGGTTTATCTGACCGGGTCCTGGAGTTCGCCGAAAGCGGGTGCCATGACCAGTCGCTTCGGACGCGGTCCGGTGATGATCGCCGCCACCGCCATTATGCTGTGCGGGTTATTGCTGACCGCCTCTAATACACTGTGGATTATTCTGCCCGGCATGATGCTGTTTACCGCAGGTTTCTTTGCCGCTCACTCGGTTGCCAGTGGCTGGATTGGTCCGCGCGCCCGCAGAGCCAAAGGCCAGGCCTCTTCCCTCTATCTCTTCAGTTATTACGCGGGTTCAAGCTGTGCTGGTACCTTAGGTGGCGTATTCTGGCACAGCTTTGGCTGGAACGGCGTCACCCTGTTTATCAGCATGCTGTTGGTGCTGGCCTTGCTGGTCGGATGGCGTTTGCAGTGCCGTAAACTGTAATACCCTGCATCTTTTTAACGGGGCCATTGCGCCCCGTTCTCTCCTGAAAAACACTTTCCGGCAAACCTTTAGTCCCATTCAAAACAAAATATCAATTGCTAGCTATAATTTATTCTATTCCAACAATAGTCAGATTTTTTTATTTCACAGCAACGAGGACGTCAGATGGGACTCTATTATTATGTCGATAAACACGCAGGCTTTAACGATAATCACGTGGTACATGCCATCGGTTGTCCTTTCCTTCCTCCTGATGCGGCACGGCGTTTTCTCGGCACTTTTTACACCGCGAATGCAGCTATTCAGCAAGCACGAAAATTTTTCCCCAGTGCCATGGGTTGCGAGCATTGCTGTCCGGTTTTGGTAAAAAAAAACCTGACCACTCAGAATAGCGTGGCGCTAAAACACCTGGTGTGACTCTGATAATCCCGGTCTGGATCCCGCTACAGCGGTGCGCCATTTTGTTAAGTTTTCCTGTGGCATTTCGCTATGTTAGACACACGTAAACGTGCTTCAGGTTGGATCGTTGATGCGGGAAAAATTCGCGAAATCGCAAATAGCGCTGCACTGGTTAACGGTACTGTTGATTGCCATTGCTTACACCACCATCGAACTACGGGGTCTGGCACCGCGTGGTTCGTTGCTGCGAAGTCTGATGATCATGACGCACTTTAGCTGTGGCGTATCGGTATGGGTGCTGATGCTGGCCCGCGGTGTGTTGCGCCATCGTCATGCTTCGCCGGATATCCTGCCGTCACCGGCACGCTGGCAACAGGGTTTAGCCAACCTGATGCATTTCCTGCTGTATGCGTTGTTTCTGGTACTGCCCATTTTGGGGGTGACCTCGAAGTATCTGAATGGTCGCCCCTGGCAATTGTTTGGCATGGAAATGCCCGTTAGCGCGACGCCTGATTTTGATCTCGCCGATAGTCTGATTAGCTGGCACGAGACCCTCGCCCCACTCGGTTACTGGTTAATCGGCCTGCATGCCGTCGCAGCATTACTGCACCATTACGTATTTAAAGACAACACGCTGCTGCGCATGATGCCAGCCCGCAAACGTGGCTGATAACCTCAGGCTATTAACTGTGTCGTTGGCGATAAAAAATATTCAGCAATAAAACGCGTTTAGAAGGTTTCCCTCAGCGTTTTAATCCTCCACAATAGGCACAAATTGTGATGGATGTCACTTTACATGGGTGTCCTTTGCCCTTCATTTGCTGCTGACTGATCTGAAATTAATGCAATCAACAACCGTCTCCCGTAAAACGGCCTGGCTACGCGTGGTGCTGCTGGCCATTGCCGCTTTTGTCTTTAATACCACCGAATTTGTGCCGGTCGGCTTATTGTCAGATATCGCCGCCAGCTACTCGATGAAAACAGCGGATGTCGGCATCATGCTGACCATCTATGCCTGGGTGGTGGCGTTGTTATCGCTACCGCTGATGCTACTGACGCGTAACATTGAGCGTCGCCTGCTGCTGTCGATCCTGTTTGTGTTGTTTATCGCCAGCCATGTGCTTTCGTCCGTGGCCTGGGATTTCACCTCCCTGGTGATCTCGCGTATCGGTATCGCTCTCGCCCATGCGGTGTTCTGGTCGATTACCGCATCACTGGCAATACGCGTTGCTCCGGCGGGTAAGAAGACCCAGGCGCTGAGTATGCTGGCAACCGGCACCGCACTGGCGATGGTTCTGGGTGTGCCAATTGGCCGCGTGGTGGGGCAGTATCTGGGCTGGCGCACCACCTTCGGCATGATTGGTTTGTCTGCTCTGGTGCTGCTGGTGTTACTGGCGCGCATTCTGCCACGCCTGCCAAGTGAACATACCGGGTCACTGAGTAGCGTGCCGATGCTGTTCCGCCGTCCGGCGCTGGTTAGCATGTATGTGCTGGTCACGGTGGTGGTGACAGCCCATTACACCGCCTACAGCTATATCGAACCTTTTATGCAGGTGGTGGCGAATTCCGGTGAGAACTTCACCACGTTGTTACTGCTGCTGTTCGGATCGGCGGGGATTGTCGGTAGCGTGCTGTTCAGTACCCTGGGCAATAAATATCCCTCAGCCATGCTGATCGCGGCCATCGCCGTGATTACGTTATGCATGGGTCTGCTGATTTTTGCCGCTGTGCGTCCGGCAGCGATTTCCACGCTCTGTATCCTCTGGGGTATGGCCATGATGATGATCGGACTGGCGATGCAGGTACGCGTGTTGTCGCTGGCACCGGATGCCACCGATGTGGCGATGTCGCTGATGTCCGGCATTTATAACATCGGCATTGGTGCCGGTGCGCTACTGGGGAACCAGGTCAGCCTGCATTTAAACATGGCGGACGTCGGTAATGTGGGCGGGTTAATTGGTCTGGTCGCGTTGTTCTGGTGTATCTACATTTTCCGTCGCTATCCGCAGTTGCGTTCGAACGGTTAAAGAAAGGGCTTCAGATACTCTGCTATCTGAAGCCAGCCCCTTCTTATTTATAGAGTTCTGCGGTGCCATGCAGGTTGTTGTTGCCAGAGGTCGAAGTGATGCGGAAAGACTTTGCTCCGGCAGCACTCGCCTTCTCCGCCAGTTGATTCTCCAGCGATGTCAAATCCGTGCTGCCTGATGCGCTCACTACGCCAATTTGCTGTTGATTCACTGGCGCTTCGCTTACCAGATCAGCAGCCATGCTACCAAACGCGATTGATGACAGGGCCACAGCGGCCAGGGTCAGTTTAATGCTTTTCATGATTTGTCTCTCTTTGCAGATGAAATTAGGGTCAGTCGCCATTAAGTTAACAACCGTTAAGTAAATGCTAGATCCAAAGCCGTATGCGCGTCAACTATTTTATTAACGCTCGTTATTTTAATGGGAGTGGCGTGAGTATGGGCTTTAGCGGCGATCTACACTTGGCGGATCAGGCGGTTTTTCCGATCAAAAGCACAAACGGGCAAAGCCGACACATCGCCTTACCTGCTGCCCTTGCATATTAATTTAATGATCGGTAATTTAATGATATGTTTTCGCCGTTGTGAGGATGTATGAGCCAGATGAGTGAACCGGTCATCCGCAAAAGTCGTGGCAGACCAAAAGTCTTCGATCGCGATGATGCGCTGGATAAAGCGTTGATGCTGTTCTGGGCGCATGGTTATGAAGGTACCTCGCTGGCAGATTTAGTCAGCGCTACCGGTGCGAAAGCCCCTACGCTCTATGCGGAGTTTGAAAACAAAGAAGGTCTGTTCAAGGCTGCTATGCAGCGCTATATCGAAAGGTTCAGCGCACAACGTAATGCCGTGCTGAATGATGCATCGCTGGATGTTAAGTCAGCGATAGAGGCGTATTTCCGCGCCACCGCGACCTGCTTCACCGAATGCGACAAACCGGCTGGCTGTTTTTTTATTTGTACTTCCAGCGCCCTTTCCGCCGGTTCTGAAGAGGTGGCACGCATGCTGGAGCAGCAGCATCATGCGCAGGAGCACGCGTTGCAGCAGTTCCTGGCTGCACGTCAGCAGCAGGGTGAGTTGCCTGCCTGTAGCAATACCACTTCGCTTGCCAGTTTTCTCGCCTGCGTGCTTCAGGGGATGTCAGTACGCGCCCGTGAAGGTGCCAGTCGGGAAGATTTAGAACAAATCGTTGCTACACAGATGGCTATCTGGCCTGCTCTGGCGGGTTATTGCTCAGTAAGAACGTGACGGCGCGAGCGTTCACGCCGCCACGGGTTTATGGCAGAAAAAACATCGGTTTTAATGCTGCGCTGACCGGGCTGTTATCGGCGTTGGACGGCATCAGATCTTTCATTGATGCCCACCAGCGCTGGCAAACCTCGGTTTGAGCCACCGCCTGCCAGCGCGCTTCCGATTCAATTTCCACGCTGGCAAACAGCAAATGGCGTTCCTCGTCCAGCCAGATAGCGTAGTTATGCGCTCCATGTGCTTTGAGTGTCTCAGCCAGTTCCGGCCAGATGGGCGAATGGCGGCGCAGATACTCCTCATGGCAATCCGCATGCACCTGCATCACAAAGGCTCTACGCAACATTGGCTCGTTCCACCTGTAACGCCGCCTGCCAGGGGGTGACGCCAAAGCGCTCACCCAACGCGATAAGTTGCTCAGTGGTGATACTCTGACGAATGCCTCCCATCGACAGCGCTTTAACCACCACTTCCGAGGATTTTTCCGCTGTATCAATCAGGCCAAAGGTCTCATCCAGCGTCGGCCCTGCGCCAAAGATGCCGTGGAAAGGCCACATCACCAGGCTATGTGTCGCCATTTCATCTGCCGTTGCCTGACCAATGCCATCGGTGCCTGGCACCATCCACGGCAGGATACCCACGCCATCCGGGAACACCACCAGGCATTCGGTGCTGCCTTCCCATAACAGACGAGTGAAACGTGCGGAATCCAGTTCCACCACGTAACTCAGCGCCATAAAGTTGGTGGCGTGACAATGCATAATCACGCGGTCAGCACCGTGACTCACCTGCTTGCGCACACTGTGCGACTGGAAATGGGCAGCAAGTTCTGAGGTCGGTAAGCCGCCATTGCTCAATCCCCAGTGAATTTTGTACGACAGCCCGCGGTCATCGACCTGAAGCAGCACCAGACTATCGGCCGGATCAAGTCGCACATTACGGAAAAACTTGCCGGATCCGGTCACCAGGAACCAGTCATTTGCCAGTGCCGGCGCAGGCTTGCTGAGTTCAATACAACGTGGTTCGGCGTAGAAATCCGCAGTATACGGCAGCACCTCTTCCGGCAGCAGACGCAGGCTAACGTTACCGCCGTTGCGTTCATCCCAACCCTTCAGCCACATATCGCTGGTCGCTTTAACCATTCCCTGTACAAAAGCGGAAGTGAGAATACTTTGCATGGTGTGTCCCTTAACGTTGAGCCAGAATTTGTTGTTCGTAATGGCGGACATCGCTCAGCCAGCTGGCATCTGCCGGTACGTCATGGCGCAGGCACCATGCTTCCCAGACCGCCTGCCACGGTAGCGATTTCTGTTCTTCCAGCAGCGCGAGGCGGGCGGTGTAATCCCCTGCACTTTCCAGCTTACGCAACTGATCCGTGGGTTCCAGCAGCGCACGCAACAGCGCTTTTTTAGCATTGCGCGTACCAATCACCCAGGCCGCAATGCGGTTGATGGAGGCATCAAAAAAGTCGAGGCCAATGTGGACTTTATCGAACAGTTTCTGGCGGGCGATTTCATTGGCGATGGCCTGAGTTTCGTCATCCAGCAGCACCACATGGTCGCTGTCCCAGCGCACCGGGCGGCTGACATGCAGGAGCAGGCGCGGCACATACAGCATGGCGGTAGAGATCTTGTCAGAGATCACTTCCGTCGGGTGGAAGTGGCCGGCATCCAGCGTCAGCGCGATCTGACGGCTACTGGCATATCCGAGACAGAACTCGTTAGAGCCAACGGTATAACTCTCGGCACCGATGCCAAACAGTTTGCTTTCAACCGCATCGATATGATGGTGTGGATTGAGTTTTTCGCTGATGATCTCATCCAGCGCCGCCAGCAGTCGCTGACGCGGTGCCAGCCGATCCACCGTCAGATCTTTCATGCCATCCGGCACCCAGATGTTCATCACCGACGCCGTACCCAGCTGTTCGCCGAACGAAGCCGAAATACGGCGACTGGCCTTGCAGTGGTCAATCCAGAATTGGCGGATGCCCTTATCTGCATGCGCCAGAGTAAAACCGTCAGCACTCAGCGGATGTGAGAAACAGGTCGGGTTGAAATCCAGCCCCAGTTTGTTGCTCTTTGCCCACTCGACCCAGTTACTGAAATGTGCCGGTTCAATGGCATCGCGTTCCACTGGCTTGTCGCTTTCCAGATAGATAGCGTGCAGGTTGAGGCGTTTCGCTCCCGGAATCAGCGACATCGCTTTATCGAGATCCGCGCGCAACTCCTCAGCATTACGCGCCCTGCCCGGGTAGTTACCGGTGGCCTGAATACCGCCGGTCAGGGCACCTTGCGGGTTCTCGAATCCACGCACGTCATCGCCCTGCCAGCAGTGCATCGACACCGGGATACCATCCAGTTGCGTCATTACCTGTTCCACATCCACGCCGATTGCGGTGTAGCGTTGTTTAGCCAGGTCAAAGGCCTGTTCAATCAGCTTTGTCATAAGCAAGTTCCTTAGCGGGTTGGCTCAGCGCGGCAAAACGTGCCTGGCTGGCACGAAAAGCGCTGTTGTTAAGTGGTTCGAATTTTTCTAACGGGAAGTTGTGGCTGATACAGCGACGCAGATCGGCCACATCACGCAGCTCACCGAGAGCGATCAACTGGCAGCCGACATTGCCCAGCGTCGAGGCTTCTACCGGTCCGGCAAACACCGGCAGCTGACAGGCATCGGCGCAAAGCTGGTTGAGCAACGGGTTCTGGCAACCCCCGCCAACCACATGCAGTTGACGCAAAGGTGCCGCACGTAACTGCCCGAGTTCGCTGGTCACCTGGCGATACAGCATCGCCAGGCTGTCAAAAATGGTGCGCGCCAGCGCCGCAGGCGACTGAGGGACCGGCATATGGTGTTCCGCGCAGGCGTTCTGAATTTCCTGCACCATACTGGCGGGATTAATAAAGCGACTGGCGTTGGGATTGATCAGGGCGCGACAGGCGGGTTCATCCGCCGCCTGCTGAATTAATTCGCAAAGATCGCTGATTTGCAGTTCACTGCATACCCGCTGCAACAGCCACAGGCCCATGATATTTTTCAATACCCGATAACCTTCTGCGCCACCTTCATTGGTGATATTGGCCTCCAGCGCGGCGCGGCTGACACAGGGTTGCAGGCTCTCAATACCCATCAATGACCAGGTTCCAGAGCTAAGATAGGCGGCATCCTCCTGCATTAAAGGCGTTGCCAGCACGGCACTGGCGGTGTCGTGAGTCGCTACCGCAATCACCGGAATGCGGTGGCCGCGGGGACTGGACCAAAAACCGACGGTGTTACCCGGTGCGGAGGGTTTGCCAAACCAGGACGCGTCCACCCCCGCCCAGGCCAGTAAATCCGGGTCCCATTCGCCACTGGTGATGTTCAGCAATTGGGTGGTAGTGGAGTTGGTGTATTCCCAGTTCATGTTGCCGGTCAATCGATAATGCAGGTAGTCCGGAATCATCAACGCATGTGCGACCTGCGCCTGCCAGTCTGGCTGTTGCAGATGCAGGGCGCGCAGCTGATAAAGGGTGTTAAACGGCAGAAACTGAATGCCGGTGCGCTGATAAATAGCCTGTTTGCCGAGGTCGCTGATCGCCTGCGCCATCTGGCCGTCGGTACGGGCGTCGCGATAGCTCACTGCCTCGCCAACGCGTTGTCCGTCAGCATCCAGCAGCACCAGATCAACACCCCAGGTATCGATGCCGATGCTGTCCGGCACGATGCCTTCCTCATCCAGCTGTTGCAGCCCGCAACGTATCTCTAGCTCCAGACGATCCAGATCCCAGCAGTCATAACCGGCGCGAGACACGCGCTGATTAGCAAAACGACGCACTTCACGCAGGGTGATGCGCTGAGACGCGGGAGTCCATTGTGCGAGCATTACGCGCCCGCTGGATGCGCCTAAATCAATGGCAACAATGTTACGCATACTCATGGCGAGTTCTTCCTGTGATGAGATGCGTACAGAGTAAAAATCCTGCCGTCTGGTCACCTTCCCCTTACTGCCAGCACGCCAATCCCGCTGGCACCGTTACAAAGATGTTCGTGAGACAGCTCACAGAACCCGCTAAGCGCCATGTTGTGAGCTTCGCCGCATTTTCCCGAACAACACGCGAGATCTTGAAAAATTGGCTATTTTCCTGCGTCGACTGGTTGAAAATTCAAGGTAAGGTACTCAGCGCCTGAGTAGACTCGGTTACGGTTTTGTTAATAATGAGAGGCGAACCATGACCGTTTTACACAGCGCAGATTTTTTCCCCGCCGGGGATTACGCCATCGCCATTGAGCCGCGCGTGCCTCAGCAGGCGTTTCCGGAACATCACCATGATTTTCACGAAATTGTGCTGGTGGAACAGGGTTCAGGCATTCATGTGTTTAATGGTCAGCCGCAGGCGCTGTGTGCGGGTTGTGTGTGCTTCGTTCGCGACCATGATCGCCACCTTTATGAGCAAACCGATAATCTGTGTCTGACCAACGTGTTGTACCGCAGCCCGGCGGCCTTCCGTTTTCTCTCCGGTCTGCAAGCTCTGCTGCCGCGCGAGGAGGATGGCAATTACGCTTCGCACTGGCGAATTAACCACAAGGTGATGGGCCAGGCCTTGCAGATTGTGACGCAGATGAATCAACCCGGCATCTGGTCACTGGAGAAACAGGCACGTCAGGAACAGTTGTTCCTGCAACTGCTGGTGTTGTTACGCGAGGCGGGTCACAACGATGACGCGCAGGATCAGGAAGCCCGGTTGCATCGGTTGCTTGACTGGCTGAATGAGCACTACAGTGAAGAAATTGGCTGGGAGGCACTGGCTGACCAATTTTCACTGTCGCTGCGCACCCTGCATCGCCAGATGAAGCAGCAAACCGGGAATACGCCGCAGCGTTACCTCAACCGGTTGCGCTTGTTACAGGCGCGCCATCTGTTGCGGCACAGCGATTTGCGTATTACGGATATCGCCTTTCAGTGTGGATTTGGTGACAGCAACCATTTTTCCACCCTGTTCCGGCGGGAATTTGGCTGCGCGCCCAGAGCGGAGCGCCAGCAGATGTTGTAATCAGGAGTTACCCTCATGTCGCTAATATTGTCGCGCGAAGATTATTTCCCGGCACCTGCTCTGCCGATTGCGGTAGCGGAACGCCTGCCGCAGCCCTCCTTCCCGCCTCATCGTCATGAGTTCAGTGAAATTGTTATTGTCTGGCGTGGCAACGGGCTACACGTGCTCAACGACCGGCCGTGGCTGATTACCTGTGGTGATGTGTTTTATATCCGCGACAACGACTGTCACAGTTATGACAGCGTCAATGATCTGGTGCTGGACAATATTCTCTACTGTCGAGACCGCTTTCATCTCGGACTGGACTGGAGCCAGTTGCTGCCGCCGGACGATGCGGAATCCCCTGGCTGCTGGCGCTTAACCACGCGCGGTATGGCCCTGGCGCGTGGTGTGATCGTCCAGCTGGAGCGGGAAAGCCGCAAAAGCGATCCTCTCTCCATTCAGCTTTCTGAAGCGCTTTTTTTACAGCTGGCGCTGATTCTGCGTCGTCATGGTTATGCGGCGGATCGCCCATGGGTATTGCCGGAAGGGGAACAACTGGACCTGCTGATGTCCGCCTTGCAGGGAGCGATTGACCGCCCTTTCGACCTCGCCACATTTTGTCAGCAAAATCAGCTGAGTGAACGGGCGCTAAAGCAGTTGTTTCGCCAACAGACCGGCATGACCATTGGTCATTACCTGCGTCAGTTGCAGCTATGCCAGGCGAAGTATTTTCTGCGCACCCAGGATTGGTTAATCAGTGAAGTGGCCGCGCGTTGCGGCTTTGATGATAGCAATTATTTTTCGGTGGTCTTCACGCGCGAAACCGGCCTGACACCGAGCGCATGGCGGCAGCGTTTTTTGCCCCATAGCCCCGCGATGACTGGGCAGGTCAGCATGAATGCTGACCCTACAATGTAGGGTGGCCATTTATGGCCACCGCAGTTTAATCAGGACGCCATGCCCAGCCCGACAATATTCGCTGCAATGATGATCACCACACAACCCAGCGACAGCACGCGTACCGGGCGTTGTCCGACCGCTTTCCACTCCTTCATGACCAGCCCGACCAGGCCGCCACACAGCACATACAGACTCATATGCAGCATCCAGCTGACGAAGTCATACTGCGCGGGGATTTTGGCGTGACCCCAGGCATAGAAGAAGAATTGCAGATACCACATGGTGCCGCCCAGCACGGCGAAGGCGATGTTAGCAATCAGCATCGGCTTAGCAATGGAGAAATCGGCCCGTACAGAGAGATCCGACTTCACCGCCAGACGGATAAAGCAATAGGCCAGGTTGACCAGCGCCCCGCCCCCCATGATCACCACATAGCTTGGCAATGCCACATACAGCGGGTTAATACCCAGGCTGGCCGCCGCCTCGTGCATCGGCTTTGCGGCATCCATTGCAAAAGACATCCCGGCCGAGAAGATGCCGCAAATCACCGCCAGCACCAACCCTTTCTTCAGATTGAACTCTTCCGCATTGATGCCGAGGGCGCGTTCTTTTAACAAACCCGCGCGTGAGACGATGGCGACACCAATCAACGCCACAAATACGCCCAGCAGCGTTAATCGCCCTCCTTCCGAGCTGAACAACTCAACAAAACGGCCCTGCAGCAGCGGCGTCATCAGCGTCCCCACCACCAGGGTAATACCAATGGCGATCCCGATGCCCATCGACATACCGAGATAACGCATCGTCAATCCGTAGTTAATGTTGCCGATACCCCACATGGCACCAAACAGAAACACCGGCAGTAACTGCGAAAAACTGAATCTACCGTAGTAGGCCCAGAAATTCGGCAACAGCACCGCACTGACCACCCAGGGCAAAATCAGCCATGACATCACGCCACCGACCGACCACATGGTTTCCCATGACCACTTTTTCACCTGTTTAAACGGAGCATAAAAGCATGCGGCACTGGCGGCACCCACCAGATGCCAGAAAATACCTGCAATGATGGCACTGTTCATTGTTATTCCTTCGTAAGGTTGAGGCCAACAGGAAACCGGCGGTCTCCCGATTACCTGGCAGTCTACGGCGCGCAGCTTTTGCTCAGCCTTTGGATGGTTGCCGGAGAGTGGGCGGTGTTGGCAATATCCGGTGGGTATTCAACATTCGGATCACAATTTCGCATTTGCAGGCAGTTACACAGGGAAAATCGATAACTTGTTTATTATTATCGATATTTTATGAAAATGTTGTGTCGATCAGCACAGTTTTAACCTGGCTGCCAGCCTCCGTCTTAACATGGCAATCACACAAAGCACGGATCATGCCTTCCCCCGACCGCAATTAATCCGTATAACGTTGAGGAAAATCATCAGGACGAAGGATTGGGATGAATACCAAATGGTTGACGCTGTTGCTCTCAAGGCCGGTAAGCCGCGCGATGCTGGATGATATCCGTGCGATTGTGCCGCCTGAGTCGCTCAACATCTTCATCAATGGACTGGAAGAGGCACGCTATGCCCGTCTCGAATGCGTGCAAAGCGAGGATAACTGCGCCCTGCTGGCGTCGGCTATCGTGGTCTGGCGACAACTTGGACATATCCATAGTATTCAGTATCAAAAAGGTGAACATCTGCGTGAAGTCGACGATGCCACGCAGTTTCAACTGTTCAGTATGATGAAAACGCATCGCGCCCTGGTTCAGCTGGGCTGAACCCGCATTCACTTTAGGATAATCATGAAAATCGGACTGCTTTTTCCTATCGCCATTATTGTTGCCGGTGTCAGCTTTCTGGCCTGGTTTATTGCCAGCGGCGCGATGATGCCCGGTACCTGACGTTTTCAGACTCTGCCGAACCCCATAGTAACCCGCTGAATACGCAGCATTTCGCCAGTTATGCTGCGTTTATCATGTTGTTCTTCCCGTCTTTGCCATCCACCCGCTCGCCCTGGCAGTGATAAAAAGGTGCTACACCTTGATCTGTTTCACTCTGCATTTCACACAAATTTAACGAAACCGATCGCGGAGACCCTACAGATGACAACGCACCATCAACATTTCATTAATGGCGAGTTTGTTGCAAACCACAACGATAAATGGATTGAAGTGATTAACCCGGCGACCGAAGTGCTGCTGTCACGCGTACCGGAAGGGACAAAGCAAGATGCCAGCCAGGCCATTGCCGCGGCAGAAGCGGCACAACCCGGCTGGGAAGCGTTACCCGCCATTGAGCGCGGCAACTGGCTGCGTAAAATCGCCGCCGGTATTCGCCAGCATGAGCCGGAACTCACCGCCACCATCGTTGCCGAAGGCGGGAAAACCCAGGGGCTGGCGCAAACCGAAGTGCTGTTTACCGCCGATTATCTTGAATATATGGCGGAATGGGCGCGGCGTTATGAAGGCGAAATCGTCAACAGTGACCGCCCCAATGAAAACATTTTTGTCTTTAAGAAGGCGATTGGCGTCACCACCGGTATTCTGCCGTGGAATTTCCCCTTCTTTTTGATTGCGCGTAAAGCGGCACCGGCGCTGGTCACCGGCAATACCATCGTTATCAAACCGAGCGAACTCACCCCCAACAACGCGGCGATCTTCGCCCGCATTCTGCATGACATCAGCCTGCCAAAAGGGGTGATTAACGTTGTTTACGGCTATGGCCCGGAAGTCGGCCAGGAGCTGGCGGCGAACCCGAAAGTCGGGCTGGTGAGCCTGACGGGCAGCGTCAATGCCGGTATCGCCACCATGGAAGCTGCAGCGAAGAACGTCACCAAAGTGTCACTGGAGCTGGGCGGCAAAGCCCCTGCCATCGTGATGGATGATGCCGATCTCGATCTGGCCGTGAAGGCTATCGTCAGCTCTCGCGTGATCAATACCGGGCAGGTGTGTAACTGTGCCGAACGCGTTTACGTGCAGGAAGGCATCTATGATCGCTTCATCAACGCGCTGACCGAGGCCTTTAAGCAGGTGAAATTTGGTAATCCTGCGGAACGGACCGACATCGACATGGGGCCGCTGATCACCGCAGCGGCACTGGGGCGCGTCGAACAAAAAGTGGCGAAGGCCGTTGAGCAAGGCGGCAAAGTGCTGCTGGGCGGGAAACGCGCCGGAGATAAAGGTTTCTATTTTGAACCGACCATCATCACCGGTGTGCGTCAGGAGATGGAGATCATGCGTGAAGAGATCTTTGGACCGGTGCTGCCCGTCATGACGTTTAAAACGCTGGATGAAGCCATCACGCTGGCAAATGACTGCGAATATGGGCTAACGTCGTCGATTTACACACAAAACCTGAATACCGCAATGATTGCGCTGCGTAAGCTGAAGTTTGGTGAAACCTACATCAATCGCGAGAATTTTGAAGCAATGCAGGGTTTCCATGCGGGCTGGCGTAAATCAGGCGTGGGTGGTGCCGACGGGCGTCACGGGCTGGAAGAATATCTGCAAACCCATGTGGCGTATTTGCAGTTTTCGTAAAAAAATCTTGCGCGATAAATCGCGCCGCTACGGAACAGTGCGTTTATTGACCTGGTCGGCATCAATGCCGACCCTACGCTTGTAGGGTGCGAATTTATTCGCACCAGGATACGGTTATTGCAAGTTGATTAACTCAGGCGCTGTTTGCTGCGCACCAGCGCGATACCACTCAGCAAGGCCACCACCATCAGATAATAGCTCGGTGCCAGGCTGGTGCCGGTCGCACTAATTAGCAGGGTACAAATCAGCGGCGCAAAACCACCAAACACCGTCACCGCGATGTTATAGCTGATGGCCATCCCACTGGCACGGGTGCCAATGGGGAACAGATCGGCCATCACCGACGGCACCGTCGAGAAATACACCGACTTCAGCAGCGCCATCCAGCCCACCAGCAATATCAGCGTTGTCGGGGTGGTGTGGTTGACCACCATCTTAAAGGCCGGATAGATGGTCAGCAGCAGCAGAATCAGCGATCCCCACATCAGCGGCACGCGCCCTACCTTCTCAGCCCACAGCCCCATCAGCGGCGTAACGACCGTCAAAATTACCCCAGCCAGCAGTGTCGCAGTGAAGGCTGCTGAACCTGGCAGATGCAGCGTTTTGGTGGCATAGGTCGGCACATAGTTGAGCATGTAGTTGACCGCCGTGGAGATCACCATCAACCCGATTGCCAGCAACATCAGCTCTTTCTGGCGGCCAAACAGGCGCTTCAGCGGCGCGGCTTCCGGCTGTTGTGCGGCGAAGCTGGCCGGTTCATGCACATGGCGACGGATATAAATGCCCAGCGGGCCGATCAGCAAGCCAAACGCGAACGGAATACGCCAGCCCCACTCCTGAATCTGGCTTTCGCTGAGGATCTGCGTCAGACCAAGACCAAACGCCGACGCCAACAGCGTGCTCGCCCCCTGGGTAGCGAACTGCCAGCTGGCGATAAAGGCTTTACGCTCCGGGAAATGTTCAACCAGAAACGCCGTCGAGCTACCAAACTCGCCCCCGGCGGAGAAGCCCTGAATCAGACGCGCCAGCAGAATCAGCACTGGTGCATTCAGGCCAATCGAAGCATAGCCCGGCATAAAGGTGATAATCGCCCCGCCCAGCATCATCAGGTTGATCGACAGCAGCAGTGCCTTTTTGCGCCCATGACGATCGGCGTAGTTGCCCAGCACAATCGCCCCCAGCGGACGAATCAGGAACGAAACGCCGAAGCTGCCGAAGGTCAGCAGCAGCGACACCGAGGGATCGCTGGTCGGGAAGAAAGCATGGGCAATGTAACTGGCGAAGAAACCGTAAACCGCAATGTCGAACCACTCCAGCGCATTGCCGATACAGGTGGCGAACAGGGTTTTGTGCAGGCTGGGTTTGACTGCGCTGGTCGGTACGCTTTGGCTGAAGCTGCTCATTTGGCACCTCCGGCATGGGCACGGTGGCGCGCGATCAGTTCCGCGCCCTGCTCACCCAAATCCCATAACAGGCGCGTCATGATTTGCAGACCCTCGCGCGCAATGGATTTCAGCATATGCTCGTTAACGCCATGCTGACCGCAGGCCGGATAGGAGTGCGGTACCCACAACGTCGGCAGGCCGAGGATATCGGAAAACACTTCGTTGGGCAGCGACCCACCCAGATTCGGCAGCAGCGCCGGTTTTTTCCCGCTGGTTTCCGCCATACTTGCCAGAACCCAGTTCACCAGGGGATCGGTGGGATCGAGGCGGGTAGCCGGTGATCCACGCATAAACTCCACTCGCACCTGATCAAAGCCATGTTGTTGCAGATGCGCTTCGATGTGCTGCACCAGGTTCTGCCAGTCAGTCCCGACGACAAAACGCAGCTGACATACCGCACTGGCTTCACCGGGAATGGCGTTCATTGGCCGTGCCGGATTGCCAGTGAGAAACGCCAGCACTTCCAGCGTGTTCCAGCCATACAGGCGTTCGGTTGGCGTCAGCCCGGGTTCACCCCAGTTGACCTCAATCTGCGGATCGCCAGGCATGCCTCCCACCTCGATATCGCTCAGGATGGCACGCACTTCATCCGTCAGTGAAGTCGGTTTCAGTGCCGCCACCTGCAATACGCCATGAGCATTCACCAGCGAGGCAATCGCATTGGCCAGCTGGGTACCGGGGTTGGTCAGCAAACCGCCCCAGTTGCCGGAATGGTAAGCATTGTCACGGGCGTTGATGGTAAGACGAAAATTGACGCAGCCGCGTGAACCAAGGAACAGCGTCGGGCGGATCGCATTGAGACGCGGGCCATCGGATGCAATAAACAGGTCAGCTTTGAGCAGTTCACCGTGTTCCTGACACAGTTGCGCCAGCCCCGGCGAGCTGATCTCTTCGCCCATTTCAAACAGCATCTTACAGTTAAAGCCGAGGCGTCCGCCGCGCGCGTTAAATACCTGTTCCAGCGCCGCCAGGTTGACACAGTGCTGGCCTTTATTGTCGGCACTGCCGCGACCGTACCAGCGATCGCCCTCTTCGGTCAGCTGCCATGGCGATAATCCATCGCGCCAGTTTTCATCATCGCCAAACACCACATCGCCGTGACCGTAGCTTAACAGCGTTGGCAGTGCCGGATCTTCTATGCGTACTGCGACCAGAAAGGGCCGCTGAGCAGTGACCGGGTTGTCGATAAAGTGCAGCGTAAAGCCGAGTGCCGTCAGTTGTGGCCCGATTTCCTGATGCAGATAATGATGCAGCTCGCTATCACGATCCGCGCGCTGGCTTTCGGTTACCAGCGCCACGCGACGCGCCAATAATTGCTGGAATTCCCCGCTGTCAAAATAGTCGCTGGCCTGATTAACGACCTGTTGTACTGTCATGTTTGCCCTGTCTTTTGTTGGTTTTATCATCATCCTTATCTTTGCGGAAAGGCTGATTTGCCACAATTATCAATTTATCGAGTAAGATTTGCTTTTAAAGCAAAGGTAAGCTGCCCGATTACGAGGCATGCACCATCAGGAGGCAGGTCAGTGCTCAGCAGTGAAATTCGTTATTTTATGGCGGTCGCCAATGCCGGATCGCTCAGCGCAGCCAGCGAGCAGTTATTTGTCGCGGTGTCGGCGATCAGTCGGCAGATTCAGCGGCTGGAAACCCAGGTGGGCGTACCGCTGTTTGACCGCCACGCCCGTGGCATGGTGCTGAACGAAGCCGGGGAGATTTTTGCCCATCATGTGCGGAAAAATATGCTGGATATGGAATATGCCCTGGCGGAAATTAAGGGACTTACCGCCGTGCGCCGCACGCAGATCCGCGTGGCCTGCACCGATGGCATGGCATTCACCCTGCTGCCGCGCCTGTTTGCCGATTTCCGTACCAGCAATCCGGGCGTGTTGTTCAGCCTGAAAGTCGCCAGCACTCAGGGTGTGGCAGAGTTAATTCGTAACGGGGAGTGTGATCTGGCGTTGCAGTTCAGCCTGTATGCCGAGCGCGGTGTTGAAGTGATCGGCTCATGGCCCGCGCCGGTACAACTGGTGATGCACCACCACCACCCGCTGGCGCAGGCTGATGAGGTGACACTGGCCGACCTGGGTCAATATCCACTGGCACTGCCGGAACAAAACACCACGGTACGCCAGTTGTTTGATCTCTCCTGCCATATGAGTGGCTATGTCATTGAACCCGTGCTGACCTGCGATAACTTCTCCACCCTGTTCCATTTTCTGCTGCGTACACCGCTGGCGGTCACCATCTGTAGCCCCTTTACCGTGATGTATGAAGCGGAAACCCACGGATTGATATTGCGCTCGGTGGGCATTGATCAATTGAACCAGCGAACGTTGCAATTGCAGACGTTATCTGGACGACCACGCAGCGCCGCCCTGAATTTGTTCCTGGATTTTCTGCACCAGCAGCTGAACACACTGGAACAATCGAGCGGTCAAAATCCGATTTCTCGCGATTAGTTGACTTCGATGAGTCTGCATCGTTATACAAAGCACTAATAAATAATTTGATTTAGTCGTTCTGCGAACGAACGCCCCGTTAATTGATAAGGACTCCCGATGACAGATCAACTTACACGCCAGCTCACCCAGCGGTTTTACCGCTATCTGGCTGTTTCCAGCCAGAGCGATGCCAAATCCACTACGCTTCCAAGTACACCGTCACAACATGCTATGGCTGAGCTGCTGGCAGCGGAGCTGCGTGAGTTGGGGCTGGAAGAGATCGTCATCGATCAACACGCCACGGTAACGGCACTTAAGCGTGGTCATCGTCCTGATGCCCCACGCATCGGTTTTATCACCCATATCGACACCGTCGACGTCGGGCTGTCAGCGGATATTCATCCACAAACCTTAACGTTCACGGGCGACGACCTGTGCCTCAATGCCGTCCAGGATATCTGGCTGCGCGTGGCGGAACACCCGGAAATCCAGCCCTACCTCGGCCAGCAAATTATCTTCAGCGACGGCACCAGCGTGCTCGGTGCAGATAACAAAGCGGCGGTCAGCGTGGTCATGACGCTGATGGAGAATTTACAGGGCGATCATGGCGACATCGTGGTGGCCTTTGTGCCTGACGAAGAAATTGGTCTGCGCGGTGCCAAAGCGCTCGATCTGGAACAACGCTTTGCCGTTGATTTTGCCTGGACTATCGACTGCTGCGAACTGGGCGAAGTGGTCTATGAAAACTTCAATGCTGCCGCCGCTGAGATTATTTTCACCGGCGTCCCGGCGCACCCGATGTCCGGCAAAGGCGTGCTGGTCAATCCCCTGTTGATGGCGCATGACTTTATCCAGCGTTTCGATCGTCTGGCGACACCGGAACACACCGAGGGACGTGAAGGGTATATCTGGTTTAACGATATGCAGGCTAACGCCAGCCGTGCGGTGCTGAAGGCGTCGATTCGTGATTTTGATTTAAACGGCTTCGATGCGAAGAAGCAGCAGCTGGTGGAAATCGCCGATGAGATTGCCACTCTGTATCCCACCGGGCAGGTGGCGCTCAGCATCAATGATGTTTACAGCAACATCAGCAATGCTATCGGTAAAGATCGGCGGGCGATTGATTTAATTTTTACCGCGCTGGCGCAGCTGGGGATTGAACCGAAGGTGATTCCAATGCGCGGGGGGACCGATGGGGCGGCGTTATCTGCTAAAGGCTTACTGACACCCAATTTCTTTACCGGCGCGCACAACTTTCATTCGCGTTTTGAATTCCTGCCGGTGCCCTCGTTTGTGAAGTCCTATCAGGTGGCTGAAGCATTGTGTTATCTGGCAGCTGAATAAACCCAGCACAGTTTCGTAGCGGCGCGATTTATCGCGCAATTTCGGGCGCGGTGTTGGAAAAACCCGCGCGATAAATCGCGCCGCTACGATCAATTGCCTGTCAGGTGATTATTTCGCCACGCTAACGTCGATGCCCGGGAAGAACTTCGCTGCCAGTTTGGTCACGGTGCCATCAGTCTGCACTTTGGTGATGGCAGCATCCAGCTCCTGCTTCAGCTTCGCGTCACCCTTACGCAGGCCAAAACCGATACCTGAACCGAGGATGGTATCGTCTTCAACCGGCTTACCGACGAAAGCAAAACCTTTGCCCTGCGGCTTATCGAGGAAGCCTGACTGACCCGCGGCTGACATCACCAGCGTGCCATCCAGACGTCCGGCGACCATGTCGTTATATACCTGGTTCTGATCCTGATAAGAAGTTACGGTCACGCCCTGGGGTTCCCAATGTTTTTTGGCATAGGTTTCCTGGATGGAACCCTGCAAGACGCCGATGTTTTTACCTTTCAGTGATTCTGCGGTCGGCAGCAGGCCCTGGCCCTCTTTCGCCACCAGCATGGTCGGAATACGGTAAATCGGTTTGGTGAAGTCGATGCTTTTCGCACGCGCTTCAGTGATGTTCATCGCTGAGTTGATGGCATCAAACTTCTTCGCCTGCAACGCCGGGATCAGGGCATCAAAGCTGCTTTCAACCCAGCTGCATTTGAAATTGCCGGACTGGCAAATGGCTTTACCCAGCTCAATATCGAAGCCTTCCAGCTCGCCCTGCGCGTTACGGCTTTCAAATGGCGGGTACTGTGATTCCAGACCGTAGCGTAAGGTGTCCTGGGCAAAAGCATGCACCGAGGTCATCATGCCCAGCGCCACAAAAAGTACGTTTAATTTTTTCATTGTTATACCCCTAAGTTACCCTTTGACCCGGCAGAGTGCTTCTGCTCCGGCCTGTAATGTCGCGTCGTCTTTGGCAAACGACAGACGGATTAATTTATTGTCTGTGCCATCCATATAAAACGCCGACAACGGAATGGTGGCCACACCGTGATCGACGATGAGACGTTTTACCATTTCGCTATCACTTTCGTCACTGAAATGTCCGTAACTGGCTAAAACAAAGAAAGAACCGGCGCACGGCAGCAGCTTAAACGGCGAATCCGCCATCAATGACATCAGGCGATCGCGCTTCTGCTGATAGAACGGCGACAGTTGCAAATAATTTTCCGGGTGTTGCAGATAGTGGGCGAAACCCACCTGCATCGGGGTATCCGCGGCGTACATCATAAACTGATGCACCTTGACGATTTCTGTCATCAACACGGCCGGTGCCAGCGTATATCCCACGCGCCAGCCGGTGACGTGGAAAGTTTTGCCAAATGACGAAACAATCACGCTGCGCTGTGCCAGCTCCGGGTGAGTTGCCATGCCGCAGTGCGGACGACCATCAAACACGATGTGTTCGTACACTTCGTCGGACAGCACCACGATATCGGTATTACGGGTCAATGCCGCCAGTTGATCCAGATCCGCCGGAGTTAACACCTGCGCACTCGGGTTGTGTGGCGTGTTGATGATGATCATGCGGGTACGCGGCGTAATGGTGGCGCGCAGTTCGTCCCAGTTGATGGCAAAATCCGGCACCTGCAATTTCAGGCCAATCGGCGTACCGCCCTGCAAGCGAACCACTGGCGCATAGCTATCAAACGCCGGTTCAAAGAAAATCACTTCATCATCCGGATGCACCAGCGCGGAAATCGCCATGTAAATGCCCTGGCTGGCGCTGCCGGTGATCAGCACTTCACTGCCGACATCATATTGCTGGCCATACAAAGTATGCACTTTCTGCGCCAGCGCTTCTTTCAGTGCCGGCAGACCTGTCAGCGGCGCGTACTGGTTATGACCTTCGCGCATCGCTGTGCTCACCAGCTCGACCAGCTGTGGATCGCAGGGGAAATTAGGCGCGCCCTGCGACAGGTTGATGGCTTTATGCTGTGCCGAAAGCTGACCAATCACACTGAAAATAGTGGTGCCAACGTCGGGTAATTTTGAAGAGGTCTGAACACTTGATTGAAGAGACATCGTAACTCCGCCAGATAGGTTGCATAACCACGTAATAAAATCAGATTTCTATTCAACGGCCTGCTGCTTGAGTCCACAAGCGAATTGTTGTCATAATAGCCATGACTTAAAATCATAGCTTGAGGCTGTTATGTCCCGCTCTGCTCTGCCGCTCAACGCCATTCACGCCTTTCTGGTCACCGCGCGTCACCTCAATCTGACCCGTGCCGCCAGTGAACTCTGCATTACGCAGGGCGCAGTCAGCCGCAAAATTGCGGCGCTGGAGAGCTGGTTGGGGTTTGCATTATTCGAACGCCACGCGCGCGGGCTGCATCTTACTTCGCAGGGGGCGGCGCTGCTGCCTGAGCTGCAACAGGGATTCGCCATGCTGGTGAATGCCACGGAAAAAGCCAGCCGCAGCAATGTCTCGATTCGGCTGAAAGCCCCCACCTGCGCCATGCGCTGGCTGGTACCGCGTCTGGTGGCACTGGAACAACAGCGGCCGGATATTCACGTAGCGCTGACCACCACCCTCGATCATGCTTCGCAACTGGATAACTTTGATGCGGCGATTGTCTACGGCATTGCCCCTGCCGAGGCCATCCATTTATTCGATGAACGCTTAACCCCGGTGCTGGCCAGCAGCGTTGCGCCCCCTGCCAGCGTGGCGGCCTTGTTCCGTTTCACCTTTTTGCATCCCACCAATGACACCCGCGACTGGCAATTGTGGCTGCATGCGCAACAGGCCAGCGTGCCGATGGCGCGCAACCAACATTTTGCCACCATGGATCTGGCGATCAGTGCGGCGATTCAGGGATTTGGCGTGACGGTGGCGGATGTGTCGCTGGTACAGAATGATCTGGCGAATGGTCGGTTAATCGCCCCGTTTGACCACTGCGTCTCTACCGGGGCGAGTTATAGCTTGCTACAGCGAGCGGAACGCGATGCGCCACCCTTCCTGCAGGAACTGGTGGCGTGGTTGTGTCAGCCTCAGAATGAAACCCATTCGTCGGCGCTGGCGGATTTGGATTGAGCCGCAGGCGTCGCGTTCAGCGCCGGACGACGTAACACGGGCGCAGCCGGTGGTTTCACCGCCGTCGTGACTGGCGCGCTGGGCGCGAGTCGGAACTTCGCCACTGACGCCTGCAACTCTTCAGTCTGACGTTCCAGCGCGCTGGCAGCGGCGGAGACCTCTTCAACCAGTGAGGCATTCTGCTGCGTCACGCTATCCATCTCCGTCACCGCCGTACCTACCTGCGAAATCCCTTTGCTCTGTTCTTCCGAGGCGGCGGCGATGTGCTTCATGATCTCATTCACATCCTGAACCGATTTCAGGATGTCATTCATGGTATGACCGGCATGGTTCACCAGCTCAGAACCTTTCCCGACCCGCTGCACCGAATCCTCAATCAGGGTAGCAATCTCTTTCGCCGCATTGGCGCTGCGCTGGGCGAGGTTACGCACTTCGCTGGCGACCACGGCAAAACCACGGCCCTGCTCACCGGCACGCGCGGCTTCCACCGCCGCGTTGAGCGCCAGGATATTGGTCTGGAAGGCAATGCTATTGATCACGTTGGTGATTTCGGCGATTTTCTTCGAACTGCCGGAAATCCCTTCCATGGTAGTCACCACTTCGCCCACCAGACGGCCACCCTGCTGCGCAGTACCGGAGGCGGTTTCCGCCAGTGAGCTGGCCTGACGTGCGTTGTCGGCGTTGAATTTCACCGTCGCGGTCAACTGCTCCATGCTGGCCGCGGTTTGTTCCAGCGCGGCAGCCTGTTCTTCCGTTCGGGAAGAGAGATCGTTGTTACCCGCGGAAATTTCTGCCGCACCACGATAAATGTTTTCCGTACCGCTGCGGATGGCGCTCACCGCTTCACGCAGGCTGTCCTGCATCGCACGCAGTAACGGCACCAGCTTACCAACGCAGTTGCGACCGAACTCCTCTACCGGCTGGCTGAGATCGCCCTGAGCGATAATGGCGAAGTGATCGCGAATTTTATCCAGCGGCTTAACCAGCATGGTGACCAGGTAGCGATCGGTGAACAGCAGGATCAACAAACCCACCACCACCGCCGCCAGAATAATCACCTTCGTCACGTTGGTCAGCTTATCGACGTTGACACGCGTTTCGTCCAGCTTGATTGCCGCAGCCTGATTAAAACTCTCGGCACTGGCACCAAACGCACGGCTCAATGCCGGAGTGACATTGTTGGCCTGCGCGCGGTAAGCCTCCAGCGTGCCTTGCTGCGCCAGCGCTACCTGCGGCGCAATTCCTTCATCCAGCAGTTTCTGCCAGTTGGCGATCACGCTATTGGCGGTGTCCGCAGCCATTGGCCCTGGGGCCATCGCTTTGAACTGTTCCAGCTGCTGCTTCATGCTGTCCAGCGCCTGTTGCACCGGCCCGAATGCATCGGCGGGCGGTGTTGCACCAGAGGCACGGATTTCCATCACGCGCGACATACGTGTGACCACACGGAAATATTGATCGTTGCCTTTGCTCAGTACTGTCATCTGATTGACCAACTGACGATCAACCTCGTTGCCGTCACCCAGAGCGTTTAGCGAGTGGACGCTAAACAGGCCGACGACGCACCACAGCAGGCAAAACAGCCCAAGAATGGTCAGCATGACGGCACGAATAGTAAAGTTTTTTAAGATACCCATACGAAATCCCTTGATGTGAAACGCAATGGAGGCCCGATAAAATCGGGCATATTGCGTTTATCGGCAGCAGATTCAGAAAATGTACGGGTTTTGCAAGCTAATTAATTGCTGGATCGGGGGCGGATACAAAAGGATTGTCTGAGCTAAATCATAGGGATGCGCAAAAATTTGCCTTAAAAAAACGTTCGCGGAATTTAAGCATTAGCCCGTTAATTAAAGTTTCACCATGCTGCGCATCATCAGACGGAACAATCGCAGTCGCCCACGCATAAAACGATGCTGCAACCGCAGGGGATTTTCTTCATCCTGGCCAAAGACCAGCGTCACATCTTCACCGGCACGCCAGGCGGGCCAGGCAGGGTCACCCTGCAACTGATGGCTAAACTCATTTGCGTCACGGGCAAACGTTACCCAAAAGGCGCTGACTTTGGCGGCAAAGGCATGGTCGGCGGCGGTATAAGTCCGTCCCCCGGGCGGTGGCAGTGCGTGCAGGGTATTAAAGACATAAGGGATTTCGTTGCCATGCCAGGCACCGTGGGGATAGAGATCGCGTGATTGCTCGGAAACATAATCGAACCAGTAGCGCCAGCCAGGCATGCCGATATTGTGTTGCGCTTTAACGATCAATAGTGGCATCACCGAAAAGGCCATGTCGCGTGCCACCGCTCGCCCCAGCAGGCTATCATCGTGAATATCGTACAGCCACTTGATCACCCGATAGCTGAAGCGGTTTCTACGCCGTAGCTGCCTGAGCACCTGGGTGGCATCGACGCCAAAATACTCCAGCACGCTGGCTTCATCGCTATTGCTGCCAATCATCAAAGGCACCCGCTGCTGTTTTCCCGCCAGAAACGTTGCCAGCATCGGCTTTGGCAATACGGCATCGCCACTGATCGGCACCGGCCCCAGCGCCAGCGGACGTTG
Organism: Pantoea cypripedii; assembly: GCF_011395035.1. Lineage (NCBI taxonomy): Bacteria > Pseudomonadati > Pseudomonadota > Gammaproteobacteria > Enterobacterales > Erwiniaceae > Pantoea > Pantoea cypripedii. The sequence goes on from NZ_CP024768.1 coordinate 2,162,263, forward strand.
CAGCGGCCAGAACGCCTCCGCAGGCAACTCGCGTAACTCAGAGGCAGAGGCGTTTTCCGTCAGCCCGAAATGCGCAGCGACCGATTTACCCGCCTGCAATGCCTCCGGGCGGGTCACATCCGGCAGGCTATAGGCACTCTGGACAATCCCTTTGTGGAACAGTCCCTCCGCCAGCGGAGAACAACACAACGACAGCACGCTGCGCGCACCTGAGGACTCACCAAACAGGGTGATATTGTGACGATCGCCGCCAAATGCCGGGATATTACGCTGCACCCATTGCAGGGCCGCAATCTGGTCAAGCAACGCGAAGTTATTCACGATGCCATCAGACGGATACTCCGCATCCAGCGCCGGGTGGGCAAAAAAACCGAAATGACCGAGACGATAGTTGATGGTCACCACCACCACGCCCTGCGCGGCCAGCGCTTTACCACGATAAGGATCGAGGCTGCCTGCGCCAATAGCAAATCCCCCGCCATGCAGCCATACCATGACCGGCAGTGGCCTGGAAGGTTCGACATCGGGCGTCCAGATATTCAGATAAAGACAATCTTCGCTAAAACGCCCCGGATCTCCCCCACCTGCCGCGACACAGTAGTCCCGATTTTGCCAGCTGGCATCGCCCCATGCTGTGGCATCATGCACCCCTTGCCAGGGTTGCAGCGGTTGCGGCGGCCGCCAGCGCCATGCGCCAACCGGCGGAGCGGCATAGGGTATCCCCTTGAAGACAAAAAGATCATCATCCATTGTGCCTCTGAGTTCACCTTCCGCTGTCATGATCCTCAGACGTCGTTCGTTTTTCATCTCGGCTTCCCTGATAATGCATTCCTCCATTATTTGCAGGCCCGGTGTGAATGTCCATGTTGCTGAGGAATTTGCAGATTAAGCTGAAAACACGCGCGATAGAGGCAACGTCCCATTCTGATTTTTTGGCGGGTTGCCATTTACCGATTAGATTTAATGTGACAGGTTGACCTGGCGAAATGGAGAAGCGCAATGTTCGGTGGCATTAACCAGCTGTTTACCCGGATGTGTGATCATCCGGACTTCGCTAAATTGTTACTCCGCCTGACGTTTGGCGGATTGCTGTTGTTTCATGGTGAATTTAAAGTCGTTCACGGTGTGGCATGGATTGAGCATCTGCTTACCGTCAGAGGCATGCCAGGTTTCATCGCCTACGGTGCGTACATCGGGGAAATTCTGGCACCCGTTATGATGATCGTGGGTTTCATGACACGCCCTGCGGCGTTCATTATCGTGATCAACATGATTGTCGCGACGTTGCTGGTAAAAATGGGCGTGGTCTGGCATCTCACAGATGTGGGTGCATGGTCCCTGGAGACGGAAGCCCTTTATACCCTGGGTGCTCTGGCGATTATGTTCCTGGGTGCCGGGAAATATTCGCTGGTGCGTACCCCGCGCCTGCAATAATGAGACAAAAAGCCGGTCTGCGGAGATGCGCAGACCGGCTTTTTTATGCCAGACCGCAGCGTACCAGGCTGCGATGCTGCATCTGCTGATACAACACCATTTCGTCCTGCACCGCGACACCCAGCGCGTTTTCAAAGGCCTCACGGCTGGCATTACCGGCGCTGCGGACCTGGGCTTCATCACCCAGGTTAGACTGGAAAATTCCCGCAGCGCTTACCGGTAAAAAGTCTTCATAGGTAATAGGTTCTGCCAGTAACCGGCCTTCCTGCATCAGCTGTTCCATGCTCTCTTCGGCACGGGGCGGCGACTGAATGCCCTTTTCTGTTAGCCGATAGCGGAACCACGCCAGTTGCTGTTCCCGCAGGCTGGTTTCATCGTCGGGAAAATCGTGGAACACCGCCGCCAGATGCTGCTGATGCTGCTGGTTATCACGGCCCGTTCCCGCTTCTGCCAGCAACTTATCATACAGCGCACGTCCTTTCGGCGTCAGCGCCACACCACGTTGCTCGATCTCGCCGAAACGGGCGGTATGCGTCCCCTGAAAGCCATCTTTAAAATGCACCGGCTCTTCAAGGGCTTTGAAGCTGGTCTGCCGCAGCAGAATCGGCACCTGACGTTGCGGTGGGCCTTCAATCAGCGTTTTAGGATCGATACCGCGTGACGGCATCAGCGCCTGCACACGGTCGATGTCCAGCGTGCGGGGCGTCAGGTGATTGATATGACAACCGCGGAAGCACACCACATCGGCGATTAAACGATGCTGCTGACTCAGGGCACGATAAGTGGCGCTATCCACCGTGGTATGCGCATGCCAGCGAAAGGTTTCCAGCGCTTCTTTGACAAACAGCGCGGCATCGGCAGCGTTAAGACCGCCCTGCTGCTGGTGTTTCGCGATTAGCGCCCGGCAGCCGGGGGTAAAAATATCGCGCGCCGCAAGAATGGCCGCGGCTTTAATACGCAGTGCCTCATCGTTAATCAACTCCAGCCGCAGCAGCGAGGTAAAAACACGGAAGGGATTGCGTCGCAGCGCGCTATCGCTAACCGGTCGAAACGCGGTGGAGTGCACCGGCACGCCAGCCTGCGACAGATCGTAGTACCCCACCGGATACATCCCCATTACCGCAAACATCTGCCGTAACAGGCTTAATTCCGCAGCGGTGCCAACGCGGATGGCGCCATGACGCTCCACGCTTAAGCGACTGAGTTCATCGGCAGCCGCCAGACGATTTTTCAGTGCGGGATTGGCTTCCAGCGTCCGTTCGTTGACCGCGCTGACCAGCTGCGTCAGGGTGCCATATTGCGGCACCTCCTGCTGGTACATCGTCGACATGGCCTGAGAAAACAGGGTGCGAATGGCATCGCTGGCGAGAAAGTTATCCATGATCATCACCTCGGGCTAAAGGGTTGTTGCTACTGTAGATCAACCGTTTAACACCGGGTAACAATTTCGTGGAACTGTGATCTCACCTGCTTACTCCGGGTCGCCGAAGCGAAATTTCAGGACCAGCATCACCGTGGTTAATACCGCCGGGAATGCCAGCATCAGGAAGATATGGCTGAATGACCAGCCGAGCGACAGCAATTCTGCCCCCACAAAGGCGCTCAGGATGGCCCCGGCTCGCCCTACGCCATGCATCCAGCTGGAACCGGTAGCGCGCGCATGGGTGGGATAGAAGCTGGCGGAAAGCGCGTTCATGCCGGTATTGGCCCCGTTAAAACAGAAGCCGCTGCAAAAAGCGATGCCACTCATCAGCCCCACCTGAGCCGGGGAGAAACCAAGGGCGATAATCGCGATGCCGCCGCAGAAATAAATCACCGCCAGCGCCAGGTTGGCATTGACGCGGTCCATCAGCCAGCCAGCGAACAATGAACCCAGCGTGCCGCCGGCCTGGTACATGGCGGTGATAATCGCCGCTTCGGTAACGGACATCCCCAGCGTATGCACCAGCGATGGCAGCCAGCTGCCAATCAGATACACCAAAAACAGCCCCATAAAATAACCGCCCCACAGCATCAGGCTGCCAAACAGGTAACGGCGGGAAACCACGGTAGACATCGCCCCGCGACGTGCTGCGGGTGGCTCTGCACTTTGAAAATGGCTGTTGGCTTGCACTGCGCCCGGCAACATACGATCGAGGATGGCATGAATCCGCGCTGCGGGCGCGCGACGACTGATCAGGAAGCGCACGGATTCCGGTAAACCGCGCAACAGAAACGGCAGCACCACCAGCGGCAACACGCCGCCGAGCAACATCACCGCATGCCAGTCATAACGCGGCAGCAACCAGGAGGCGGCAAAACCACCCGAGGCGGCACCGAAGGTGAAACCACAAAATACCACGGTGATAATGAAGGAACGGCGACGTTCAGGGGCGTATTCCGCCACCAGGGTACCGACGTTGGGCATTGCCGCGCCAAGACCTAAGCCGGTCAGGAAACGGAACAACATCATCTGCTCGATGTTTTGTGCCATCGCGGTCGCCAGCGTCCATATGCCGAAAAACAGCACGCTTTGCAGAATCAGCAGGCGACGCCCAAAACGGTCGGCCAGCGGCCCCGCCACCACGGCACCCAGAGCCAGCCCCACCAATGCGGCGCTGATGACCACACCGAGCTGATGATTGCTGACTCCCCACGCGGTTTTGAGCGTCGGGGCGATAAAGCCCATCAGCGCGATGTCCATACCGTCCAGCGCCACAACAATAAAGCAGAGCGCGATCAGGCGCTTTTGCCAGCTACTTAATGCGCTCTGATTGATGAGCTGGCGGACATCTACTGCTTCAACGCTGGTCACGTCAGAACCCCTGCTTCGGCTTACCGATTTAAACATCAGTTTTGGTAAAAAAAACGGCGCTTATGATAGCTCATCGTTAACAATAGCGGGCAGTAATTTTGAATGTAATTGAGAATTATTCAATATTTGTGATCTTAACCCTCTGATATTACTGGCGATGATAAGTTGGCAGCCAGATGAATATCCGGTATTCCCTGTCATTACAGTGACTTATGCGTTTCGCGCCACACAAGCTAAAATTGTTAATATAATTTTGCAGGTTGGTTAACAAAATTTCAGTTTGCCAGTTGCCTGCGCGCTGGAAATCTCATTAAGTGTGAGGTTATGGACAAAAATATCCTTTTCAATCAGCGCATTCGCTTGCGCCACTTACATACCTTTGTTGCGGTAGCGCAACAGGGCACGCTTGGCCGGGCAGCAGAAACTCTCAGCCTCAGCCAGCCTGCGCTATCGAAAACCCTCAACGAGCTGGAAGAACTGGCGGGTGCCCGTTTGTTTGAGCGTGGCCGCCTCGGTGCGCAGCTGACTACGCTAGGGGAACAATTTCTTACCCATGCGGTAAAGGTGCTGGATGCGCTGAATCATGCCGGGCAGAGCTTCAACGCCCCGCTGGCAGGACGCCCAATGGTGATTCGTCTTGGCGCACTGACGACCGCAGCGATGGGTATGCTGCCGCAAATTCTCGATCGTTTTCATCAGCAGCAACCCAACACCACGGTTCAGGTAGCGACCCTGCATAACAACGTCCTGCTGGCGGGGTTACGTGCCGGGGAATTTGATATCGGTATTGGGCGCATGGCCGACAGCGAAATGATGGCCGGACTGACTTATGAGTTGCTGTTCCTGGAGTCGCTGAAGCTGGTGGTACGCCCGGAGCACCCGCTTTTAAGTGACAATGTCACGTTATCACGTGCCATGCAGTGGCCGGTCGTGATCTCCCCGGAGGGCACTGCGCCGCGTCGTATCGCCCAGCAGATGCTGGATGATCAGGATTGTTCCCTGCCCGCCAACTGCGTTGAAACCTCTTCCACCTCGCTGGCCCGTCAGCTGGCGCTGCGTTACGACTATGTGTGGTTTGTACCGTCCGGCGCCATTAAAGAAGATTTGAATCACAACGCCGTCTGCGCCCTGCCCATCAGTTCCAGCGGGCCTGGTGAGCCGGTGGGTATTATCACCCGCACCGGCAATACCTTAAGCCTGAGCGCAGAGGTTTTAATGGCGACAATCCGTAAGTTCCACAGTTAACGGCTGCGCTTGGCGTGCCGTTCACGGTTATCCAGGCGCGCCTTATCGGTTTTGCGCAATCCAATGTAGAGCGCTCCCGCACCGCCGTGCTGCGGTTGGGCCATGCAAAAGGTTTGTACATCGTCAAACTGTTGCAACCAGCGGGCCAGGTAGCTGCGCACGATATTGGCGTGCGATTCATTATCCCGCCCCTTGCCGTGAATGATCAGCAGGTTGCGCAGCCCCTGCTTATGCGCCTGCATCATAAAGCTGAACAACGACTGACGGCAGGTTTCCACCGGCTGACGCAGCAGATTGAGGCTGGCATCCAGCGGGTATTTGCCCTGCCGCAGTTTATCCAGCACTCCCTGCTGAATACCGTCGGCTTTGTATTCCAGCGGCGTCGCCAGCGGAATAATCTCCAGAAAGCCACGCGTGAGAAAATTTTCCTGTTCATCATTGCGTTGAGGTGCACGTGGCTCTTTGGTGGACGGTGTGCGCAGCCACTGCGTATTGGCGCAATCTTTCAACGGTGTCACATCACCCATGGCATCCCGGAAAAGGTCATCATCATCAAGGTTCATGGTTTTTTCCCACATAACAATTCAGCGAAGAAAGAGTAGCAAATGCTTTCTGGCATCACATCTGTCACTTTTTGCACAAGAATCCAGCAACGGGCGGAGCGAAAAAGTGTCAACAAATCGTTCCAGATCAAAAAACACCCTTGCGGAATTTATCGGCAAATAGCGGAATTAGCGCTGATCAACTATTTTTGCGTCACCCCCACTTTTTTTGAGGATTATTACTGCTCGGATGAGTGCCCTTTGCACGGAAAAATGTTAAAATTGACCACAGTCAATAATCATCGAGCGTAGACATTATGATCCCGGAAAAACGCAGCATTCGACGTATTCAGTCTGGCGGTTGTGCCATCCATTGTCAGGATTGCAGTATCAGCCAGTTGTGTATTCCCTTCACGCTGAACGAGCACGAACTGGATCAGCTGGATAATATCATCGAACGCAAAAAGCCGATTCAGAAAGGCCAGACATTGTTCAAAGCCGGTGATGAACTCAAATCTTTATACGCGATTCGCTCTGGCACCATCAAAAGTTACACCATCACTGAACAGGGTGACGAACAGATTACCGGCTTCCATCTGGCAGGTGATTTGGTAGGTTTTGACGCCATTGTCAGCGCCCATCATCCCAGTTTTGCTCAGGCACTGGAAACCGCGATGGTGTGCGAGATTCCATTCGAAACGCTCGACGATCTGTCCGGTAAAATGCCCGCCCTGCGTCAGCAGATGATGCGCCTGATGAGTGGCGAGATTAAAGGCGACCAGGACATGATTCTGTTGCTGTCGAAAAAGAACGCCGAAGAACGCCTCGCCGCCTTTATCTGGAACCTGTCGCGCCGCTTTGGTCAGCGCGGTTTTTCCCAGCGCGAGTTCCGTTTAACCATGACACGCGGTGATATTGGTAACTATCTGGGACTAACCGTAGAAACCATCAGCCGTTTACTCGGTCGTTTCCAGAAAAGTGGCATGCTGGCGGTAAAAGGCAAATATATCACTATTGAAAACCATGCTTTGCTGGCAGAACTTGCTGGTCAGACTGAGCAGGCTGCCTGACACTCAGCCGGATCAATAAATGTTATTTTATTGATCCGGCAACAACTTTTTCCCTTCTGCACTGTCCTAACTTAGGCTATCTTTAACCCAACTTGCTTTGGTTTTGAGGAGATTGCCTTATGACCCGGTACCAAAATATTCTGGTCGCGATTGATGCACAGCAGGATGATCAACCCGCGCTGCGGCGTGCGGTGTATCTCAATCAACGCATCGGCGGAAAAATCAAAGCTTTCCTGCCTATCTATGACTTTTCATACGAAATGACCACGCTGCTGTCGCCTGATGAGCGCGGCAATATGCGCAAAGGCGTGATCAGCCAGCGTACCGAGTGGATCCGTGAACAGGCCCATGCCTATTTAGAGGCGGGTGTCGATATTGAAATCAAGGTGATCTGGCATAACCGCCCCTTCGAGGCGATTATTCATGAGGTCATGACCCATCAGCACGATCTGGTGCTGAAGATGGCGCACCAGCACGATCGGCTGGAAGCGGTGATCTTCACCCCCACCGACTGGCATCTGTTGCGCAAATGCCCGTGCCCGGTGTGGATGGTTAAAGACCAGCCGTGGCCAGAAGGCGGCAAAGCATTGGTGGCGGTTAACCTCGCCAGCGAAGAACCCCATCATGACGCCCTCAACCAAAAGCTGATTCAGGAAACCACGGTGCTGGCGGAAATGGTGAATCACACCGAAGTACATCTGGTGGGTGCCTACCCGATTACCCCGATAAACATCGCTATCGAACTGCCGGACTTCGATCCCAGCGTCTATAACGATGCGATTCGCGGCCAGCATCTGGTGGCGATGAAAGCGTTGCGGCAGAAGTTTTCCATCAGTGAAGAATTCACCCATGTGGCAAAAGGCTTGCCGGAAGAAGTGATCCCCGATATCGCCGCCCATCTGGGCGCGGGTATCGTGGTGCTGGGCACCATTGGCCGTACCGGATTGTCTGCGGCGTTTCTGGGAAATACCGCTGAACAGGTGATCGATCATCTGCGTTGCGATTTGCTGGCGATTAAGCCTGATGACTTTAAATCACCCATCGAACTCGATGATGATGACGAAGAAGATGACGACGAATAATCGATAAATACGAAGGGCGACCATCTGGTCGCCCCTTGTTTTTACAATGCGCGCAGAATGCCTTCCACGCTGGCCTTCGCATCACCAAACAACATCTGGGTGTTGTCTTTGAAGAACAGCGGGTTCTGCACACCGGCATAGCCGGTATTCATCGAACGTTTGAAGACGATAACGTTCTGCGCTTTCCAGACTTCCAGCACCGGCATACCCGCGATCGGGCTGCGCGGATCTTCCTGTGCTGCCGGGTTCACGGTGTCGTTAGCGCCGATAACCAGTACCGTGTCGGTATCGCTGAAATCATCGTTGATCTCATCCATCTCCAGCACCACGTCATACGGCACTTTGGCTTCCGCCAGCAGCACGTTCATATGACCCGGCAGACGACCGGCCACCGGATGAATACCAAAACGCACTTTGATCCCGCGTGCCCGCAGTTTCTCGGTGATTTCGGCCACCGGGTACTGCGCCTGCGCCACCGCCATGCCGTAGCCTGGGGTGATGATCACTGAGGTTGAGGCTTTCAGCAGCTCGGCGGTTTCTTCGGCATTGATTTCGCGGTGTTCACCGGCTTCTTCACTTTCGCCGCCGACGCTGGTATCCGTACCAAAACCACCTGCAATCACGCTGATAAACGAACGGTTCATCGCCTTACACATAATGTAAGACAGGATGGCACCACTCGAACCCACCAGCGCACCGGTGACGATCAACAGGTCGTTGCTCAGCATGAAACCTGCTGCGGCTGCGGCCCAACCTGAATAGGAGTTCAGCATGGAAACCACCACCGGCATGTCAGCACCGCCGATCGACGCCACCAGGTGCCAGCCAAAAGCCAGCGCGATGAGCGTCATCAGCAGCAGTGCAAACACCTGCGCACCGGTGCTTCCGGTGCGGACAAACCACACCAGCAGCGCAAATGAAACCACCAGCGCCAGCAGGTTCAGCTTGTGGCGATGCGGCAGCATCAGCGGACGCGATGAAATTTTACCGCGCAGTTTACCAAAGGCGACGATCGAACCGGTGAAGGTGACCGCACCGATAAAGATGCCAAGGAACACTTCGGTCAGATGGATGTTCTCCATCACCGCCGACAGGCCCGGTGCGTGGTCGAGGTAGCTATTAAAGCCGACCAGAACCGCCGCCAGACCGACGAAGCTGTGCAGAATGGCAACCAGCTCCGGCATTTCAGTCATTTCGACTTTCTTCGCCAGACGGACGCCCACTGCGCCGCCGATCACCATCGCCAGCAGGATCCAGGCAACGTTACCGCTGTTGGGGCCAAAGATGGTCGCGAGCAGCGCGAGAGCCATCCCGCTCATGCCAAAAATGTTACCCTGCTTCGATGTCTCATGCTTAGAGAGACCGGCAAGGCTGAAAATAAACAGAATCGCGGCAACAATGTATGCTGCAGTGACTAATCCGCCAGACATGTTGTTACCCCTTAATTCTTACGAAACATTTTCAGCATGCGCTGGGTGACGGTAAAGCCACCAAAGATGTTGATGCTGGCGATCAGTACCGCGATAAATGACAGCAGCGTGACCCAACCGCCGTGCCCCATCTGCAACACTGCACCCACCACGATAATGCCGGAGATGGCGTTGGTGACGGACATCAACGGCGTATGCAGCGCATGGCTGACGTTCCACACCACGTAGTAACCCACCACGCAGGAGAGCGCAAACACGGTAAAGTGCGACAGGAACTCCGGCGGCGCGACGTTTGCCAGGCAGGCGAACAGCACCACGGCCAGCGCCAGCAGCACAAATTTACGCCACGGTGATGCCGGTTTTTCCTCGGCCTTTTCTTTGGGTGCCGCAGCAGGCTGCGCAGCTTTCGGTGCCGCAGAAACCTGAATCGGCGGAGCTGGCCAGGTCACTTCGCCGTCACGGATTACCGTCACACCACGAATCACCACGTCTTCAAAATCGACGGTAATTTGACCGTCTTTCTCTTTACACAGCAGTTTCAGCAGGTTCACCAGGTTGGTGCCATACAGCTGAGAAGATTGGGTCGGCAGGCGGCTGGGCAGATCGGTGTAACCAATGATCTTCACGCCGTTGGTGGTCAGCGTGACCTGATCGGCGACGGTCAGCTCACAGTTACCACCGGTTTGCGCCGCCAGATCGACAATCACGCTTCCCGGTTTCATGCTGGCAACCATCTCTTTGGTAATCAGCTTCGGTGCCGGGCGGCCCGGAATCAGCGCCGTGGTGACAATGATGTCCACTTCTTTCGCTTGCGTGGCAAACAGTTCCATCTCCGCCTTAATAAAGGCTTCTGACATCACTTTGGCATAGCCATCGCCGCTGCCCGCTTCTTCCTCGAAATCCAGCTCAAGGAACTCGGCACCCATACTTTGTACCTGTTCCTTGACTTCCGGACGGGTATCGAATGCGCGCACGATAGCACCCAGACTCCCTGCCGCACCAATGGCGGCCAGGCCAGCAACGCCCGCACCAATCACCATCACTTTAGCGGGAGGAACTTTACCTGCGGCAGTGATTTGGCCGGTAAAGAAACGGCCAAATTCATGCGCGGCTTCAACAATGGCGCGATAACCGGCAATGTTGGCCATCGAACTGAGCGCATCCAGCGCCTGGGCGCGGGAAATACGTGGTACGGAGTCCATCGCCATCACGGTGACGTTGCGCGCCGCCAGTTTTTCCAGCAGCACCGGATTCTGCGCCGGCCAGATAAAGCTGACCAGGGTGCTACCTGCACGCGTCAGCGCGATTTCGGCCTCATCGGGCGCATTCACTTTCAGCACGATATCTGACTGCCACACGTCAGCGGTGTTGCTGATGGTGGCCCCTGCGGCAACAAAACTTTCATCATCAAAGCTGGCACGAATACCTGCGCCCTGCTCGATGGTTACGCTGAATCCCAGCTTGATCAGTTGCTCAACGGTTTTCGGCGTGGCGGCCACGCGCGATTCATTGGCTAACCGCTCTTTGGGTATCCCAATTAACATACTGTTTCCTTTCATCGGTTAAAGGATGAGGGTCTGTAAGCGGCACAGGCTCAGGCAACTGAAACAGCGTTTCAGCTACTTATGAGCGAAATGCGCAATGTAACAAAGTCTTTATAACCTACTGAAAATATGAATAGCGATCCACAGTGATAATGCCTGCTTATGACATTCACACAAATATTCAGAAGCAAAGATTGAATGCCACGTTTTACCGCTGTGTTTTGGTCATATTAAAAAATTATATGCTGAGCAAAATCGTGTCACGGCGAATTTAGTGTTATTAAAAACCTTTATTTAACAATACTTTAACTATTGCAGCACTAAGTGTTACCAGATTTAGTGGTAACGCGCACAAAAAAACGCCATAGCAGAGACTGATGACAGTCCAATGAATAATCCGGGTAGATTGTCAATCTATGTCGCATAAATTGGCTGAGACAGGCCGATTATTACATGTAATAATCAGCGGCTAATCTGTTATACATCAAGAGTCCAGCACGTTTTCGTACTCATTTTTGCGTAAGGCGAAGGATCATTTTTATGAAGCTTAAGAACACCATTCTGGCGTCCACCTTGTTATCACTGCTGGCAGCCAATGCGTTTGCTGCGCAGGAACTGACGCCGGAAAAAGCGGCCGCGTTGAAGCCATTCCAACGTATTAATATCACCGGCCGTTTCAACGCGATTGGCGACGCTGCGGACGCCGTATCTAAACGTGCTGATGAACTGGGCGCTGCCTCTTACTATATTCAGGGCATTAACGACAGCAACGGCAACAGCGGTAACTGGCGCGTCACCGCTGACCTGTACCACGCGGATGCGCCTGAAGCATCAAAACAGACTGAATACCTCAGCTACAATGGCGTTAAAGCGCTGCCAAAAGCTGAAGCCTACCGTCTGGAGCCATTCGATACCGTTTCCGTGAGTGGTTTCTTTCCCAGCCAGCCAGATGTGAATGACGCCATTTCTAAAGCAGCAAAAGAGAAAGGCGCGGCCTCTTTCTTTATTGTTCGTCAGATCGATGCCAACAACGGCGGTAACCAGTACGTTACTGCTTATGTCTACAAAGCCGATGCTAAAGAACGCAAAGTTCAGAGCCCGAACCTGATCCCTGCTGATTCTGAAGCCGGTAAAGCCGCACTGGCCGCAGGGGGTGCTGCCGCGAAAAACGTTGAGATCCCAGGCGTTGCCTCTTCAGAAACCCCAACCACTAAAGTGGGTCGTTTCTTTGAAACCCAAACCTCCACCGGTGAGCGTTACACGGTAACCTTAGCCGACGGCAAGAAAATCCAGGAAGTGAACGCGATCACCGCGGCACAGATGCAGCCGTTTGATACCGTGACCTTTACCGGTCACTTCGGTTCACCGACTGAAGTATCAGAAGAAGTGGCAAAACGTGCCGGTGATAAAGGGGCGAAGTATTATCACGTTACCCGTCAGTGGCAGAACCAGAGCGGCGGCAACCTGACCGTCACCGCAGACCTGTTCAAGTAAACCCCAGGCAGGGCGGCACCCGTCGCCCTGCTGTTTGCATAAAAGCTAACCTTCTCTGCATCATCATTCATTGCCTTCCCGTTACGCACTCCGTAAAATCTGCCGCCTGATTTTCAGGGCATTCCGTTTCAAAGCCGACGATTTGTCGCGTTAATATCCAACGGAATCCTTTTTACCCAGCATACTCTGCTGCTCAGGAATGGCGTTTTGGATAAAAAATTAGGTCTTAGTGCACTCACCGCGCTGGTGCTCAGTTCAATGCTGGGTGCGGGTGTTTTTAGCTTGCCGCAAAATATGGCCGCCGTTGCCGGTCCGGCGGCGTTGCTGATTGGCTGGTTAATTACCGGGGTGGGAATTCTGTTTCTCTCTCTGGCGATGCTATTGCTGACACGCCTCAAACCCGAGCTGGAGGGTGGCATCTTTACCTATGCCCGCGCCGGATTTGGCGAGTTGATGGGGTTCTGTTCGGCGTGGGGATACTGGCTCTGCGCGGTTATCGCCAACGTTTCCTATCTGGTGATTGTGTTTTCTGCGCTGAGTTTCTTTACCGATACGCCAGACCACGTGGTATTCGGTGATGGAAATACCTGGCAGGCGATGCTCGGTGCCTCGGTGCTGCTGTGGCTGGTCCATGCGCTGGTGCTGCGCGGCGTGCAAACCGCAGCCAGCATCAACCTGTTGGCCACGCTCGGCAAACTGGTCCCGCTGCTGTTGTTTGTGGTGCTGGCGGTGATGGCGTTTAACTATGATCGCTTCCGCTTTGATTTCAGCGGTATTGCACTCGGTAAACCACTGTGGGAACAGGTTAAGCAGACCATGCTGATCACCCTTTGGGTGTTTATCGGTGTTGAAGGCGCGGTCGTGGTCTCTGCCCGTGCGCGTCATAAGAAGGATGTCGGTCGCGCGACAATGCTGGCGGTGCTGGCCGCGCTGCTGGTTTATCTGCTGGTGACGCTGCTGTCGCTGGGTGTCGTGCCGCGTGCGGAGCTGGCGCAAATGCGTAATCCCTCCATGGCCGGATTGATGCAGCATCTGATCGGCCACTGGGGAGATGCCATCATCGCTATCGGCTTAATCATTTCGGTATGCGGTGCCTATCTGAGCTGGACCATTATGGCCGCTGAAGTCCCGTTCCTTGCTGCGCAATTGGGGGCGTTTCCGCGTAGCATTGCCCGGCAAAACCGCCATAACTCCCCTGCGGCCTCACTATGGCTCACCAATGGCAGCGTGCAGGTGTGTCTGATTCTGATTGCCGTCACCGGCGCGGACTACAACACCCTGCTCACCATCGCCTCCGAGATGATTCTCGTGCCTTATCTGCTGGTCGGCCTCTATCTGGTCAAAGTAGTTCGCGGGCAACAAAAGCCCCTGGCGATGCTGACGGGCATCGGTGCCAGCCTGTATGGCATCTGGTTGTTGTATGCCTCTGGTCCGCTCCACCTGCTGCTGTCCGTGGTGCTTTACGCGCCAGGCGTGTTGCTGTTTCTGTACGCACGTCGCGGTGGCCGTGCCAGCCAAACGCTGTCACAGCTGGAACGTATCGCTATCGCATTTTTAATCGCCGCGTCAGTGCCTGCCGTATGGCAGCTGGCAAATTAATGCGGCTGACCGGGGATGGAGACACACAGCAGGTCACCCTGCTGTGTCAGGTTGAGCGGCTTACGGTATTCCTGATGGATGGCGTCAAGCTGCTCCGCTGACAGCGGATAAGGTAACTGGATATCGAAACGGCTGATATGCTGCTGTTCAGCCAGGGTGATCAGGCGCGCAATGTTGATCTCATCACTGACCTGAGTTGAAATGATTTGTAATGCTAATTCTTTCAGATGATCATCGCTGGCCTGTAGACTGTGCGCTGATTTACGGGTGACCATGCCAAAAATGGGTAACACACCGTAGATGGCGTCAACAAAGCTCCAGCGTTTCTTGCACGAGGCGGAAAGGAAATCACTGTAATTGAAGCAGATGCGGTCACTGTATCCGGCTGAAGCCAGCTCTTTATCAGACACCCTCGCACTCCTCCTGTTTTTCATTACGGTTCCGAACCTTGCGCCACAACGCGCTGCTAATAATGGCACATTTCACGGCCCGGATACCAGAGAGCAAAGGATATTTCGTGCTGTAGCATAGAGCTCAGCAGCTGAAAAAGCTATGCTGCTGTCCATACTCACCAGTCACAGTGGATTATGAACAAGATTGTATATGTGGAAGATGAACCGGAAGTCGGTGAACTGATTGCCGCCTACCTCGGACGTCATGACATTGACGTGATTGTGGAAACGCGCGGCGACCGCGCAGAAGCCACCATTGCCGCCGCCGATCCCGATTTAGTGATGCTGGATATCATGCTACCTGGCAAAGACGGCATGACCTTATGTCGCGATTTGCGTGCCAGTTGGCAAGGCCCGATTGTGTTGCTGACATCGCTCGACAGCGACATGAACCACATTCTGGCGCTGGAGATGGGGGCTAACGATTACATCCTGAAAACCACCCCACCCGCTGTGCTACTGGCACGCCTGCGTCTCCATTTACGCCAGGCGCATATCGGCCAGCCTGAATTCACCCCGGCGGTACAAAGTTCGCAGAAGGTACTGCGCTTTGGCTCGCTGACTATCGATGCACTGAATCGGCAGGTCACGCTGTTTGAGGAAAACATCACCCTTTCTACCGCTGACTTTGATCTGTTGTGGGAACTGGCCAATCACGCCGGGCAGATCCTCAATCGTGATGCGTTGTTACAAACCCTGCGCGGCGTTAGCTATGACGGGATGGATCGCAGCATTGATGTGGCAATTTCTCGCCTGCGCAAGAAACTGTATGACAGCGCCACCGAGCCATTCCGCATCAAAACCATCCGTAACAAAGGCTACCTGTTCGCGCCGCAGGCCTGGGATACCCGTTCCGCATGAGAAAGCTCTTTATCCAGTTCTATTTATTACTTTTCGTCTGCTTTCTGGTGATGACCCTGCTGGTAGGACTGGTGTACAAATTCACCGCCGAACGCGCCGGACGCCAGTCGATGAACGATTTGATGGCCAGTTCGTTGTTTTTGATGCGCAGCGAATTGCGCGAGATCCCGCCGCGTGACTGGAACAAAACCATCCGCAGTCTCGATCTCGATTTATCCTTCAATCTGCACATCGAGCCGATGAGTAAATATGAACTGGATGAGCCGGATATGAAGCGGTTGCGCGCGGGTGAAATTGTCGCGCTTGATGATCAATATACCTTCCTGCAACACATTCCGCGCAGCCATTACGTCTTGTCCGTCGGACCGATTCCCTACCTGTTTTATCTGCATCAGATGCGGCTGCTGGATATCGCGCTGCTGGCTTTTATCGGCATGTCGCTGGCGTTGCCGGTGTTTATCTGGATGCGCCCCCACTGGAAAGAGATGCTGCGGCTGGAAAAAGCGGCGCAGCGCTTTGGCCGGGGTGAACTGGATGTGCGTACCCATTTTGACAGCACCTCCAGCCTGTTCCGTCTCGGCGTTGCCTTCAACCAGATGGCGGATAACATCAACACGCTGGTCGCCAGTAAGAAACAATTGATCGACGGTATCGCCCATGAGTTACGTACCCCGCTGGTGCGTCTGCGCTACCGACTGGAAATGAGTGAAAACCTGAGCGAACACGAATCTGCGGCGCTTAATCGGGATATCGGCCAGCTGGAAAGCTTAATCGAGGAGCTGCTGACCTATGCCCGCCTCGACCGTCCGCGCGTCGATCTGACGCTCAAATCTTTTGATCTCGCCGAATGGCTGCGCCTGCATATTGAAGATGTGCAGGCGGTCAATCCGCAGGCGCAGATCGATCTTGACATCCCGCAGCGTGAAAACGTGGGTGTCGCCGATACCCGTTTGATGGAGCGCGTGCTGGATAACCTGGTCAACAACGCGCTGCGCTACGCCCAACAACGGTTGCGCGTCAGCCTGTGGTTTGACGGTAGTGTCGGTTGTTTACAGGTGGAGGATGACGGTCCAGGCATTCCACAAGAAGAACGCGAACGCGTTTTTGAACCCTTTGTTCGCCTTGATCCGAGCCGTGATCGCGCCACCGGCGGCTGTGGTCTCGGCCTGGCGATTGTGCATTCCATCGCCCTTGCGTTGCAGGGTAACGTTACCATTGAGAGCAGCCCGCTGGGCGGTGCCAGCGTTCGCTTTTGCTGGCCGGTTGATCTACCCTTGCGGGAAATCCCATCGCGCTTAACTTAACAAGGAGTTTCCCCGTGTCCTCAGCTTATCAGGAACTTAGCCGCACTTTTCTGCGTCTGTCTCGCTTTGGCCATTTAGGTGCCATCGCCGGTGTGGATATGCAAACCACCATGCCCGCCGGTGGTAGCCGCGCGCGTGGCGAGGCCATGGCCGAGTTGAGCGTATTTATGCACGAACTGCTGACCGACAAACGTCTCGGTGGCGTGTTTGACGCCGCACAGCAGGAATCCCTCAACGATGTTGAGCAGGCCAACCTGACGGAAATGCGCCGCGCCTGGCAACAGGCGACTCTGCTTCCGGCCTCGCTGGTTGAAGCCAAATCGCTGGCGGGTTCCCGCTGTGAACACGCCTGGCGTCAGCAGCGTCCGGCGAATGACTGGCAGGGGTTCGCCGCCAACCTGAAAGACGTGGTGAAACTCAGTCGCGAAGAAGCGCAGCTGCGCGCAGACGCACTGGGTGTCTCCCGCTACGACGCGCTGCTTGACGTATTCGAACCGGGTATGACCAGTGCCCAGCTTGACCAGACCTTTGGTGATTTAAAAAGCTGGCTGCCGGAACTGCTGCAAAAAGTGGTGGCAAAGCAACAGCAGCATCCCGTCACCCCGCCCGTCGGTCCGTTTGCTATCGAATCGCAGAAACAACTGGGGTTGAGCCTGATGGGCATCCTCGGTTTCGATTTCAATCATGGCCGTCTCGACGTCAGCGCTCACCCTTTTTGCGGCGGTGTGCCGGAAGATGTGCGCATCACCACCCGTTACAATGAGAATGAATTCCTCAGCGCGATGATGGGGGTGATCCACGAAACAGGTCACGCCCGTTACGAACAGAATCTGCCCCAGCAGTGGCGCGGTCAGCCGGTGGCGCATGCCCGTTCCACTGCCATGCACGAATCGCAAAGCCTGTTTATGGAGATGCAGCTGGGACGCAGCCGCGAGTTTCTGCAACGTATCCAGCCCCAGGTGATTGCGCTGATGGGCGATCAACCCGCCCTTGCCAGTGACAACTTTATTCGTCTGACACAACGAGTGAAGCCGGGTCTGATCCGTGTCGATGCCGACGAACTCAGCTATCCGGCACACGTCATTTTACGTTACGAGATTGAGCGTGCCTTGATTGAGGGCGAGATTGAAGTCGATGACATTCCGGCGCTGTGGGATGAAAAGATGCAGAATGCACTCGGTATTGATACACGCGGTAATTATCGTGATGGCTGTATGCAGGATATCCACTGGACGGACGGTGCTTTTGGTTACTTCCCGACATACACACTCGGGGCGATGTATGCTGCACAACTGTTCCAGGCGGTGAAGCGCGCCATCCCTCAGGTGAGCGAGCTGATTCTCCAGGGTGACCTGCAACCGGTGTTTGACTGGCTACAACAGAATATCTGGCAGCACGGCAGCCGTTTCCCAACCGGGCAATTGCTGCTCAACGCCACCGGAGAAACCTTAAATCCGCACTATTTTCGCCAGCACCTTGAACAACGCTATCTGGCTGATTAAACTGCGCGGCGGCCTTGCTGGCCGCCTTTTCCATTCCTTTACCTTCCTTTGTACATTCCGTTACACGCCGATACCAATCCCTCACGGAAAGAATTCCTGCAATTTCATATAGTCATTTCACCGGCCCCGCAGTGGGCTACACATGAAAAAATAGTTCGAGGAATTTGCAATGAAAAAATTATTTGCGCTGGTGATCGCCGCTGCTATGGGTCTGTCTTCTGTAGCTTTCGCAGCTGAAACCACTGCTACCCCGGCTCCGGCTGCTGCTGCAACCACTACCGCTGCACCGGTTAAACATAAAGCGACTACGCATAAACACAAGAAAGCCGCTGCTCAGAAAGCTCAGGCTGCCAAGAAACACAAAAAAGTAGCGAAGAAAAAAGCAGCGCCGGCCGCACAGAAAGCCCAGGCAGCTAAAAAACACCACAAAAAAGCAACCAAACCGGCTGCACAGAAAGCCCAGGCAGCTAAAAAACACCACAAAAAAGCAACCAAACCGGCTGCACAGAAAGCCCAGGCTGCTAAAAAACACCACAAAAAAGTAACTAAACCTGCTGCACAGAAAGCTCAGGCTGCTAAAAAGCACCACAAAAAAGCGACCAAAAAAGCCGCTAAATAAGGTTGCCTCCGCGCGCCCGACCTTGCATTAATGATTGAAAACACCCGGTTCTGCCGGGTGTTTGTTTACTGGAGTAGCGGAACATGGTGCGTCGCTATCGCTTCGAAATCATTCTGATTGTGGTGATCCTGTGCGGCATTGTCGCAGCCAGCTTCTTTATTTAGTCGTTGTAGCGTGCTGATTATCCCAATATTTCTCCCTATTTTACCGCTTACCGACTATAGTTATCGCTCAAGCGTGATGACCAAAACCTCTACTTATTCTCGCCATTGAGAGAACTATGCGCCTGGCTATCCTGTTATTTGTTGGTATTTTCAGTTTTAACCTCGCAGCACATGCCGATGATGAAGACGGGCCAAGCCCGGACGAGATTAAAACGTTGTTTTTTGGCAAGGATCACCGCAAAGCCATCACCGATGTCAGCGCTGCGCCCTGGGATGCCATTGGTCAACTGGAGACCGAAAGCGGCAACCTTTGCACGGCTACGCTGATTTCTGCCCATCTGGCATTAACCGCAGGTCATTGTTTACTGACTCCCCCTGGCAAGTTCGATAAGCCGGTGGCGCTGCGTTTTATGGCGGGCAGCAAAGGCTGGCGCTATGAAATTCATGATATCGATGCGCGTGTGGAACCCTCGCTGGCACGCAAGCTGAAAGCCGATGGTGAGGGATGGATTGTCCCGCCTGACGCCGCCCCATTTGATTATGGTTTGATTATCCTGCACAACCCGCCATCAGCCATCACGCCGATTCCGTTGTTTGACGGTTCGCGTGGCGATCTGACAGACGCGCTGAAAGCCACAGGTCGTAAAGTCACCCAGGCCGGTTACCCGGAAGACCATCTGGATACGCTGTATTCGCACAGCGATTGTCTGATTACCGGCTGGGCGCAACGCGCGGTGCTGTCGCATCAATGCGACACCCTGCCTGGCGACAGTGGTTCACCGCTGCTGCTGAAGAAAGACGACGGCTGGCAATTAATTGCGGTACAAAGCTCCGCCCCTGCTCCTGCCGATCGTTACCGTGCGGATAACCGCGCCATTGCGGTCACTTCATTCCGCGACAGCCTGGAAACACTGGCCCAGTAAATGGGTCGGCATAAATGCCGCCCCTACATTTGTAGGGTGCGGATTCATCCGCACCTGGCAACGCGCTGTTAATTCATCTGCTCCATGGTCTGCAAAATGCGTTTGTCCGAAATCGGATAAGGCGTCCCCAACTGCTGGGCAAAGTAGCTGATACGCAACTCTTCCAGCATCCAGCGAATTGCCAGCACTTCAGCATCATCCTGACGTTGCGGCGGCAGCTTGTTACGCCAGCTTTGCCATGCCTGCTCCACCGCCTGCACTTTCAGCATGCGGGCGCGATCGCTGTGCGGATCCACCGGCAGTTTCTCCAGACGGCGCTCAATGCCCTGCAAATAACGCAGGGTATCTGCCAGCCGCTGCCAGCCGTTACCTGTCACAAAACCACGATACACCAGCCCGCTCATCTGATTCTTAATATCCGCCAGGGCCAGCGCCAGTGACATATCCACCCGGCCTTTCAGGCGTTTGTTGATATTGAAAACGCAGGTCAGGATCTGTTCCACCTGTTTCGCGATGGTCACCACCGTTTCGTTCAGCTCGGCGCGCACTTTGTCGCGCAGCTGTTCAAAGTTTTCCTGTTGCCACGCCGGGCCACCGGCTTCGCTCATCAGCTTATCCACGCCACAGGCGATGCAATCGTCAATCAGCTCCAGCACCTTGCCATACGGGTTAAAGTACAAACCAAGCTTGGCCTTGTTGGGCAGCTTCTCATGCAGATACTTAATGGGTGATGGGATGTTCAGCAGCAATAAACGGCGCTGGCCGCGCCACATCATTTTTTGTTGCTCCTGTTCGCTGTCGAACAGGCGAATCGCGACGCTATCTTTCTCATCCACCAGCGCAGGCCAGGCTTTGACCTGATAGCTCCCGCGTTTCTGCTCATAGCTTTGCGGTAAATCGCCAAAGCTCCAGATATGCAGACCACTCTGCTCCAGCCCGTCATCCGCCACTTTGGACAGCGTTTCCTGGACTTTGCCTTTCAGCAACAGCTTCAGCTGATGCAGGTCTTTGCCTTCCTGCAGCTTGCGGTTGTGTTCATCCACCACGCGGAAGGTCATTTTCAGGTGATCGGGCACCTGATCCCACTGCCAGGCTTCGCGATCAATGGTGACGCCCGTCATACGGCGGAACTCGCGTTCCAGCGCATCCAGTAACGGCAATTCCAGCGCGGCCACGCGTCCCAGGAAAGCTTCGGCATAGTTCGGCGCGGGCACCAGATTACGTCGTACCGGTTTCGGTAACGATTTAATCAACGCGATCACCAGTTCACGCCGCACGCCGGGGATCTGCCACTCGAACCCGGCTTCATCAACCTGATTAAGCAACGGCAGCGGGATATGTACCGTGACCCCATCGGCATCGGCACCCGGTTCAAACTGGTAACTGAGTTTCAGCTTCAGGTTGCCCTGATGCCAGAAATTCGGGTAATCCAGCTGGCTGACCTTTTCCGCCCCATCTTTAATCAGCATCTGCTTATCAAAGCTGAGCAGATCAGGATTGTCCTTGCTGGCTTTTTTCCACCAGTTGTCGAAATGGCGTGCAGAAACGACGTCACTGGCGATACGCCGATCGTAAAAGACAAACAGCGTTTCATCATCGACCAGGATATCGCGGCGACGCGATTTATGTTCCAGATCTTCAATTTCGCTGCGCAGCTTTTGGTTGTTGCGGAAAAAGGCGTGGCGCGTCTGCCAGTCACCTTCCACCAGCGCATGGCGGATAAATAATTCACGGCTGAGCGGCGCGTCAATTTGGCTGTAATTCACCTTACGCGCCTGCACAATCGGCAAGCCATACAGCGTGACCTTTTCGGTCGCCATCACCGCGCCCTGGGCTTTCTCCCAGTGCGGTTCGCTGTAGCTGCGCTTGATCAGATGCTGCGCCAGCGGCTCGATCCACTCCGGATCGATGCGGGCAGCGATACGTCCCCACAGGCGGCTGGTTTCCACCAGTTCCGCTACCATGGTCCACTTCGGCGGCTTTTTAAACAGCCCGGAACCGGGGAAGATAGAGAAACGGGCATTGCGGGCACCCGTAAACTCCTGTTTGTCAGCATCTTTCTGGCCGATATGCGAAAGCAGGCCACTGAGTATGGCGCAGTGAACTTCGCGATACGGTGCCGGTTCGCTGTTGACCGGCATCCCTTGCTCTCGCACCACCTGGCGCAGCTGGGTATAAATATCCTGCCATTCACGCACGCGCAGATAGTTGAGATAGTCGCTTTTGCATTGACGGCGGAACTGATTGCCCGACAGCGCTTTTTGCTGCTCTTGCAGGTAATTCCACAAATTAACAAACGCCAGGAAGTCGGACTCTTTATCCGCAAATCGCCGGTGTTTCTCGTCTGATGCCTGCTGTTTCTCCACCGGACGTTCACGCGGGTCCTGAATCGAGAGCGCCGCGGTGATGATCATCGCTTCGCGCACACAGCCAAATTTCTGCGCTTCCAGCACCATGCGCGCCAGACGCGGATCCACCGGCAGTAACGCCAGTTGACGCCCGGACGCGGTCAGTTTGTAGTGCCCGTCTTCGTTGACGGTGATCGCCCCCAGCTCCTCCAGCAACCTGACCCCGTCCTGGATATTACGTTTATCCGGTGCTTCAACAAACGGAAAGGCGTCAATATCGCCGAGGCCGAGCGCGGTCATTTGTAAAATAACCGACGCCAGGTTGGTACGCAGGATCTCCGGATCGGTAAATTCCGGGCGGCTCAGAAAATCATCTTCTGAGTACAGGCGGATACAGATCCCTTCCGAGACACGGCCGCAGCGACCTTTACGCTGGTTAGCTGAAGCCTGGGAAATCGGCTCAATCGGCAGGCGCTGCACTTTGGTGCGGTAGCTATAGCGGCTGATACGCGCCGTGCCGGGGTCAATAACGTATTTGATACCCGGTACGGTGAGCGAGGTTTCCGCCACGTTGGTCGCCAACACGATGCGCCGTCCGCTGTGGGACTGGAACACCCGGTTCTGTTCCGCATTCGACAGCCGTGCATACAGCGGCAGAATTTCGGTATGGGGCAAATCACGCTTCATCAGCGCATCGGCGGTATCGCGGATTTCACGCTCACCGCTCATAAAAATCAGGATATCGCTACGGCTTTCCTGGCCCAGTTCATCCACCGCATCAAAAATGGCCTGTAGCTGATCGCGATCGGTGTCTTCCGCTTCTTCAACGATGGGACGATAACGCACCTCCACCGGGAAGGTCCGGCCGGAAACTTCAATCACTGGCGCGTTGTTAAAGTGGCGAGAAAAGCGCTGCGGATCGATGGTGGCAGAAGTGATGATCACCTTTAAATCCGGGCGGCGCGGCAGCAACTCGCGCAGATAGCCAAGCAGAAAATCGATGTTCAGGCTGCGTTCATGCGCTTCATCGATGATGATGGTGTCGTACTGCAACAACAGGCGGTCCTGCTGAATCTCTGCCAGCAGGATACCGTCGGTCATCAGCTTCACCTGGGTGGTGTCACTGACCTGGTCATTAAAACGAACCTTGTAACCAATGCAGCCACCGAGCGATGTCTCCAGCTCGTCGGCAATACGGTTGGCGACAGTACGCGCAGCCAGACGGCGCGGCTGGGTATGACCAATCAACCCTTTCACCCCGCGCCCCAGCGTCAGGCAAATTTTCGGCAGCTGGGTGGTTTTACCCGAACCGGTTTCACCGGCCACAATCACCACCTGATGATCGCGAATCGCTTCGGCAATCGCCTGCTGCTTCTGGCTGACTGGCAGATTTTCCGGGAAAGTGATGCGCGGCGTCGCGGCCATACGCTGGGCGACGCGCTGCTCCGCCTGGCTGAATTCAGCTTCCAGTTCAGTGGCAATCCCCTGCTGTGCAGCTGGATTCTTCACTTTAGCGGCACCATGCAGTCGACGCTGTAGGCGCTGCCGGTCGCGCAGCATCAGTTTTTCGAGTCGCGTCCAGAACGGGGCTAAAGGAGAAGTAACGGTTGATGACATAGTGATGAGTTACCTGTTGTGGCAATGCTCCGGCACTGCCGGCCGGAAATACCGGCGGATTCAATCAATTAATGAGCGGCATCATAGCATAATTTGCCCCTGCCGCCCTGACTGTGCGTGCTGCCTTATTCAATAAATTCGAACATAGGTCTCGAAATATTGCGCTTTTACCCGGCCTTGAATCTTCGTAGAGTGTAACGCATTGAGCGGTAAGCCTTCCGCGTAACAAACAGGAAAACACCATGAGCAAAGTATTAGTTCTGAAATCAAGCATCCTTGCAGGTTACTCCCAGTCCAGCCAACTGGCTGATTTCTATGTTGAGCAGGCAAAGAGCAACGGTGATGACGTTACCGTTCGTGACCTGGCCGCTGACCCGATTCCGGTTCTGGATGGTGAGCTGGTTGGCGCGCTGCGTCCGTCTGATGCTCCGCTGTCTCCGCGTCAGCAGGAAGCACTGGCGCTGTCAGATGCGCTGATTGCAGAGCTGCAGGCTCATGATGTGGTGGTTATCGCTGCGCCGATGTACAACTTCAACATCCCGACCCAGCTGAAAAACTACTTCGACCTGATTGCCCGTGCTGGCGTGACTTTCCGTTACACCGAAGCTGGCCCGGAAGGTCTGGTGAAAGGTAAACGCGCGGTGATCCTGTCCAGCCGTGGCGGTATCCATAAAGATACCCCGACTGACCTGCTGACCCCTTACGTTAAGCTGTTCCTCGGTTTCATCGGCATCACTGACGTGAACTTCGTGTTCGCAGAAGGTATTGCTTACGGTCCGGAAGTCGCGACCAAAGCAACCAGCGATGCTAAAGACGCGATCAAAGAGATTGCTGCTGCGTAAGCAAAACTGTGTCATCTTTTAGCCGGGCCTGAGCGCCCGGCTTTTTTTTGGCTATTTTTGCAGCCATTGTCCGTTAATTCCCTGCACATACTCGCCAGAACCGGCACGATTAACCAGTTTTTCTCCGGCGATACGCGCCACTTCACCGGTGGTTAAATTATTCTGCTGTGCCACGCGCTGATATTGCTGAATCCGACCCTCATTGATGCGTTTTACCAGCGCCAGCGTCTCGCTGTCCTGCTGGCGCGCCGCAATGTAGCCACTCAGCGTTTCACCAACACGCCCCTGCTGGCGGGCCTGGTCGAGCGTCAGCGCCCAGGCAGAAGGCACCAGTAACAGCGCCAGTAGCAGGACGATCCCTTTACGCTTCATCGTGCCCCTCCTCAAAATAAACCGCTCTGGTTCTTCAGCAGGGCTTCCACATCTTTATCCACTTTGATGTGAATTTCATGCTCGATTTTTACATTCATATTGATGGTGATCGGCTCTTTCGGCGCAGCCACTTCGATACGCGGCACGCAGCCAATCAGCGGCAGTCCGGCTGCCAGCACCAGTAATGCCCTCAGGCTCATGGTTGGGGGTCCTTTTTGGATGGCAGGGTGGCATTTTGCTCCACCCAGGATTGCAAATTATCGCCAAAACGCAGGCTGCGCCACAGCTGGAACAGGTTTTCCTGATGACGGTAGTTAAGGTTGACCGATTGTCGGCGATTGCTGAACTGGCTGGTACCCTTCACCTCCGATTGCATGGTCAGATTGCCGAAGTTATCCAGGTCCAGCGTGGCCCATGAACGGGAGATCTCCATATACCGTAGCCAGTCCATCGCCGCTCCGGCGGCAAAATTGTTGCTGGTGATGGCATCCGCCATGTCCTTATCCATACGGAAGGTCAATGGACCACTGCTGGCGATCCAGCCTTTCTCCACCAGCCAGCGTGGATTATTCACCCACAACGGAAGTTCGCCATTGACCTTGCCGGACATGGCGAACTGTTTCGGTTTAATGGCGGTAATCAGGCGGCTCAGGTCGATATCCCGCAGCGCAATACGCGCCGGGTCATGCTGTGGCAGGCGTAGCTCCGGCAGGCTGACATGGCCGCCTAACAAGTCGAGATTAACATTGGAAAGCGTGAGCGGTTGACGCTCATGCCATGGATAATGGCCCTGCAAATCGGCGGTGATATTCTGCAAAGCGAACTGATTTTTCACTTCCGCGATACGCAGGGATACCGGCCCGCGTCGGCCAAGCTGCCATTGATGGTCTTTCAGGCGGAACGGCAGCGAGAAATCGATACCATTGATTTCGCTATCTGGCATCCACACGCTGCCGTTTTTTACGACCCAGTGCCCACCCGCCTCGAACCCCTGATCGCTGGCGGCAGAAAACGCCACCTGCGCCTGAAGATCGCCTGACTGAATGCGCATCTTCAGATCGCTGCTGAGTAAAGGCTGAAACACCGCCAGCGATTGTTTTGGCCACCAGGCTTCGCCGCGTAACCGTTCGCCATCCCAGCGCCCATGCACCCGCAGCGGACCGATATCGCCCGCCTTCAGTTGCCCGCGCCAGATAAACTGGCTCGGGTCGCTGCCTTTTGCTGCAAAATCGAGTTCCGACGGCGGCAACCAGCCACCGTAGCTAAACCGGGTCTGACCCGATTTGAGAACAAAACCGCCGTTAAAAGAGGGTTGTTGTGCATCGCGCTGCCAGCGTACCGGTGCCGTGAGGGTAAGACGCGGTTTGCTCACCTCAACCATGCCATAGGCCAGTTGATCAAAACCGGTGTCCAGCGTATCGAGACTAATGAGCTGATCCTGCCAGCTGCCGGTGCCTTTCACATCCCATTTGGCATTCAGGGGGGCCATCACCCCATCGCCCCAATAACGCCAGTTCCAGCGGCCACGATCGGGCCAGAATTGCGTGGCACGGCCATCGAGATGCAGCCTGAAGCGGCCAAAGCTGGGATCGTGCGCCTGCAGAATCGCCTGCAAACGCCCGTTTATCCCCGCGGTACTCAAGGTCACCCCGGCCAGCGGCCAGCGTGCCTCATCTACTTGCAGTGTGGAAAGCAAACGACCACGCAGGCGCAGCAAGGCACCGGGCTTCAGCGCCAGCTGCGGATCGGTCAGCATCCCCTGCAATACGCCCGGAATGGCACCGTATAATTGCAGCTCAGAAAATTTGCTTTCGCCGGTCAGCTGGAACGGCAAATGGCTGTTTTGCAGGCTGAGCGATCCCGGTCCGACGCTCAGCACCAGGTTGCCTTTGCCCCCCTTTCCCTGCGTCAGCAAATTGAAGCGCCCGGTGATCTGCGTGTTTTCCAGCCCCTGCTGCCAGTGGGTCAGCGTCAGGGCCAGACCACCCGCCAGCGGTTGTCCCTGCTGTGGCCAGCGCCATTGTCCCTGGGTAATACGGATTTGTTGATCGTCGATCTGCCACGGCAGTTGCAGCAACGGTTGCTCGTCCCCCTGCTGACGCACCGTCAGCTTCCCCTGCTGCTGTTGCCAGTTAAGCGCCAGGCTGAGCGGCACCGGCCACTGCGTCAGGCTGATATCTCCGCCAAGTTCACCAGCCACCGGCAGACCATCGGCAAAGGTGGGCAATGTCAGGGTGCCATGCAAATCCAGCGGTTTGGGCAGTAACGGGTGGGTTAATTGCAGCTGCGTCAGTTGCAGTTGCTGACCTTGCAAACGCGCGTTAACACTGAGGTTATCGCCCTGGTAACGTAAGCGCTGCGCGTCTTTATCGAGCGTCAGGTCAAACTGACCGGCGTATTGCTGCCACGGTAAAAGTACCAGTTGATCGAGATGGATATCTGCCCCCGGCAACATCGCCTGCCACTGCGCCAGAGTGCGCGGGGCGTCGTTACTGGCGCTGCTTTGCGGCAACGCTTGCAGGCAGTCACTGTTGAGTTGTAGCTGGCGGGCGGAAAGCAGCCAGCGCTGCTGATGCCAGCCGAGCCGGGCATCGCTGACTTTAGCCAGTTCGCAATCCCCGGCGAGGTAGCGCACCTCCGGGAAACGCAGCGCGCCCTGTTGCCAGCCAGGCGCACCGTTCAATTCCACGCAGGTATTCTCCGGCAGCCAGACACCCGCCAGCCGCGGTAACCATTGCGTCACCGTCAGTAATAATCCCAATAACAACAATGTCAGCGCCAGCAGCGCAGCAAGTAATCGGCGAAGGCCCCGCGTCATGGCAGCTCACTTTCCTGTTCTTAACACAATCCTGACGAAGATGATGGCATGTTATGCCGGGTTAATGAAGGCTTAAACCCTGCTTCGGGTATTCACCAGCAAAGTCACGCAGAAACCGTTATCCTGTGAACATACCTGCATTCCATTTTTCAGGAGCGAAACAATGAAAGTTGCGGTTTACAGCACCAAACAGTATGACCAGAAATACCTCGAACACGTTAACGCCAGCTACGGTTTTGAGCTGGAGTTCTTTGACTTTCTGCTGACAGAAGCCACCGCCAAAAACGCCGTCGGCTGTGATGCCGTCTGTATTTTCGTCAATGATGACGGTGGCAGAGTGGTGCTGGAAGAGCTGGCTGCGTTGGGCGTGAAATATATTGCGCTGCGCTGCGCCGGATTTAATAACGTCGATCTGGCCGCCGCTGCGGCGCTCGGTTTACAGGTGGTGCGCGTCCCCGCCTATTCGCCAGAAGCGGTAGCCGAACATGCGGTGGGGCTGATGATGACGCTGAACCGTCGCATCCATCGCGCTTATCAACGCACGCGTGACGCTAACTTCTCCCTCGACGGCTTAACCGGCTTCAATATGCACAATAAAACCGCGGGCGTGGTCGGCACCGGTAAAATTGGCGTCGCCGCGATGCGTATTCTGAAGGGGTTTGGTATGCGTCTGCTGGCGTTTGATCCTTATCCCAGCCCACAGGCGCTGGAACTTCGCGCAGAATATGTCGATTTGAAAACCTTATTTGCCGAGTCCGACGTTATTACCCTCCACTGCCCATTAACACCAGAAAACCATCATCTGCTGAATGCCCACGCCTTTAGCCAGATGAAAGATGGTGTGATGATCATCAATACCAGCCGTGGCGGATTGATTGATTCTCAGGCCGCCATTGATGCGTTGAAACAGCAGAAAATTGGCGCGCTGGGTATGGACGTGTATGAAAACGAGCGGGATCTGTTCTTTGAAGATAAATCAAACGATGTGATTCAGGATGACGTGTTTCGTCGCCTCTCAGCCTGCCACAACGTGTTATTTACCGGCCATCAGGCATTTCTGACGGCGGAAGCCCTGACCGCCATCTCCGAAACCACGCTGAACAATCTGGGGCAACTGGAACGCGGAGAAGCCTGTCCCAACCAGGTGAAAGCCTGACAGTGAGCGCCTGCGTTAGCGGGCGCATCTCCCACCCATCAATGCCTGCTCATCACAGCGACGGCCATTTGCCAGCTGGCACATCCCGATACGGGAACCATCGAGCTGACGTGAAAACGCCAGTGTTCCCCCGGCATTCGCGCAATTCGATTCCGCCAGCGATGACATCACGACCTGCGGTTGTATATGTGCAGCAGTCGCCTGTTGCGGCGGTTCATTATCACTATTGCTGCTGCAGGCAGAAAGTAGCAATGCAGCACCGGCCAGCAGGAAGGAAGCGGCTTTCATCGTTCAGGCTCCGGGCGGATGGGGAAAAATTCGAACCAGCATATGTCAGGCGCAGCAAGGGGTCGAGGGGCGACATCACTTTTTACAAAATTTTCTTTCAGGCTTTGCAACCAGAATTATCCTGATTGCCGCTTTTTTGTCAGTTAACGTCGAAAATTCACCGTATTTCAAACCAGCAACATCCCACCTGAGACGATGTAAAAATAAGCAGAGTTAGATTTCGGTGCGCAGCATGAAATCCACCACACAGATAAGAAAGTAACGCCAGGCGGCTTTGCTAGACTCAATTGATTAACCCCGGCAATTTTACGGGCATTCTCAGCTTAGCAAAGGACGATTTATGATTACCGTCGACGGCAACGGTGCTGTGGCTTCTGTCGCCTTCCGTACCAGCGAAGTTATCGCCATCTACCCTATCACTCCCAGCTCAACCATGGCAGAACTGGCGGATAGCTGGTCGGGCGAAGGTCGCCGCAATATCTGGGGTGACGTCCCACGCGTGGTGGAGATGCAATCCGAGGGAGGTGCGATCGCCACGGTGCACGGTGCGCTGCAAACCGGCGCACTCTCCACCTCGTTTACTTCATCGCAGGGCCTGCTGCTGATGATCCCGACATTATACAAACTGGCCGGGCAACTGATGCCGTTTGTGCTGCATGTGGCGGCACGCACGGTCGCCACTCATGCCTTATCCATTTTTGGCGATCATTCAGACGTGATGGCGGTGCGCCAGACGGGGTGTGCACAGCTTTGTGTCTCAAGCGTGCAGGAAGCACAGGATTTCGCCCTGATTGCCCAAATGGCATCACTCAATAGCCGCATCCCGTTTATCCATTTTTTTGATGGTTTCCGCACTTCGCACGAGATCAATAAAATTGTGCCGATCAGCGACGAGACGTTGCTGGCGCTGATGCCGCCGGAGGCGATTGCGCAGCATCGCGCTCGCGCCCTCACCCCGGATCACCCGACCGTGCGCGGCACCTCGGCAAATCCGGATACGTATTTCCAGTCACGCGAAGCCACTAACCTGTGGTACGACGCCTGTACCGGGCATGTTATCGCTGCGATGGAGGCTTTTGCCGCACAAACTGGCCGACGCTATCAGCCGTTCGAGTTTTACGGCCATCCGCAGGCGGAGCGCGTCATTATCATGATGGGGTCCGGCTGCGGCACCGCCGAAGAAGCCATTGACGAGTTATTGCAGCGTGGTGAAAAAGTCGGTCTGGTCAAAGTTCGCCTCTATCGTCCGTTCTCCGCCAGCCATTTGTTAACCGTACTGCCTGAATCCGTCCAGCGCGTGGCGGTGCTGGATCGCACTAAAGAGCCGGGTGCGCTCGGCGAACCTCTGTTTCTGGATGTGATGACGGCGCTGGCAGAAGCCTGGAGCCATGGCGAGCGCAGTACGTTGCCGCAGGTCTGCGGTGGGCGCTATGGTTTATCCTCCAAAGAATTCGCGCCTGATGCGGTGCTGGCCGTGTTCCGCGCGTTGCAACGCGCTAAGCCACCGGCACGATTTACCGTCGGTATTTATGACGATGTCACCCATCTCTCGCTGCCGCCGGAAACCAATATTGTGCCGAATCGCGCGCATCTCGAAGCCCTGTTCTACGGCCTCGGCAGCGATGGCAGCGTCAGTGCCACCAAAAATAATCTGAAGATTATCGGTAATGCCACGCCCTGGCAGGTGCAGGGCTATTTTGTTTATGACTCGAAAAAAGCGGGCGGGCTGACGGTTTCGCATTTGCGTGTCAGCCAGCAACCGATACAGTCGGCCTACCTGATTCAACAGGCTGATTTTATCGGCTGTCACCAGTTACAGTTCATCGACAAATATTCGATGCTGGACCAACTCAAGCCTGGCGGCATTTTTCTGTTAAATACCCCCTACGCTGCCGATGAGGTGTGGCCCCGCCTGCCGCAGGAAGTACAGACGCAACTTAACGACAAACAGGCGCGTTTTTACGTGATCAACGCCGCGCGGATTGCGCGCGAATGCCAGCTTGGCGCACGCATCAATACCGTAATGCAAATGGCCTTCTTTCAGCTGACGCAAATCCTGCCAGGCGACAGCGCCCTGACCGAGCTGCAAAACGCCATCGCCCGCAGCTATCGCAGCAAAGGTGAGGAACTGGTGCAGCGCAACTGGCAGGCGCTGGCAATGGCACAACAGGCGCTGGAGGCGGTGCCATTGCAGCCCGTCGATACCCGCAGCCCGCATCGCCCACCGGTTGTCGCTGATAACGCACCTGATTTTGTCAAAACCGTGACGGCAGCGATGCTGGCCGGTCTGGGCGACAAATTGCCGGTGTCCGCATTACCCCCCGATGGCAGCTGGCCGACCGGCACCACCCGGTGGGAAAAGCGCAACATTGCTGAAGCCGTGCCGATCTGGCAGCCCAATCTCTGTACCCAATGCAACCACTGCGTGGCTGCCTGCCCGCACTCCGCGATTCGCGCCAAAGTCGTGTCGCCGGAAGCGCTGGAGAGTGCACCCGCCACGCTGGCCTCACTGGATGTCAAATCGCGTGATATGCGCGGGCAAAAATACGTGTTGCAGGTCGCCCCCGAGGATTGCACCGGCTGCAATTTGTGTGTTGAAGTCTGCCCGGCCAGTGACCGTCAACATCCGGAAATCAAAGCTATCAACATGAAATCGCGTCTGGAGCATGTTGAAACCGAGAAGATTAATTACGACGCGTTTCTTGCCCTGCCGGAGATCACCGCCGAGCAGCTGGAGCGTATCGATATCCGTACTTCCCAGTTGATTACCCCGCTGTTTGAATATTCCGGTGCCTGTTCCGGCTGCGGCGAAACGCCTTACATTAAGTTGCTGACGCAGCTTTACGGCGATCGTTTGTTGATCGCGAATGCGACCGGATGTTCCTCCATTTATGGCGGTAATCTGCCCTCTACGCCTTATACCACCAACGCTGAGGGACGCGGTCCGGCATGGGCCAATTCCCTGTTTGAAGATAACGCCGAGTTTGGTCTGGGCTTCCGACTCAGCGTTGATCAGCAACGTCAGCGTGCGTTGCGTCTGCTGGATCAGTGCGCCGGACATTTGCCAGCCGATCTGGTTGCCGCGCTCAAAGGTGACAATGTCACGCCATCGTTGCGCCGTGAGCAAATTGCGCAACTGCGTACCCTGTTACAAAGCTCGACGCAGCAGGAGGCGCAGGCCCTGATGACCGCAGCTGATGCGCTGGTGGATAAATCGGTGTGGCTGATTGGCGGTGATGGCTGGGCCTATGACATCGGTTATGGCGGGCTGGATCATGTGATGAGCCTGAGTGAAAACGTCAATGTGCTGGTGCTGGATACCCAATGCTACTCCAACACCGGTGGTCAGGCGTCTAAAGCGACCCCGTTGGGGGCCGTCACCAAATTTGGTGAACAGGGCAAACGTAAAGCGCGTAAAGATCTCGGTATGGCGACATTGTTATACGGGCATGTTTACGTGGCGCAGATTTCACTCGGCGCTCAGCTCAATCAAACCGTGAAAGCCATTCAGGAAGCCGAAGCCTGGCCGGGACCGTCGCTGATCATCGCTTACAGCCCCTGCGAGGAGCACGGCTACGATCTGGCCTATAGTCATGAACAAATGCGCCTGCTGACCACCAGTGGATTCTGGCCGCTCTATCGTTTCGATCCACGTCGGGCGGAACAGGGCAAAACTGCGCTGTCGCTGGATTCACGCCCGCCCACGTCTGAGCTGGAGCAGGCATTGATGAATGAGCAGCGCTTCCGGCAGCTGCAAACCAGCGAACCGGAAGCCGCGGCACAATTGTGGCGTGATGCCAGCGACGCTGCTACGCAACGTTATCAGCGGCTGGCAGAACTGGCAGGGAAAGCAGAGAAAAACGAGTCATAAACAAAGCCCGGCACACAAGGCCGGGCTGCAAGCTTATCAACAAGGCTTGAGTTGGGTGATCGCCATCTCCACTGCCCGGTTCGGCGAGCCGGTTAATTCACGATAACGGAGTTGCAGGTTTTGTAACTCCGTTGCCAATACATCTTTTTCTGTCGCCGCACCACGCTGCGCCAGTTCCAGGTAACATTGCCCCACCAGGCGGCACGCCTCTTCAAATACCATGTCGTAAGTTTGCATCTGCCTCTCCTCACCTTTAGAAACTAAAGTAACTTATGCTTCCATCCTGTCAGTGCAGACAAAGCAAAATCTTCGCGCAGATCAATAAATGCACAAATAATTCGGGCAAAGAATGCTGATCCGGTTCCTGGGGGAAGGATTAGCCAGAAAAGCGTGGCTTCTCCATGCGGAATCCCAGCCCAATCAGGCGGCCAAACACAAAACGCAGAAAGGGAAAACGGCGGATAAGGGTGGGCATGGGACTTTTTCTGCCGGGTTTACGTTTATTACTGCTCATCTTAATTTGCAGAAATTGTGTCGCCACGGTCGGAAACTGGCGGCGCTTTTGCACCTTCGCCAAATCGCGCAGGCTGACTCCCCCCTGGCGCAGCGGTTCCGTCAGATAATTGGCGGTTGCGACGGCATCCTGAATCGCCAGATTGACGCCAACGCCACCGATGGGTGACATCGCGTGCGCCGCATCACCGATACATAGCACGCCAGGCTTCATCCAACTGTCGAGACGGTCAATGCGGATCGAGAGTAGTTTAAATTGCTGCCATTCCTCCAGTGAGGACAGCCGTTCCACACTAAAGGGCGCTACGGAGGCAATCGCCTGTTTAAATTGATCCAGTCCCGCCGCCTTCAACTCCTCAAACTGGCCTTTCGCAATGGTGTAGCCGCATTGCCAGTAAGTGCCGCGATCAATAACAATAAAGTTTTGCCGTGGCCCCTTATGCCCCATTCCCCAGGTTGGATCGTCCGACTGTTTATCCAGCCTGAACCACACCACATCCTTTGATGCGCCAAATGCCCGGCTGGTCAACCCGGCGGCAAGGCGTACGGCTGAATTTCTACCATCGGCTCCTACCACCAGCGGAGCCTGAATCTCCACCGGGCCGTGTTCAGTGCTCGCCCGAATTCCCCGGACGCTGTCGTGCTGGTAAAGAAAGCTGTCGAACGTGGTGGATTGCAGCAGCGTGAAACCGGCGAACTGCGCGCTTTTTTGCGCCAGAAAGTTGAGGAAGTCCCATTGCGGCATAAAGGCGATAAAACGGCATTGCACGGGCAGTCGCGTGAAATCCGCCATGGTCACTTCCTCACCGGCCAATTCGGCCTGCAATTTTTCTGCCCGCTGATGAGGCAATTGCAGAAGTTCGTCCAGTAAACCGAGCTGATGCATGATTTCAAGCGTAGAAGGATGAATGGTGTCGCCACGGAAATCGCGCAGGAAATCGGCGTGTTTCTCAATCACCACCACGCGCAATCCCGCACGCACCAGCAGATAACCCAGCATCAACCCCGCCGGGCCACCACCAACAATACAGCAATCAGTACTCAGGACGTCATTCGCTTCGGGCTTCATAACCACTCCTTCGTTAGCACCCGATCAGTTTATGATAATAATTATCATTTGTGTATAGGTGATAATTCTGCGATTATCCTGATCATACCCATCTTTTTCCCATGCCTCGTACCTGATAAAATATAACGTCAGCAAGGTTCTAATACTCATCAGGTACGCAAGGTAGAAAAACAATGACACGGACTTTCACATCTCTTTTTTTTATTATTTTCCTCGGTGCATTTGCTTATTTAAAGCTAAAAGGAATTTCCCACTATTCAGATGATGTCGTGTTTTCGCAAGAAGCACATACCCCAGATATTTTCCAATGGCTTCTTACACGCTATCAATCCTGGTCCTCCCGCACAGCGATAGAATTCGCATTATTAAAAATAATAAACCACAAACAAACCTGGGCATTTTTAAATTCCTTCTTATTCGCTGTAACCGTATGTTCATTCTCCTGGATAGTGGCAAAAAATAAAAAAGACGCCATTTTAGCCAGCCTCTTCTTTGTACTGGTCATACTTTTCACTATTAAAAAAGGGTTTATCAAGGAGGGCATCTTGTGGATGACAGGCTCAGTGAACTATTTGTGGCCATTTGCCCTTTCCATACTGGGATTTGCTCTGCTTAAACGATGCACGACAGAACAGAATCTCTACAGAAATGCGATCGTTGCCGCGGTAATTTTTTTCTTCTCGTCGTTCAGCGAACAGATCGTGGTCATCAATCTCTTCCTATTGCCGACTATCGCTGTGCTCTATCGGGGGCCAGTGAGAAAAGCGGCGCTCATCTCTCTGGCAGCCACTCTGCTGGTATTCGCGTACATCATCGTTAGCCCGGGAAATACACGTCGATTATATCTTGAGATTGGACGCTGGATGCCTGATTTTGTTAATCTCAACTTTGTTGATAAAGTACTTATGGGATTAAACCTGGCCTTTGACCAGATGTTCACTGTTCAGCCAATCGCCGTCGGCATTATTTACTTATGTTTAGCCCTGACACTCCGTAATAATAAAAAAGCCCAAATATTTTCTCTGTTACTTCTTATTGCCACCATCATCTTGTCCCTGATTGAGCGCAGAGTCTTCGCTGCATCAGGTTTCGACACCATCTATAAGTTCACCTCAGAGAATATAACCAGTACTTTCGCCATTGCCAGAGCCGCTACGGTTATCCTCTTCGCTCTCGCCACCACCCTGCTTTTGTTCCGGGCGCAACAGGAGAGGAAAACAGCATGGCTCAGCGCGATAGTCTATATCGTCTCGTATTCAGGAACGGTGATGCTCGGCCTGTCACCCACCGTCTATGCTTCAGGACAGCGCGTGCTGATGGTGTCGGGCATGATGGCGTCGGCGCTGGCGGCGTACCTGGCTCTTCAGGCGTGTGCAATGAATCGGAACAAGCTGATCCGGTGATTATCGTGGCAGAATGCAGGCACTTTATCTGAAGAATTTCAGTAGCCGTATAACCCGGATAACTGCAAAATGCGCTGGCGTTCAGCGCTGCAGTCGTACTGTATGTTTCGTCATGTGAATGACCTTCGGGATAGTATTGAAACTTACTATCTCGATTTTTTGATTATGTGATCTGCTGCAACATTTATTTTTCATTATTTTCAAGTTCTCAATCATCTGATGTAAAATCAACACATCAGCCTATTTTCATCTTCTCAACAGCCTGGACCATGGTATAGTATTCTATACAAACGCTATGTTAGTTGATTTCATAAAATAGCCTTTATCATTCTTTTGATTATTCACACCCGAGATAAAGACACTGGTGGCATATCATTTTAAATGCTTTATCTTTTTTACCTTAACAAATAACTCATAGTATTAATTAATACACACTACATTGATGAGTTCCCTCTTTGAAAAAGAGAAGATTTTATAAATCCCAATCAAGTTCATTCACCCAGCAATCAATTAAAGGATATGGAAATGAGATGCAGGCACGCTAAAAAATCGGACATGGATAGAGTATGCAATCTGCTGGCGGCAGAGTTTTTTCATGATCCAATTTATAAATTTGTATTTTCTGAGCGAAAAAAATAGATTTGATGTTATGAAAGAATATTTCAGGATTTATGTTAATCTCGCGCTGGAACGTGGGGGAATACTCCTGACTGAAAATAATTCAGGGGTTCTGGTTTACTTTCGACCTGAAGCGTTGGAAATGACACCTGAAGAGAATGCCAGAATTTATGACCAGCTAAATAAAGTGTGTGGTTGTGATTACGTACGAGCCGTAACGTTGATAGAAGGACTTGATAATCTCCAGCCAAAGGACCCTCCACATTACGTTATCGCCCTGCTCGCCATTCAAAGCTCTTCACGAGGGGGGACTCTTGTCAAAGATTTATTCAATTCTCTGAATGCAATACTCGATAAAGAAAAGGCGCCCTGTTATGCAGAATGCACAAGATATAGTACCAGGACACTGATTAGACGGTGGGGCTATCATGACACAGGTACTTCGTTACATATCGATGGCTTCCCTGAACTATATCCAGTCTGGCGGACTCCACAACATATCATAAGCTTGTGATCAAAATGACTTGTCCAGGCCGATATATGGGGACCTCAGGGGAATAATTAGTCATGAAAAGAACTTATCACCGCCTTAAGCCCTAACCCGGATACCTGGGTTATCGATAAAAAACGGGAGCCTCTGGTTCCCGTTCTTCTTAACGATTGTAAAACGTGCTGGAATTCGCCGCCGTAATCCGTACCATACGCGACATACTTTTGCCTGCTGGCTTCTGTCAGCCGGTGCAAACCCGTCGTTTATTGCGAATCAGATGGGGCACGAGAACGCGCAGAGGGTGTATGAGATTTATGCTACGTGGATAGAAGAGTTGAACGACGAGCAGGTTAACATGCTTAACGCTAAACTCGCTTTGTAGCTGGCCGTGCCCCTGTGGTGCCCTTTTTGTTGAAAATCGCTGGCTGAGACAGTAAATAATGTCAGAAAATCAAGAAGTCACAAAAAAAGAGCAGTACAACCTGAACAAATTACAA
This sequence comes from Pantoea cypripedii, assembly GCF_011395035.1. Lineage (NCBI taxonomy): Bacteria > Pseudomonadati > Pseudomonadota > Gammaproteobacteria > Enterobacterales > Erwiniaceae > Pantoea > Pantoea cypripedii. The sequence goes on from NZ_CP024768.1 coordinate 2,200,224, forward strand.
AAGCGTCTGCGTCGTAACGTGGGCGAAGCGATTGCCGATTTCAATATGATCGAAGAAGGCGATCGCATCATGGTGTGTCTGTCGGGCGGCAAAGACAGCTTCACCATGCTGGAAATCTTACGCAATCTGCAACAAAGTGCACCGGTTAACTTTTCTTTGGTGGCGGTGAACCTTGACCAGAAGCAGCCTGGCTTCCCGGAGCACGTGCTACCTGCGTATCTGGATAACCTCGGCGTTGAGTACAAGATTGTTAACGAAGATACCTACTCCATCGTTAAAGAAAAGATTCCGGAAGGCAAAACCACCTGTTCGCTGTGCTCACGTCTGCGCCGCGGCATTCTCTATCGCACTGCCACAGAGCTGGGTTGTACCAAAATTGCCCTTGGCCACCATCGCGACGATATTCTGCAAACGTTGTTCCTGAATATGTTCTACGGCGGCAAGATGAAGGGGATGCCTCCCAAGCTGATGAGCGATGATGGCAAACATATCGTGATCCGCCCACTGGCCTACTGCCGCGAAAAAGACATCATCCGCTTCGCTGAGGCACGTCAGTACCCGATTATCCCGTGTAACCTGTGTGGCTCCCAGCCTAACCTGCAACGCCAGGTGGTGGCCGATATGCTGCGCGATTGGGATAAACGTTATCCGGGCCGCATTGAAACCATGTTCAGCGCGATGCAGAACATCGTGCCGTCCCATATGGCAGACATTAACCTGTTTGACTTCAAAGGCATTCAGCATGGCGATGCGGTGATTGATGGCGGCGATCTGGCATTCGATCGTGAATCGCTGCCGGTGCAACCTGCTGGCTGGCAACCGGAAGAAGAAGATGCTGTCGATTTAAGCGTCCGTCTGGATGTGTTGCAGATAAAGTAATTCGCCCCGACAGAAAAAGGCGCGTCGCTTCGGCTACGCGCCTTTTTTATTAGCGATGCGGTGGTGGATCGATAATCGGTGGAAACTCAGGATCGTAGGGTGGATCAGGCTCAGGAATGGGTTGCGGATGCGGAATCGGTTCCGGAATCGGTGGTGGATCGGTTGGGATGGGATCGGTGGCGCGAATAAATGACATGCCCTTCTCCTTGTTGCTGAATGTCTTATAAGCATAGGTAAAGATAAGCGGCACTGGCAAACGGGCAAAAAAAAGCCGGCGGATAGGCCGGCGTTGTACGAATCAAATGTGCTATGCAGTAATTCAAAAAAGGAAGTAAGACAATATGGAGCGCAACGCCCATCGCTTGACGTTGCATTCACCTGCGAGAGAGATTCTGCTCCTGTTGCCTGATACGGATATTGACGTCGATCAGTTTTTTTCCGCTTTTTTACCTTCGCGTCCTTAATTTACAGCGGGTTACCTTACGCTAACTCATTGTTAACATTCCCGGTACCGCTTATAACCATTTGCGTTGTCTTAACCACCACGCCAGCCCCACCACCATGATGAGCAGCAGCAGACAGAACACACCAAAGCCCATATGCCAGCTGCCACCGGGGATACCTCCCAGGTTGACACCGAACAGGCCGGTTAAAAAGGTGGTCGGCAGGAAAATCATCGCCAGCAATGACATGGTGTAAGTACGACGGTTCATGGCTTCCGCCAATACGGCGGCGATTTCATCGGTCAGCACCGCCGTTCGTGCCACTCCAGCATCCAGATCGTCCAGTCCGCGTCCCAGACGGTCGGCAATATCCTGCATACGACGGCGGTTGTCGTCGTCCATCCACGCCAGTTTCTCACTGGCCAGACGCGCATAGACATCGCGCTGCGGAGCCATATAGCGCCGCATCACAATCAGTTGCTTGCGCAGCAACGCCAGTTCACCCCGGGCCGGAACCTGTTGATCCATCAGGGCATCTTCCAGCTCGATAATCTTGTCATGCATCTCTTCAATAAATTCACTGGCATGGTCGGTCAGAGCATCACAGACATCCACCAGCCAGCTCCCCCCATCCACCGGGCCATTACCGTTTTGCAGATCAGTCAGCACTTCATCGATGGCGTAGACTTTGCGACGACGCGTCGAAACAATCAGTTTGTCATTAATAAAAACCCGCATCGCCACCAGCTGATCCGGTCGTGAATCACTGTTGTGGTTGACGCTACGCAGCACAATCATAAAACCATCACCGAGACGTGACACACGCGGTCGCATGCTATCGCCCGCCAGCGCATCACGCACCGCATCGGGGATGAGTGGGGTCTTTTGCAGCCAATCTGCGCTCTGCTCCTGGGTGTAATTCAGGTGCAACCAGCAGGGACGTTCACAATTGATGACCTCAGTCTCATCAATCGCGATCACCCCTCCTTTGCCGTCGAGCTGACAAGCCACAATGGCATCTGAAACCTTCAATGCTTTACCTTCAATGACGTTCACGAACTCGCCTCTCCATCAAAATCAATACGATACAGTCTAGCGTGGTGGCGACGAGTTGCAATCTTCAGGCTGTGAGCAAACATGACAGGCGGCCAGAGCGGCCGCCAGGGAGATTAGTGTTTTTCAATCCACATTTCGCGGCTGTAGGCCACGTCTTCGGGGTTGGTGATCGGGTAGCCTTTCACCCAGGGTTTAATCAGACGTCCGTTGGTGTACTGATAAATCGGCGCAATCGGTGCCTGTTCAGCCAGAATCTGCTCGGCACGGTTGTAGTCCTGATTACGGGCCTGCGCGCTGGTTTCGTTACTGGCTTTTGTCAGCACGGCATCGTAATCGGCATTATGAAAACGCGCGATATTGCCGCTGTGGCTGGAGGTCAACAGGCTGAGGAAGGTGGAGGGTTCGTTATAATCCCCCACCCAGGAGGCACGAATGACATCAAAGTTGCCGCTGTTGCGGCTATCGATATACGTCTTCCACTCCTGATTTTGCAGCGTGACATCCACACCCAGATTCTTTTTCCACATCGATGCCACGGCAATGGCGATCTTCTGATGGCTTTCTGAGGTGTTGTACAGCAACGTCAGATGCAGCGGTTTGCCAGGCCCGTACCCGGCCGCCGTCAGCAGCGACTTAGCCTGCGCATTGAGTTCCTGCTGGCTATGCTGCTGCATGAAACTTTTCTGCGGCGTAAAACCTGCGGTGACATCCGGGGTAAAACGCCACGCGGGCTTCTCGCCGGTGCCCAGCACTTTTTCGGCGATGATACGGCGATCAATGGTCCACGTCAGCGCCTTGCGAACGCGGATATCGGCGGTGGGGCCTTTTTCGGTGTTAAACGCATAGTAATAGGTGCCAAGCTGGTCCGGGGTGTAAACCTGGCCCGGCAGCTCTTTTTTCAGCAGCGCATACATGTTTTTCGGGAAGGATTCGGTGATATCGATATCACCCGCACGATAGCGTTTGGTAGCGCTGGATTCCTCATTAATCGGAATGAAGGTGACTTTAGTCAGTACCGAATGCGCATCATCCCAATAATGGCGGTTACGGATCAGCACAATTTTTTCATTCACGACACGGTCCTGGAGCTGATAAGCGCCATTACCGACCAGCTTACCGGGGGCTGTCCAGCCTTCGCCATCCTGGGCAATGACTTTTTCTGGTACCGGGAAGAGTGCCGCATTGGCTACCATGCTGGGAAACCACGGCACCGGGCGTGACAATGTCACCTTGAGACGATTACCATCCAGCGCACTCACGCCCAGTTTGTCGGCGCTCATCTGCCCTTTGGTAATGGCTTCTGCATTCTCAATGCCGCTGAGCGTGGCAAACCAGGCTGAAGGCGAACTGTTTTTCGGATCAACCAGCCGTTGCCAGCTGTAAACAAAATCCTGTGCGGTAACCGGATCGCCATTGGACCAGCGGGCATCTTTGCGCAGGTTAAAAATCCAGGTCTTGTTATCGTTACTGCTCCAGCTTTGCGCCACGCCAGGCACGATATGGCCTTGTGCATCCTGGTTAGTCAGCCCTTCAAACAAATCACGCATTACCTGGATTTCCGGCAGGCCGACGGCTTTCATCGGGTCGAGCGAGGCGGGTTCATCTTTTATATGGCGCACAATTTCCTGCGTCGTTGCCAGCTGCGCGCCGGGTGGCACATTGGCGGCGAAGACCGGTGAAATTGCACCGATAACCATTAAAGCAGCAAGCGTCTTGCGAAAAGTTATTTTCATCACCACTCCTTTACCCAAAAAAAGGCGGCTGCCAAAAAAGTTGCGCCGCCAGCGACTTTCGGCACTTTATCGCAAATTGCTGATTGATAAATAGCTATTTTCCGGCACGCTGTTTACCGTTATGTTGAGGCTGGATCCCCGGTCACAATTTGCATCATCTTATTAAGGAAGTTTCTTATGTCGTCACTACATCCGCGCCCGCTGCGCGGCAAACTGGATGCTGTCTGGCAACAATATGGGCAATCGGTGCTGGGTGCGCCGCTGCTGTGGTTTCCTGCTCCAGCCGCTGATGCTGAGAGCGGTCTGATTATCGCTGGCACCCACGGTGACGAAAATGCTGCGGTAGCGACGCTATCAGGTGCCATGCGCACGCTGCCGGAGTCTCTGCGTCGTCATCACGTCATTCTGGCGGTTAATCCCGATGGCTGTCAGCTGGGCCTGCGCGCCAATGCCAATGGTGTCGATCTCAACCGTAACTTTCCGGCGGCGAACTGGCAAAGCGGTGACACCGTATACCGCTGGAACAGCGTGGCTGACCAGCGAGACGTGGTGCTGTCTACCGGGGAACGTCCCTCATCAGAGCCAGAAACCAGCGCGCTGTGCCAGCTGATTCATCATATCAAGCCGCGCTGGGTGGTGACCTGGCATGAGCCACTGGCCTGCATTGACGATCCGCATCATAGCGAGCTGGCGCAGTGGCTGTCGCAACAAACGCAACTGCCGGTGGTCAGCAGTGTCGGGTACGCCACCCCAGGCTCCTTTGGCAGCTGGTGCAGTGATATTGGCCTTCCGTGCATCACTGCTGAGATGCCGCCGATTTCGGTGGACGAAGCCACCGAGGTTTATCTGGAAACCCTGATTAATTTGCTGCGCTGGCAGCCGCAGGGATAAGTACCCCATTCGTAAAATGCAGCGACGGTTCCACATCGGCAGCCAGCCAGGTGGGACCGTCGAGATCGGCAAACTGCGCCAGCGGCGTAAGCGGCAGCGCCGCACGGATGGCACGTGAAGTGCACAACATACAGCCCAGCATAATGCCGAATCCCTGCTGACGCGCGCTGACGGCCAGCGCCAGGGCCTCCGTCAGACCCCCGGTTTTATCCAGTTTGATATTGACCATTTCATAGCGCCCTTTCAGCGCGGCAAGATTTTCGCGCGTATGGCAACTTTCATCGGCGCAGACAGGCAACGGGTGGATAAAATTCGCCAGCGCCGCATCCTGAGCGGCGGGTAATGGTTGCTCCAGCATGGCCACCTGCAGATCGGCCAGCAGCTGACAGCGCGCCGCCAGTCCCTCGACCTGCCAGGCCTCGTTGGCATCGACAATCAACGTGGCTTCCGGCACGGCACTGCGAATGGCGACTAATCGTTCGCTGATAAAGTTATTGTCCAGCTTGATTTTTAGCAGCCGGGCACCGTGCTGCCACAGTGCCAGTGCGCTGCTGGCCATGGCGTCAGGCGTGTCGATACTGACGGTATGCGCGGTGACGATGCGGCTGGCGAGGCTGACGCCACAAAGCTCCGCCAGGCTGAGCTGCTGTTGCTGGCGCACCAGATCCCATAATGCACAATCAACGGCATTGCGCGCTGCGCCTGGTGGTAGCGCCTGTTGTAAGTCAGCACGCGTCATACCGGCCTGTAACTGCGGCAGCACGGTGGCAATCTGTGCCAGCACCGACGCCTCGCTTTCACCATAACGTGCATAAGGTGTCGCCTCACCCACGCCACGAATCCCCTCTTCCTCAATTTCCACCACCACCACCTGCGCTTCGGTGCGGCTGCCACGGGAAATAACAAACGGTGAATGCAACGGCCAGGCTTCCGGATAACTCTTTACTGTTCTCATTATTTCTCCTTTAATCCGTCACTTAAATGCGAGGCGGCTCAGTAATCGCTACGATTTGCTCTCGTAAACCCTTAAAAAATATGTCATAAACAACGGCTATACCTGTACTGACGTTTTAAAAAGTCAGCTATTTTCATCGTTAAAAGGAAATCGTATGTCTCAGAATGTTCACTTCCAGGGCAACCCGGTACCCGTTGCAGGCCAGTTCCCGCAGGCAGGCACCCAGGCTAAACCGTTTTCTCTGGTAGCTAAAGATCTCGCTGACGTGACTCTTTCTCAGTATGCAGGCAAACGCAAAGTCCTGAACATTTTCCCGAGCATTGATACCGGCGTTTGTGCCGCTTCTGTGCGCAAGTTCAACGAACTGGCGGGTAAAGCAAACAATACCGTGGTGCTGTGCATCTCTGCCGACCTGCCGTTTGCCCAGTCGCGTTTCTGCGGTGCGGAAAGCCTGAACAACGTGGTCACGCTGTCTACCCTGCGTGGTGCTGAGTTCAAAGAAGATTACGGTGTGGCGATTGCCGAAGGCGCGCTGAAGGGGCTCACCGCGCGTGCCGTGGTGGTGATCGACGAAAACGACAAAGTGATTTATAGCGAACTGGTGAACGAGATCACCAGCGAGCCGAATTACGATGCGGCGCTGGCTGTGCTGTAAGAAATCAGGTGCGCATTCATGCGCACTGTACGGCAGTGCAGGGTCGCCATAATGGCGACCCTTTTTATTCGCTTTCGTTGCGTTTCTGGTTTAACCCATATTCGCGCAACTTGTTGGCAATGGCGGTGTGCGAGACGCCCAGTCGCTTCGCCAGCTTACGTGTGCTGGGATAAGAGAGATACAGACGCGTCAGAATTGAACGCTCAAAACGACTGGTGATCTCATCCAGTGTCCCTTCCATCGCTTCTTCTCCCATTGAGACATCCAGTGCCTGCTCCGGCAGCACGATATCCTGCGGACGTAGCTCGTAGCCTTCCAGCTGCGTCAGGGCACGGTACAGGGCATTTTTCAGCTGCCGCACATTACCCGGCCAGCTGTAGCGCGTGAGGAATGCGGTGAGCTGCGGTGATAAACGAGGACGAGGCAACCCTTGTTCATCGGCAAAGCGGGCAACAAACATCTCGGTGAGCGGCAGGATATCCTGTGGACGTTCACGCAACGGCGGCAGGTTCAGCGTCAGCACATTCAGACGATAGAACAGGTCCTCGCGGAATTCACCACGCTGTACCAGCTCAATCAGGTTCTTCTGCGTGGCACAAATCACGCGCACATCAACATGCACCTCGTGTTCCTCACCAACGCGACGGAAGGTGCCATCATTGAGGAAGCGCAACAGTTTGGTCTGCATACGCGGTGACATCTCACCGATTTCGTCCAGTAACACCGAACCACCATTGGCCTGTTCGAAGAAACCTTTTTTGCCTTCCAGCGCGTTGGGATAGGCACCCGCCGCGTGACCAAACAATTCACTTTCTGCCACATCATCCGGCAACGAGGCACAGTTCAGCGCCAGGAAAGGTTTTTTACCGCGCGCGCTGCGCAGATGGCAGGCACGTGCCAGCATATCTTTACCGGTGCCGGTGTCGCCGACAATCAGCAGCGGCGCGTCATGCATCGCCAGTTTACGTGCCTGATCCAGCACCTGACGCATTTTCGGCGTAACGGCTACGATATGGTCGAACTCCGACTCATCAGTCACAGTCAGGTTCTGGAGCTGACGTCCCATGCGCGCGGTGGATTTCAGCGTAATCATCGCACCCACTGGCTGATCGCTCTGACCTTCTTCTTCCGCGAGGTAAATCGGGCGCGCTTCCAGCAGGAAATCACGTCCCTGAATCACCACGTGCTGGACCTCAGCATCAACCCGATCGTTCTCGATCCAGCGCTGAAAGTTAAAGCCACTAATCAGCGCACCCGCGTTCTGGTTGCGGATTTTTTGTTCGTCGAGATTGAACAGATTTTGTGCCGCCGGGTTTGCCAGCTCCACTTTGCATTTGAGATCGATGGATAACACCGGTTCCGGCATCGCTACCAGCAACGCACTCAGTGCACGATGTTCACGTTCTGACGGCATGTAAGCCACGGTGCGTACATCTGTCACGCCAGGTGTACGGCGAATTTCCGCCATCAGTGAGCTGAATTGTTCAAATTCCAGCGCGGAAAAGTTGAGGTAGATGCGGCCGAGCGGTGCAATTTCAATGCCGCGCAGGTCGATATTGCGGGCAACCAGCAGGTCGAGTAGCTCGCGCGCCAGCCCGATACGGTCCTGGCAGAAAACTTCCAAACGCATTGCGATGGCCTTATTCAGGTTTTGAATTTTAATGATAATACGCTAACTTGCGGCGCCTCAGAAGGGGCCTGTCAGGAAAAGTTGACAGTCAGAGGCTGGCGATAAGCAAAAGTGTAACGGAACAACCAATAATAATCCCGTCAAAAATCACAATTAACAAAGAAAATCTCACCTTTCACACCCTTTTCAGTGTGAAAGGTGAACAGGGGCTGATTATTTAGCACTCTGCCCTGCTTTACCCTCGCTTTTGCTGAGGGTTTCTTTCAACTGGCCAATCAGTTCCCGGCGGAAATCACCCAGCCGCGGTTTGTCATCCTCCAGCCATGGCAGTGGACGGCACAGCTCCATCGCTTTAATCCCGAGACGCGCGGTAAGCAGACCAGCACCAATCCCCTGCGCGGCGCGGGCAGAAAGGCGCGCGGCAATATCCTGCGATACCCAATCCATCCCCACTTCACGCACCAGCTCAGACGCCCCGGCAAAGGCCATATTCAGCAATACCAGACGGAACAGGCGCAGACGGCTGAAATAACCCAGCTCGATGCCGTAAAGCGTGGCGATACGGTTCACCAGCCGCAAATTACGCCAGGCGATAAACGCCATATCCACCAGTGCCAGCGGACTGACGGCAATCATCAGGGTCGCTTCCGCCGCATGGCGGCTGATTTCACGTCGGGCCTGACGATCCAGCACCGGCTGCACCAGCTGCGCATACAGCATGACTATCTCGCGGTCGTTATGGGTTTCATGCAGCGCGGCGTGCCAGCGCTGCAATGCCGGGTGCGCCTGATCCAGTTGTGCCTGCTGCGCCAGCTTTTCACAAAATGCACGACCTTTGCCCATACCATGGCTGTGCAACAACTCACGCCCGACATCACGTTCTTCAGCGCGCTGTCGCAGCCGATATAACCGACGCCACTCGCTAATCAGGGCACCTGCACCAGCGGCGATGATCAATCCTCCGGCAACGCCGCTGCCGAGCGCAAACCAGTCGCGCGTCAGCCAGGCATCGTGCATCCACTGCACGCCCTGCGCCACCACACTGACGCCAAAAATTCCCAGGCCAGCGCCCACCATTTTGCGCCATAGGCTGCGTTTAGGGCGCAGTGCCGCTTCGACGACTTTTTCACCCGCGCCCTCCTCCAGCGGCTCCTCTTCACGGGTGACCAGAAACGCCGCGTCAGCGTCGGCGCTGAAAGTTTGCGCCGCACGCAACGGTTTATCTGCTTCGCGGTCCAGAGGACGGGCAAAGTCGATACGTGGTTTTAACGGTGTTTCATCATTCATCGCAGTTTATCTCCCAACAAAAACTCCAGCGCCGCATCCATGCGAATGTGCGGCAGCGGACGGTCAACGTCGAGCTGCTGCGGCCGGAATTGTTCAAACTGAAATCCCTGCTGTTGCCAGAAGGTGTGACCAGGCAGACGTGGCGGCACTTCGCCGGGATAGAATGTCAGCGCTTCACCATCATGCAGACGGTTACCGCGCAGCGCGGGGAGTTTCTCTCCACGGTGGTCAACCAGCCCGCTTTCGGTCGCCTGCACCGAGGCCAGACCGAGACAATCCAAGGTGATGCCTTCGAATGCGGCGTTCTGCCAGGCATCCTGCACCAGCTGCTGTAATAACGACACCATATTGGCGTGCTGATCGGCGGTGATGTGATCCGCTTTGGTGGCGGCGAACAATAACTTGTCGATAACCGGTGAAAACAGACGACGAAATAACGTGCGCTGGCCGTAATGAAAGCTCTGCATCAGTTGTGTCAGCGCCAGACGCATATCGTTAAACGCCTGTGGCCCGCTGTTCAGCGGTTGCAGGCAATCAACCAGCACAATCTGACGATCAAAACGCAGGAAATAATTTTTATAGAAACCTTTCACCACATGCTGGCAGTAATAATTAAAACGCTGTTGCAGCATCGCGAAATTACTGCCCGCCGGTGCCTGCCGCTGGATGTCATCCACCTGCGGCCACGGGAAAAATTGCAATGCGGGCGCACCCGCCATATCGCCCGGCAAGACAAAGCGTCCCGGCTGAATAAAATGCAGCCCCTCGCCTTTGCATTGATGCAGGTAGTCGGTCCAGGCGGCGGCTATGGCGGCAAGACGATTTTCATCGGCCTGGGCATAGGGATCGAGATCGGCACACAGGCTGCGCCAGCGCTGTGCCCATACGGCGCGATCACCTTGCAACAAACCCAGCATCTGGCGTGACCAGCCGGCATAATCCTGCGCCAGCATCGGTAAATCGAGCAGCCACTCGCCGGGATAATCGACAATTTCCAGATACAACGTGGCTGTATCTTTGAAGTGACGCAACAGAGATTCATCCGGGCGATAGCGCAGTGCCAGACACATTTCGCTGACACCGCGTGTCGGCGTGGGCCAACTGGGCGGCACGCCATACAATTGGGCTAAACCCTCATCATAGGTAAAACGCGGTGTGCCCAGTTCACGTTGCGGCACGCGTTTGACGCCAGGCAGACGTTCCTCGCGCACCACGGAAAACAGCGGCAAACGAGAGCCGCTGTGGACATTCAATAGCTGGTTAACCAGTGAGGTAATAAAGGCCGTTTTGCCGCTGCGGCTCAGGCCCGTCACAGCAAGGCGCAGGTGACGGTCAACTCCCCGATTCACCAGCGCCATCAATTCATTTTGCAGTCTTTTCATCGTTCTCCCTGATGAAACGCGCCGACAGGCGACTAAACACCTTCGTCAGTAACGGTTCCAGCGCAAACGCCAACAACAAGCGTAGCGGGCGTCGCGCCACCGATTTCACTGCCCAGCCGGCGAGGCCGCCAGGGGCGTAGGTGACTGCACTGATGATGATAAATTTTCCCGCCGACTTCAACGCAGGTGCTGCCCGGCGACGCAGAGTTGTAAAACGTTGGGCGGACAAATCAACCTCCGGCAATCAGATTTGACGAAAACGGCTACGCACACTGAATGTTTCCGAGGTGACGTAGCGCTCAATATCACGCACATGCCGTTCATCGACCTGTAGCGCCTCATCCAGCTCATCCAGCAACTCGCTGGCGCTGGGTTTATGCACGTCTGGCGCATCATCCGGTTTCACATCCAGCACGAAGCCGAGGATAAAATAGATGATCAGGACTACGCCGAACAAACCAAAAAACATCGACAACACCAGAATGACTCTTAATAACGTCACTGGAACGTCAAGATACTCCGCCAGGCCAGCACAAACTCCGCGTACCTTACCTTGCTGCGGGATGCGCCACAGTTTACGCCCTTTCAGGCTGCCGCCACTCATGGCTGCCTCCAGTTCGGGTGCTCGGCATCCAGGATCGCTTCCAGCGCTTCAACGCGTTCGCGCATCCGACGGGCATCCTGAGTCATCTGTTGCAGACGTTGCATGTCGTTCGATGAAAGCTCCGCACCGCCGTTGCGTTTGTTGCTGTAGTGGAGCCATAACCAAATCGGTGCAACAAACAGCACGAAGATGGTCAGCGGTATGGCCAGAAAAAGTGCGCTCATTGACTCTCCTTAATCATTTAACCTGAACGGGTTCAGCACCATTATTCGCTGCGATTCATTTTGGCTTTCAGCGCTGCCAGCTGCTGGCTGATTTCATCATCGGCTTTCAGCTCGGAGAACTCCTGATCCAGGCTTTTGGGTTTACCAAAACGCTGGCTTTCTGCTTCTGCTTCCATGTGATCGATACGACGTTCAAACGATTCAAAGCGCGCCATCGCGTCATTCAATTTATTGCTGTCGAGCTGACGACGAACATCACGCGATGAAGACGCGGCCTGATGGCGCAGCGTCAATGCCTGCTGGCGAGCGCGGGTTTCGCTGAGTTTTTTCTCCAGCTCACCGATTTCACCTTTCATGCGTTCCAGCGTTTCTTCCACCTGCGCCACTTCCTGTTGCAGCGAAGCGATCAGATCGGTCAGTTTCTGTTTTTCAATCAGTGCCGCACGCGCCAGATCATCTTTATCTTTGCGCAAAGCCAGTTCGGCTTTTTCCTGCCATTCGGCCTGCTGAATGTCGGCCTGCTCGATACGACGCAGCAGCTGTTTCTTTTCAGCCAGCGCGCGTGCCGAGGTGGAGCGCACTTCCACCAGCGTGTCTTCCATTTCCTGAATCATCAGGCGTACCAGTTTCTGCGGATCTTCGGCGCGCTCCAGCAGTGAATTGATATTCGCGTTAACGATATCGGCGAAACGAGAAAAAATACCCATAATGATGTTCCTCAGAGTGTTATGTGGTTGCACAAGACGCTCATCACTAATACAAAAGGCGTGCCAGTTTTTAACTGCATGAATTTATTGATCTTGATTGTTTTACATCCCGCCATAATTCGCATAGGGTAGTGAAATTGATTAACTGATGGTGAAATTCATCATGGCAAATGGTAACGACAATCTGCTGGGCGAATCCAACAACTTTCTTGAGGTGCTGGAACAGGTTTCGCGACTCGCCCCGCTGGAAAAACCAGTGCTGGTCATTGGCGAACGTGGCACCGGTAAGGAGTTGATTGCCAGCCGTTTACATTATCTTTCCGATCGCTGGCAGGGCCCATTTATCTCCCTCAACTGCGCAGCGTTAAATGGAAATCTGCTCGATTCTGAGTTGTTCGGCCATGAAGCCGGTGCCTTTACCGGTGCTCAGAAACGCCACCTCGGTCGTTTTGAACGTGCCGATGGTGGCACACTGTTTCTGGATGAACTGGCGACGGCCCCGATGCTGGTGCAGGAAAAATTGCTACGCGTGATTGAATATGGGCAGCTGGAGCGCGTTGGTGGTAACCAGTCGCTACAGGTTAATGTCCGGCTGGTTTGCGCCACCAATGAAGATCTGCCTGCGCTGGCCGCGGAGGGTAAATTCCGCGCGGATCTGCTCGACCGCCTTGCCTTTGACGTGGTACAGCTGCCGCCACTGCGCGAACGCCGCAGTGATATCCTGGTGATGGCAGAACATTTTGCCATTCAGATGTGCCGCGAACTGGGTTTACCGCTGTTTCCCGGTTTCAGCGAACAAGCTCAACAGACGCTGTTGCAGTACAACTGGCCAGGAAATGTGCGTGAACTGAAAAACGTGGTGGAACGCTCGGTGTATCGCCATCACAGCATCGACGAGCCGCTGGATAATATTATTATCAACCCGTTTGCGCCGCGCAGCGCGCCCGTTCCGGTTACTGTCAGCAGCGAAAGCAGCCAGCCCGCTTTGCCACTTGATCTGCGGCAGTGGCAGAGCCAGCAGGAACGCCAGCTGGTGGAACGCAGCCTGGCGGAGGCAAAATATAACCAGCGCCGGGCGGCGGATTTATTGGGTGTTACCTATCATCAACTGCGGGCAATGATGAAGAAGCACGGGGTTGAGGTTAATTAAATCATTTAAGCGCCCGAATCAGGGCGCATTATCATGCTTTACGGAATGCTACCGAAGTTTAGTTAATATCGTATATCTCATATTTCTTTAGCTTCCGTCTGATATACCGAATCTCAAATCCCAGCACTGTCACAGCAACCACAAGCATCCCCACTACAACACTCAGTACAATCATAAGTCATCCTTGTCTTAACGAAACTACGCAAGGGTATTATAACTTACTGTTATTATTAATGACTATCAGATTATCAATCTGGTCGGGAGACACACCAGTTGTAGCACGGCTGACAGGGGTCATTTCCTGAGAGCAAAAAAAAGCCCGCTATAAGCGGGCAACAAATACTGGAAGCAATGTGAGCAATGTCGTGCTCTTCTTCGGTAGAGCCACCGTCGAAGCGCAGAAGAATAATAATCATTCTTATTATCATCTGTAAACCCCTAATTGAGAATTTTTCTCATTTCCACACTAACGGTGTGATTACCTCATCGCCGCTTTGCTGAAAAAGACACCAGAACTGTCCTTAATTTGGGGAGTACCGGACGTTTGCGATACACTCTCGCTATTGCCTCAGAATCGTTGAGTTCTATGCCAAAATTATTCCCCACGCTGTTGCTCGGCCTCAGCGTATTGAGTGCGTCTGCATGGGCGCTGCCTGCGAACGATATTCGCCACACCGGCTTCGTTTATTGCGTCAACGGCACGGTGAATACCTTTAACCCGCAGCTGGCCAGCAGCGGGTTAGTGGTCGATACGCTCGCCGCGCAGCTTTACGATCGGCTGCTGGATGTCGATCCCTATACCTATCGCCTGATCCCCGATCTGGCGCAAAGCTGGGAAGTGCGGGATAACGGCGCGACATATCGCTTCCACCTGCGTAAGGATGTCGCCTTCCAGCACACCAACTGGTTTACGCCCACCCGTAAAATGAATGCCGACGATGTGGTGTTCAGCTTTGCCCGCATGTTTGATCGCCAGCATCCGTGGCATAACGTTAACGGCGGCAGCTACCCTTATTTTGATAGTCTGCAATTTGCCGACTCAGTGCAGAGCGTGAAAAAGCTCGATAACGATACTGTCGAGATTCGCCTGAACAGCCCGGATGCGTCGTTTCTATGGCATCTCGCCACCCATTACGCCCCCGTGCTCTCCAAAGAATATGCTGATCAACTGACAGCCAAAGGTCAGCAGGAAAGGCTGGATCGGGAACCCGTCGGCACTGGCCCATTCCAGCTCAGCGAATACCGCACCGGGCAATATCTGCGTCTGGCACGTAATCCGCAATACTGGCGCGGGGTGCCACGCCTCCAGCAGGTGGTGATTGATCTCGGTGTCGGCGGTACCGGACGCCTGTCGAAATTGCTGACCGGCGAATGTGACGTACTGGCCTATCCAGCCGCCAGCCAGCTCAGCATCCTGCGCGATGACCCACGTTTGCGTATGACGCTGCGTCCCGGCATGAATATCGCTTATCTGGCGTTTAACACCCGTAAACCGCCGCTGGATCGACCTGAAGTGCGGCACGCGCTGGCGCTGGCGATTAACAATGAACGTCTGATGGAATCGATTTATTACGGCACCGCAGAAACCGCCGCGTCGATTCTGCCGCGTGCCTCGTGGGCGTATGATAATGATGCGCGCGTAACGGAATATAATCCGACCAAAGCGCGGGAAACATTGAAGGCACTTGGCGTGGAAAATCTGCATTTGCGCCTGGTGGTGCCCACCGCGTCGCAGTCGTGGAATCCCAGCCCGCTGAAAACCGCTGAGTTGTTACAAGCCGATCTGGCGCAGGTTGGAGTGCGTGTCACCATCGTCCCGGTGGAAGGTCGTTTTCAGGAAGCACAGCTGATGGCGATGAACCATGATATTACCCTCACCGGCTGGGCCACCGACAGTAACGACCCTGACAGCTTCTTCCGTCCGCTGCTGAGCTGCGCGGCGATTCGCTCGCAAACCAATTACGCGCACTGGTGCTCACCCGCCTTCGATGAAGTGTTACAACACGCCCTGCTGTCCCAGCAACTCGCGGCGCGTATTGAAAGTTACGACACGGCGCAACAGATGCTGGCGCAGGAACTGCCGGTGCTACCACTGGCATCGTCGCTACGTTTGCAGGCCTATCGCCATGATATTAAAGGCCTGGTGCTGAGTCCGTTTGGTAACGCCTCATTCGCGGGCGTTTATCGTGATGAAAGCAGCGAGGAATAAGCATGATCATCTATATATTGCGTCGCCTGCTGTTGCTGATCATCACGCTGTTTTTGCTGTCACTGGTTAGCTTCAGTCTGAGTTATTTCACCCCCAATGCCCCGCTGGAAGGCGCTTCATTATTTGATGCCTGGTGGTTCTGGTTTAAGGGGCTGATGCAGTTTGATTTTGGTGTGTCCAGCACCAATGGTCAGTCCATTGATATCCAGCTGCGCGAGGTGTTTCCCGCCACGCTGGAGCTGTGCATTCTGGCCTTTATGCTGGCGCTGATGGTCGGGATTCCTCTCGGTATCTGCGCAGGTGTGATGCGTAATAAATGGCAGGATAAAGCGATTAGCGCGCTGGCGCTGCTCGGCTTCTCCATGCCGGTGTTCTGGCTGGCGTTACTCTTCACAATGTTTTTCTCGTTAACCCTCGGCTGGTTGCCGGTATCTGGCCGGTTTGATTTACTCTATCCGGTGCAGAACGTCACCGGTTTTGCCCTGGTCGACGCCTGGCTGAGTCATTCACCGTGGCGGCATGAAATGCTGATCAGCACCCTCACCCATATGATCCTGCCGGTGGTTGTGCTGGCCGTCGCCCCGACCACTGAAGTGATTCGACTGTTGCGCAGCAGCACCAGCGAGGTGATGGATAAAAACTACGTTAAAGCGGCGGCGACGCGGGGGCTATCGCGTTTTACCATTATCCGCCGCCATGTGCTGCATAACGCTCTGCCGCCGGTGATCCCCCGCCTGGGTTTGCAGTTCTCCACCATGCTGACGCTGGCGATGATTACGGAAGTGGTATTTAACTGGCCGGGCCTGGGTCGCTGGCTGATCAATGCTATCCGCCAGCAGGATTACGCCGCGATTTCTGCGGGTGTGATGGTAGTGGGCAGCCTGGTGATCGTGGTTAACGTGCTGTCAGATATTGTCGGCGCGGCGCTGAATCCGCTGAAACATAAGGAATGGTATGCCCTTAGATAATATTTATGCCGAAAAACGGCAGCCCGGCACCTTCCGACTCAGCTGGCAGCGCTTTTATCACGACACCAGCGCGATGATCGGCTTATATGGCTTCGGTGCCATCCTGTTTCTTTGCCTGTTTGGCGGTCTGCTGGCTCCCTACGGTATCGATCAGCAGTTCCTTGGCTACCAGTTACTGCCGCCCTCGTGGTCACGCTATGGCGATGTCTCGTTCTTCCTCGGCACAGACGATTTAGGTCGCGATGTCCTCAGCCGGTTGCTGAGCGGTGTGACGCCAACGGTAGGTTCGGCGATTCTGGTTACGCTGCTGGCGGCGATCTGCGCGCTGGTGCTCGGCGTGCTGGCGGGTATTACCCACGGCCTGCGTTCGGCGGTGATGAACCATGTGCTGGATACACTGCTGTCGATCCCCTCGTTGCTGCTGGCGATCATTGTGGTGGCGTTTCTTGGCCCGCGGCTGGAACACGCCATGCTGGCCGTGTGGCTGGCGCTGATCCCGCGTCTGGTGCGCGAAATCTACACCGCCGTGCACGATGAGATGGAAAAAGAATACGTGGTAGCACTGCGTCTTGATGGGGCACGTAACTTCAATATCCTGTGGAGTGCCGTGCTGCCCAATGTACTCCCGCTGCTGGTAAGTGAATTTACGCGTTCGCTATCGATGGCGATTCTCGATATCGCCGCGCTGGGTTTTCTCGATCTTGGCGCACAGCTGCCTTCGCCCGAATGGGGCGCGATGCTGGGTGACTCGCTGGAACTGATTTACGTTGCCCCCTGGACCGTCATGTTACCCGGGGCCGCGCTGATGGTGAGTGTGTTGATTGTTAACCTGCTGGGCGACGGCATCCGTCGTGCCGTAGAAGCGGGAGCTGAATAATGCCGTTACTCGATATCCGCAATCTGACCATTGAATTTATGACCGCAGAAGGCCCGGTCAAAGCGGTCGATCGCATCAATCTGACCCTCACCGAAGGCGAAGTGCGCGGCCTGGTGGGCGAATCCGGCTCCGGCAAGAGCCTGGTAGCAAAAGCCATCTGCGGTGTCACCAAAGATAACTGGCGCGTCACCGCCGACCGTATGCGCTTCGACGATATCGATCTGCTGCGCCTGTCCCCGCGCGAACGCCGTCGTATTGTCGGCCATAACGTCTCGATGATCTTCCAGGAACCGCAGTCCTGTCTTGATCCTTCGGAAAGCATTGGCCGTCAGCTGATGCAGGCGATTCCTCGCTGGACATTTAAAGGCCACTGGTATCAGCGGCTGTGGTTCTGGCGCAAAGCGCGTGCCATTGAGTTGCTGCATCGCGTCGGTATCAAAGATCATAAAGACATCATGCGCAGCTTCCCCTACGAGCTGACCGAGGGTGAATGCCAGAAAGTGATGATTGCCATCGCACTGGCGAACCAGCCACGGTTGTTGATTGCCGATGAGCCGACTAACGCCATGGAACCGACCACCCAGGCACAGATTTTCCGCCTGCTCAGCCGTCTGAATCAGAACAACAACACCACCATCCTGCTGATCAGCCATGACTTGCGCACCATGAGTCAATGGGCCGATCGCATCAACGTGATGTATTGCGGCCAGACGGTGGAAACCGCGCAGAGTGATGACCTGATGGGGACGCCCCATCATCCTTACACCCAGGCACTCATCCGCGCAATGCCAGATTTCGGTAGCGCCTTGCCGCATAAAAGCCGTCTGAATACCTTATCCGGCGCGATCCCATCACTGGAACATTTGCCGATTGGCTGCCGCCTTGGCCCGCGCTGTCCCTATGCGCAACGTAAATGCATCGAAACACCACGTCTTAGCGGCAACAAAGCACATCTGTTTGCCTGCCACTTCCCGCTGAATATGGAGGGCCAGTAAGCATGGAAACGCTGCTGGAAGTGCGTAATCTGAGTAAAACCTTCCGTTACCGTACCGGTTTATTTCGCCGCCAGCATGTCGAGGCGGTGAAGGAAGTCAGTTTTACCCTGCGCGAGAAACAGACGCTGGCAATTATCGGGGAAAATGGTTCGGGTAAGTCAACCCTGGCGAAGATGCTGAGCGGCATGGTGCCCCCAACCCATGGACAAATCCTGATTGATGATCATCCGCTGGAGTATGGCGACTATGGTTATCGTAGCCAGCGCATCCGCATGATTTTCCAGGACCCGACCACCTCACTGAACCCGCGTCAGCGCGTCAGCCAGATCCTCGATTTTCCCCTGCGTCTGAATACCGATTTGGATGACGAGGCACGGGAAAAACGCATCATTGCCACGCTGCGTCAGGTTGGCTTATTACGCGATCATGCCGGTTACTACCCGCATATGCTGGCCCCAGGGCAAAAACAACGCCTGGCGCTGGCGCGTGCCTTAATCCTGCAACCCAAAGTGATTGTGGCGGATGAAGCGCTGGCTTCGCTGGATATGACCATGCGTTCGCAGCTGGTCAATCTGATGCTGGAACTCCAGGAGAAGCACGGCATTTCCTATATTTATGTCACCCAGCATATCGGCATGATGAAGCACATTAGCGATCAGGTGCTGGTGATGCATCAGGGCGAAGTGGTGGAACGTGGCGGCACCGCTGATGTGCTGGCTTCACCGTTGCATGAACTGACCAAACGGTTGATCGCCAGCCATTTTGGCGAAGCCCTGACCGCAGAGGCCTGGCGACGGGAGCGATAACCCTATGCCGATGAGCGGCATAGGGTCACGTTAAAGTGTCTCCTCTGCCGTCGCGGGCGTTATGGCCACCGGCTGCGGCGGACGGAAAGCGTGGAGATAGTTAATCAGTTCGTGGTTATTCAATATGGCCATGTAAAATGCTGTCTCCCAATCATGGGCTTTACGGCTCGCATTTTCATCTAATCTTGCCTGGAGCGATTGTCTGAGGTCAAAATAATTATTCTTTAGCAGGGTTTGCCAGCTTAAGAATGATTCGTTGCACCATAACTTCATCCGTTCCGCGACATCAAGTTCATCGAGATGTGTGCGTATCCGACTTTTTATTGTTTTCGAAAATGACGGCGGAACAGTAAAAGAAATTTTAAAATCCGGCATTCTACCCCCATCAAAATCAATGGCAACCTTGAACTTTACTGCACTTAAGAAACTGAAGAAGTAAGGATGAATATAACGACACCTCACGCCATCTTTAACCGCGTAATGCGGTCCTTTAATGGAAGCACAGGTCGAACACTGCGGCACCAGGTTTTGCGGCAACAAACTATACTCGGCCCAACCGGTTTTAGGGATAAAATGATCCAGGGTCTCAGGTTTAACCCGAAAACCACAGTAAGGGCAAACCGTCTGTTTATGCTTTAATCTTAAATGCCTGATATATTTTTTAAGCCTGAGAGGGGGGTGTTCGTAATAATCAATAACGACATCCCTCCTTTTCTCAACGGCCGACTTTGCCGGTTCAGTGAGGTGTTCAAAATGGTACTTTGATTGGGGTAAGGCCGCATCCCAGTTGATGATCAGATCCGCATAACCTGCTATCACACCTGACAACAGAGGCTTTTCGACCTTAAATATTGCCGCATGCTGTTTAGCGCCTTTCTCTGCAATGTTAAGCCAGAGAGCAGAACGGTGGCGGCGAATAAATGTGAGCTTACGGATATCTTCCATGCTTATTCTTCATCCGATATATTAATTTCTGCATTATTATTTTGTTTTGTCAGGAGATAGATTAACGCACTATCACCAAATTCTTCCGATTGGGCTTTAATAATCTCCTGCGGGTTACGTTCTTTAAGCAAGTTGTCCAGAGAACGCTGATAACTTTTGATGGTGCGATTATCGTCAAATACCTCACCAATGATTTCATCCAGTGTCGCACCAAGTGTCTCGATTTCTGGTGAGGTGATGCTGGTCCCTTGTTTATCACGTTTAAGGACATACACATAAGGCCGACTCACTTCGCGAGCAATCACTGCCGAGTGGGTCGAAATGATCGCACAGGATCTTGTGCTCTTTAACAGCTCCTTCAGCATATCGATTAACCCCACTTCCAGCGCAGGATGCAGGTACAGCTCGGGTTCATCAATCAACAATAACGAGGCTTCATCAATGGCCGCGATGATAGCTGGGATCATATACGAATAGATTTTCTGCCCTGAACTTAACGGTAACACTTCATCATCAAGCAAAAAAACAAAACCTTTTCGCTCATCGATCTCATCTATTTTTTGTTTGAGATAGTTCTGGAGATCGAGTTTAATCAGGTTTTTCTTGTGAGTATAAAAGCCGATGGCATCAAAATTTAATGTCAATGATAACGTACGCCATAATAAGCTGAACCGACTTAATGGGTCCCACCATTCTTCCTCACGGTCATAATTAATCAACCACAGCAAAGATCTCATCGCATCAAAGGATGGATAGTCGAGGTCAAATACCCCCTTGCCATTTTTAAAACCAATATATTCGTAATTCACTGCTTTCAGATTCAGCGATCGTAATTGTGCCAGTTTATTATTCGAAACATTGTAGTTCTCTTTTATCGATTCCACTGTCGTCGGATAATTTTCAAATGGAGAGTAAGCAACAACAATTAATTTATTAAACTTATCAAGCCCCCCTGAATCAGGGAAGTCATGTCCAATATATTTTTCACATATTTCCTTTAACAAATGCGTTTTTCCGGTGCCATTTTTGCCAATAAGCAGTGCTACGTATTTTTCCGGAAATACGTCCTCAAGATTAAATCGAATATCGAACAAATCTTTGAAACAATGACTATTAAGAAATACATGGTTTTTTGTCCACAGCTGGTAACCCTCTGTGGCGGTCTTAAACCCGGTATTAATGATTTTTATCGCTTCCAGCTCATTGCGCATCAATGATCTGTCCACCCCAGGCCAATCCAGGATACGTTGCCTTTCATTAACCGGCATGGGCCTTGAAAGATCATTCATCGTCATCAGGAAATCGCGCGTGATACCTAAGCGTTTCGTCGCTGTGCCAAGTTTGCGATACAGCTCAATACTGGTCCCGAGCATGGCATGTTCCTGAGTTTCCAGTAGCCCGGTAATGCGTCGGCTTTTGTCCTCACCCCCAAGGTAGGTCTGTGATGTTAAAAAGCGACTGGTGTTTTCATGGCCGTTGAACAGTAAGCGAATCAATCCCAGCCGATAGGTCTTATCACTTACATAAAAAAGATAAAACATTGTCTGGTAACCGAAATCATCCCAGGAAGCGTGGTACCCGGTCACCGTATTATCTTTGACTAAATGAAACCCTTTCCTGCCAACTGTTTCCAGTTTCTGAAAGTTTTCTGTGTAGAAGATATCCATATGTTCCAGCTCGAATGTTCATGTAATTATTTTTAAGATTTATGCCGGTCTGTGGTTAAAAGTCAACGCTTACCGGATATGAATAAACTCACATTCCCGAGGCTCGGATTAACGCCCTGCCGAGGTTTATGCTAGAATCCGCACGTCGATTAACGTCGGTCGCGCACTTTTTAACCATTGCGGCCGCCAACAACAATGACCATAAGGATTACAGCTATGGGTTTTCTTTCCGGTAAGCGCATTCTGATTACTGGCGTTGCCAGTAAACTTTCCATTGCCTACGGTATTGCGCAGGCGATGCACAAACAGGGCGCAGAGCTGGCTTTCACCTACCAAAACGACAAACTGAAAGGTCGTGTGGAAGAGTTTGCTAAAGACCTGGGTTCAGACATTGTTCTGCCGTGCGATGTGGCAGAAGACGAGAGCATTACTGCGCTGTTCACCGAACTGGCAAAAACCTGGCCAAAATTTGACGGTTTCGTTCACTCCATCGGTTTCGCTCCGGGCGACCAGCTGGATGGCGACTATGTAAACGCCGTTACCCGTGAAGGCTTCAAAATCGCTCACGACATCAGCGCCTACAGCTTTGTTGCTATGGCGAAAGAGTGCCGTGCGATGCTGAACCCGAATTCAGCGCTGCTGACCCTTTCCTACCTGGGTGCTGAGCGCGCCATCCCGAACTATAACGTAATGGGTCTGGCTAAAGCGTCTCTGGAAGCTAACGTTCGTTACATGGCGAACGCGATGGGTCCGGAAGGTGTGCGTGTTAACGCCGTTTCTGCGGGACCGATCCGTACACTGGCAGCATCTGGCATCAAAGATTTCCGTAAAATGCTGGCACACTGCGAAGCCGTTACCCCGATTCGCCGTACCGTGACCATCGAAGACGTAGGTAACTCTGCGGCCTTCCTGTGTTCCGACCTGGCGGGTGGTATCACCGGTGAAGTGGTACACGTTGATGGCGGCTTCAGCATTGCCGCGATGAACGAGCTGGAACTGAAATAAGTTCCTGAGGGCGAGCCTGGCTCGCCCTTTTCATTTCTGCTTCTCACCCCTCTAAATCAAAAACCGCGCGATGCATGTGCCATCCCGCAGCGCCTTATACTGTCTTGCTATTAATTATCACCGATCATTCTTTTGCCCCGGACAGCCCTTCGGCGACGATAGGCTAGCCCTTCGGTACGCGCCCGTTTTCGGATTGCAGCGACCGCTACCGAGTCCGTTTTTTGCAAAAGGAATGACCATGGAACAACGCCGTTCTCCAGGCCATGACCAGTGGTTTTACGAGAGTCAGACCCGCCCGCAACACAGCGCTGCGGCACCACTGGTTCCTGAAGCTGCCCATATTGAGGATCGTTTTCTGCTCGGTTTGCAGCAGGAAGCCACCGCTTTACAGCCGTTGTTTATTCATTTTCAACCCGCCCTGCTGGCGGCGCGCGATCTCAGCCAGATTCTGTTTCCCGACACCTTAACGCCTACTTTGACGCACACCCTGACGCTGTATGACCGTCTCAGCACCGCGCTGACCGTGGCTCAGGTGGCGGGCGTACAACGCCTATGCAATCACTATGCCGCGCGACTGAATCCGTTGCCGGGTCCGGACTCCTCACGAGAAAGCAATAACCGGCTGACGCAGATCACGCAGTATGCGCGTCAGCTGGCGATGCAACCGGCGCTGATTGCCGCCAGCAGCATCAGCGCGCTGGATGCCGTCGGCCTGACGGAACCGGATATTGTCACCCTTAATCAACTGGTGGGGTTTGTCAGCTATCAGGCGCGCGTGGTTGCCGGGTTACAGGCGATGATGGGCCTGCCAGTGCGCTGGATACCCGGCGTATCGCCACCGCCCGATGCCGAGGCCGCATTATTTCAGCAACCCGCGCGCTGGCAACATGCGCTGAAACCGGTCGAGCTGCGTTATGCCACGGCTGAACAGCTGGCGGCCATGACTTTCTGTCAGGGAATAGATGGGCTGGATGAGGCAGTGTGGTTGCTGGTACATGATGCCCAGACCCTGTATGGCTGGGCGACATTGCAGCAGCGATTGAGTGAGCATTTTGGTGCGGATGAGGCTCAGGTGCAGGCGGTAAGTGCTCGAATTCTTGGCTGCCAGCGCCGGTTTGATCGCCATGCCGGAGAGATGCGAAATACGCTCATCAATGGCGTTGCCAGTGACGATCCGCTCACCACGTTAAGCGCACAACTTACCCGGCTGCCTGAGCGTTTCAGCGCCGCCCATCTGCAACCGCTGCTTAATGCCGGCTGGAGTACAGAACAAATCTTTACCCTGCTTCAGGCGGTGGCGCTGGCAAACTGGCAGGACCGCCTGCTGATGGCGCTGGGCGAGACACGTTAATCAGGCAAATGCCCGCGCGCTTCATCGAAAAAATGCTGAGCCAGCGGGGTTGCCCGGCCTGGTTCAGCAATCACCAGCGCTGCCTGACGTCCCATCGGCGCGATCTCAATCGGTCGACGTTGCAAATTTTGCAGCATTTCCGGCAGCAAATGACCGCAGGGCGACACCATCACCCCCAACCCTACCTGCGCGCTTTGCAGCAACTGCATAATGGAGGCGCTCTCGACAATCACCCTGGGCTGGAGCCCGGCAGCACGTAGCTGGCTATCAAGATAACGGCGGAAATAGCGTGTCGGCTCAGCGAGACACAGCGGCTGGGTGGCAAGCAGCGCCAGATCGAGCGTCTGATGTTCCAGCAGCGCCGGAAACACCTCGGGATTGAACACCGCCTCAACACCGCGATCCTTCAGTAGCGCCGTCTGGAAATGCAGTTCACGCAGCGCATTGAGTTCAAAAAAACCAATACCGCCATCCACCGTATGGCTGTTGAGCGCATCCAGTAACTGATCGGCACTCATCGCCGATACGCGATAATCCAGCTGCGGGTAGCGTGTTGCCACCGCCTTCAGCAGCGCTGGTAGCGCTACGCTGCACTGCGGCATCACCCCGAGACGCAGGGTGCCATTCACACCGTGTTTCAGCGATTCAACTTCCAGCTTGAGTCCCTGATACACCGAGACGATTTCCCGCGCCCAGGCCAGCACCCGCTCACCTTCCGGGGTGAATCCATCAAAGTTGTTGCTGCGGTTGATCAGCGACAGACCCAGCTCGCGTTCAAGATTTTTCAGGCGCATCGAGAGCGTAGGCTGGCTGACAAAGCTGGCCTCGGCTGCCCGGCCAAAGTGACGCTCACGTTCTAAATTGCAAAGATAAATTAACTGTTTGATATCCATATATTTTCACAAATTCACAGCGACACCTGGCGTGCGCGTCTGAGGGCGGTCAAAGACATCATCGTCAACATCAGGCCGATCATTAATAACAATTTAAAACTGATAGCTTTCAGCAGCACGATACCCACCACACCACCGCCGAGAAACGCCAGCACCGTGTACAGATGCAGCTTTAGCCGTTCGATATATAACGGCGCATCCTTGGGTGATTCTTTGCGCCGCAGCACATCAAATAGCATTGCCAGCTCGATACCGATATCGGTCGAAGTGCCGGAAACATGGGTGGTTCTGACTCGCGCGTTAGAAATCCGCGTCACCACCGCATTTTGTAGCCCAAGAAGAAAACTCAGGCTGAGGATCAGCTGCACCCCGGAATCGCCATTAGGAAACCAGCTCTCCAGCACGCCAAGCACCAGCAATGCGATGCCCTCGATAAAAATATTGATGGCGTAAATACCACGAATTTCACGCCGCCGTCCGGCGTTGATAATCAGAGTTGAGACCGAAGACCCCGCAATAAACAGCAGGATAATCAGCAGAAAAAACAAGCCGATATGCAGGTCAACTTTTGCCAGATGATCTGACAACAGCGAGACGTTACCGGTCATATTGGCGGAGAAAAAACCCACGGTTTCAAACGCTGCCGTATTCAGTGCGCCAGCCACGGCGGCAAGAGTGCAGGCCAGGCTGCGGTCGGTATTATAGGTTCTGGAACTCTCGGTGCTTACCAGCATGACTTTTCCCTGACTACCCCTCAACCCGGCTATCATCCTGCCAGCGCTGAATATTCTCAAGCGCTTCCATGCGCATCCGGCTTTTTTCCCTGTCAGGCGACACCCAGCGCGCTTTTCACTTCATTGGCGATCTTCTCTACCTGCGGGCCATAAATCACCTGCACATCATGCTCGCTGACCCGGTTCACGCCATTCGCCCCGGTGGTCATCAGCGTCTGATCAACAACTTCATTCATCTGTTTAACGCGCACCCGCAGGCGGGTAAAGCAGCAATCGACATCCTCGATATTGGCCTGCCCACCCAGCCCGCTGATGATCACCTGGGTACGCTCGTCGGCCGCCACCTGCTCCGGTTTTTGCTCATCCTCGGATTCACGCCCCGGGGTTTCTACCCGCATACGCGTAATCACCAGGCGGAAACCGTAGTAGTAAATCGGCGCGTAGATGACGCCAAGCACCAGGGTCCACCACCAGTGCGTTTTGCTGCCGCCGAGAATGCCAAACACCACAAGGTCGATGGCCCCGCCCTGCACGTTGCCAATCATCAGGTGCAGCATCGACATCAGCATAAACGACAGGCCTGTTAACAACGCATGCAGGAAATACAACACGGGTGACACAAAGATAAAGCAGAACTCCAGTGGCTCGGTGATACCGGTGGTAAAGGAGGTGAGCGCACCAGCCAGCATCAGCGCTTTGACGCGTTGTTTATGCTCCGGCCGTGCGGTGTGGTAGATCGCCAGCGCCGCAGCGGGCAGACCAAACATCATCACCGGAATTTTGCCCTGCGCGAGGAATTGTGTCGCGGTGCGTACCGTGTCGTCAGGAATCGCCCCCGGATTGGTCAGCGAAGTATTGAAGATATTTAACGCGCCGACAATGGTCTGTCCGTCCACGGTCGCCATGCCGCCAATGGGCGTGAAACGCACCGTTTCATTGAGGATATGGTGTAAACCGGTCGGGATCAGCAGACGTTCGCAGGCACCGAGCAGAAACGCGCCATATTGACCACTTTTACCGATCATCTGCCCCACCCAGGCAATTGCTGCACCGATTGTCGGCCAAATCAACGCCAGCAATATTCCCACCAGCGGCAACACGACTACGGTGATAATCGGCACAAAACGCCGTCCACCGAAGAAGCTAATGGCAGTCGGTAATTGCTGGGTATAAAAGCGATTATGCAACGCCACCGTAATCAGCCCGGCAATCACCCCGCCCAGCACACTCATGTTGTAGGTAAAGATGCCCAGCATCTCGATGTATTCCGCTGAGGTCATCATCGCCGTGGTCTGATCCATCCCAGACTGCTGCAAGGCTTCAGCCGTGGTGGTGGCTGCTGTCATTCCTTTGGCCGCCAGTGTGGCACTGATGCCGACATTCATGGCGATAAAACCAATGACAGCGGCAAACGCCGCGGTAGGCTTCTCAGCTTTTGCCAGACCAATCGCACTGGCAACGGCAAAAAACACCGGGAGATTGGCGAATAGCGCGCCTGCCACCTTACGAATAAACCCAATAATGAGCTGAGGAACGTGCATATGCGCGAAAGCATCGCCTGTAATCGCCGGGTTTTGCATTGCCGCGGCGAGACCGAGGAATATCCCGGCGGCGGCAATCACCGAGATGGGCATCATCAAGGCTTTACCGAAGGCGTGAATTTGGCTGGCCAGATTCTTCATGGTTCAGACCCTTGCAATAATTGAAAGTACAATTATTAGCCAGTTATCCGGGTGGTACGTAACCTCAGGCTCTGAGCTGCCGGTAAAGTTTGAACTGGCTCACGCTTCTGTCCGATTAGCGCGATAAACGCGACCTATCGCACCATTAAGTCAATCAATTAGACAACTTTTGCTGTCAGTCGCACACTTTGCGTCAACAGTCGTCATATCCTGATAACAACTCCTAAACAATAAGCCTGCATTTACTATGAAATTTAAACGTAAAATTCAGCCCTACCGCGCTGCCGCCGGTGGATGGGGCTCTTTGGAAGCGACCACCCGTTTCGTCTTCGACAGTAAAGCTGCACTGAAAAACATGCGTAATCTACTGCGTATGAACAAAGCACGCGGTTTTGACTGTCCGGGCTGTGCCTGGGGCGATGACAACAAAAGCACCTTCAGTTTCTGTGAGAATGGTGCCAAAGCGGTGACATGGGAAGCGACGCGCCGCGTAGTTGAACCGGCATTCTTCGCCCAGCACAGCGTCAGCACGCTGTATCAGCAAAGTGATTATTTCCTCGAATATCAGGGCCGTCTGACCCACCCGCTGCGCTACAACCGCGACACTGACCATTACGAACCCATTAGCTGGGATGATGCCTTCGCGCTGGTTGCCAGCCATTTACAGGCGATGGACCACCCCGATCAGATGGAGCTTTACACCTCCGGTCGCGCCAGTAACGAAGCATCCTGGTTGTATCAATTGTTTGGCCGCCTGATGGGCACCAACAATTTCCCTGACTGCTCCAACATGTGCCACGAAGCCAGCGGCTCTGGCCTGAAACGCAGCATTGGCGTAGGCAAGGGCACTATTCGTCTCGACGATTTTGATCATGCCGATGCGATTTTTGTTTTCGGCCAGAATCCCGGCACCAACCACCCACGTATGTTGCACAGCCTGCGTCACGCCGCCGATCACGGTGCGCGTATCGTCACCTTCAATACCCTACGCGAGCGTGGTCTGGAGCGTTTTGCCGATCCGCAAAAACCGCTGGAAGTGGTGACGTCAATGGCGGGCACCATCAGTTCGGCCTATTACCAGCCGAATCTGGGCGGTGATATGGCGGCCATCCGTGGCATGGTAAAAACGCTGCTGGAAAACCATCGCGCGCTGATCGCCGCCGGAGAAAAAGGTCTGTTTGACGAAACCTTTATCAACGCCGCCACTCAGGGTGTGGAAGCCTATCTGACGGCGGTGGATAACACGCGCTGGGACGACATTGTGCGTCAGTCCGGATTGAGCGAAGCGCAGATCCGCGAAGCCGCGGCCATCTATCAAAGCGCCGACCGGGTAATCTGTACCTGGGCAATGGGGATTACCCAGCATAAACATTCCGTCGATACCGTACGTGAAATCGTCAACCTGCAACTGCTGTTTGGTCAGCTGGGCAAAAAAGGCGCCGGTCTGTGCCCGGTGCGCGGCCACAGTAATGTGCAGGGCAACCGCACCATGGGCATTGATGAAAAACCCAGTAAGGCATTCCTTGATGCGCTGGGCAAACATTTCGATTTCGAACCGCCGCGTGAGCACGGCCACAACACCGTGGAAGCGCTCAACGCCATGCTGCGTGACGAAGTGAAGGTCCTGATCGCACTGGGTGGCAACCTGGCGGCGGCGGCACCTGACTCGCCGTTGACCGAAGAAGCGCTGCAACGTTGTGGTCTGACCGTGCATATCAGCACCAAGCTGAACCGTAGCCATCTGGTGCCCGGTCACGAGGGGTTGATTCTGCCCACTCTGGGCCGTACCGAGCGCGATCGTCAGGCAACCGGCAACCAGTTCATCACCGTGGAAGATTCATTCAGCATGGTGCATGCGTCGGAAGGCGTCGGTATTCCGCTGGCGGACACCCAACGTTCAGAAACCGCAATTGTCGCCGGTATCGCCCATGCCACCCTTGGCAAAGAGAAAATTGACTGGCTGGCGCTGGCCGATGATTACAATCTGATTCGTAATCACATTGCCGCCACCATCCCAGGCTTTAGCGATTTCAACACCAAATGTGATCTCCCGGGTGGGTTTTACCTCGGCAACGCCGCCGCAGAACTGCGTTTCAATACCCCGTCACAGAAAGCCGAGTTCAGCAACGCGGCCCTGCCCACTTCGCTGTTCCCACAGCTGGGTGATGTCGAGGTGCCGTTTACCCTGCAAACCCTGCGTTCGCATGACCAGTACAACACCACCATCTACGGCCTCGATGACCGTTATCGCGGTGTGTACGGCCAGCGTGAAGTGGTGTTTATCCACCCGG
Organism: Pantoea cypripedii; assembly: GCF_011395035.1. Lineage (NCBI taxonomy): Bacteria > Pseudomonadati > Pseudomonadota > Gammaproteobacteria > Enterobacterales > Erwiniaceae > Pantoea > Pantoea cypripedii. Next base: position 2,230,243 of record NZ_CP024768.1, read on the forward strand.
ACGATATGCAGGCGCTCGGTTTCAGTGAAGGCGAACTGGTGGATATCGAAACCCTGTGGAACGACGGTATCACTCGCCGGGTCAGCGGTTTCAAACTGGTGCCCTATAATATTCCCCGTGGCAATCTGGCTGCTTACTATCCGGAAACCAACCCGCTGGTGCCCCTTTCCAGCTACGGTGACGGCAGCGGCACCCCGACTTCGAAGTCAGTGCCGGTGAAGCTGGCCTTAACCGCCGCTGTGCCAACCCAACGTATTGCCTGACGGCGGGTTATCAGAAGGTAAAAAGCCGCGTAAAGCGGCTTTTTAGCCTGTTTTAGCCTTGCCGCGCGGGCATGATTCGCGTAAAACTGTCAGCCGCTCTTAGGCCACGAAACTAAAAAAATTATGTTCCAGGATAACCCGCTGCTCGCGCAGCTGAAAGAGAAGCTCCACGCGCAGACCCCGCGCGCCGAAGGCGTGGTGAAAGGTACGGAAAAAGGATTTGGCTTTCTGGAGGTTGATGCTCAGAAAAGCTATTTCATTCCACCGCCGCAGATGAAGAAAGTGATGCACGGTGACCGCATTGTTGCTGTGATCCACACCGATAAAGATCGCGAGAGCGCCGAGCCGGAAAGCCTGGTTGAGCCGTTCCTGACGCGTTTTGTCGGCCGCGTACAGAAAAAAGATGACCGCCTGTCAATCGTGCCCGATCATCCGCTGCTGAAAGATGCCATTCAATGTCGCGCTGCCCGTGATGTCAGCCATGACTTCCAGGCCGGTGACTGGGCTGTGGCCGAAATGCGCCGCCATCCGCTGAAAGGCGACCGTGGTTTTTATGCTGAACTGACCGAATTTATCACCACTGCTGACGACCATCTGGCGCCGTGGTGGGTGACGCTGTCGCGCCACAATCTGGAGCGCGAAGCACCGGAAGTGGGTTTTGGTGCAATGATTGACGAGCATCTGCAACGTGAAGACCTCACCGCGCTGGATTTCGTCACCATCGACAGCGCCAGCACCGAAGATATGGACGATGCGTTATACGCAGAAGAGACTGCCGAAGGCAACCTGCTGCTGACCATCGCCATTGCCGATCCGACCGCATACGTTGCAGAAGGCAGCGCGCTGGATAAACTGGCCGCGAAACGCGCCTTTACCAACTATCTGCCGGGCTTCAACATCCCGATGCTGCCGCGTGAGCTGTCTGACGATGTGTGTTCACTGCGTCCGAACGTGCGCCGTCCGGCGCTGGCCTGCCGCGTAACCGTACTGAAAGACGGCAGCCTGGCTGACGACATTCACTTCTTCGCGGCATGGATCGAATCCAAAGCCAAGCTGGTGTATGACGAGGTTTCTGACTGGCTGGAAAACAGTGGTAGCTGGCAGCCGACCAGTGACAGCATCGCCCAGCAGATTCGTCTGCTGCATCGCCTGTGCCTGGCACGCAGCGACTGGCGTCAGACGCACGCGCTGGTGTTCAAAGATCGTCCGGACTATCGTTTTGTGCTGGGTGAAAAAGGTGAAGTGCTGGATATCATTGCCGAGCCACGCCGTATCGCTAACCGCATCGTAGAAGAAGCGATGATCCTGGCAAACGTCTGTGCCGCCAAAGTGCTGCAACAGAAGCTGGGCTTCGGTATCTACAACGTACACACCGGTTTTGACCTCGCTAACGCCGAACAGGCGGCAGGCGTGCTGGCTAGCCACGGTATCACCGTTGATCCACAGGCCATCACGACGCTGGACGGTTTCCGTCAGCTGCGTCGTGAGCTGGATGCCCAGCCAACGCAATTTCTGGACAGCCGTATCCGTCGTTTCCAGTCCTTTGCTGAGATCAGCACTGAGCCAGGCCCGCACTTCGGCCTCGGTCTGGAAGCCTACGCGACCTGGACCTCACCGATTCGTAAGTCTGGCGATATGATCAACCATCGCCTGCTGAAAGCCATCATTCGTGGTGAATCGATTGCACGTCCGCAGGATGAGCTGACCCTCATAATGAGTGAGCGCCGTCGTCTGAACCGCATGGCCGAGCGCGATGTCGGCGACTGGCTGTACGCACGCTTCCTCGCACCGTTTGCCGGTAGCGATCGTAAGTTCAGTGCCGAAATCATCGACGTTTCCCGTGGCGGCATGCGTGTCCGTCTGCTGGAAAATGGTGCCGTTGCCTTTATCCCTGCTCCGTTCCTCCATGCTGTACGTGATGAGCTGGTGTGTTCGCAGGAAAACGGCACCGTGCAGATCAAAGGTGAAGTCGCTTACCGCGTGACGGATGTCATCGACGTGACCATCGCCGAAGTGCGTATGGAAACACGCAGCGTCGTGGCCCGCCCCGCTGCCTGAGCATGAAATTGTGCGGGATAACAGGCGTTATCCCGCATTTTTCCCCTTCATATTAAACAATTGTTAAATTTGTTCTCCGCTTCACACTTCTTCATCGATTAGCTGTCGCTTACATTCCATTACATTATTTTTAACTTGTTGTATTCGATCGTTTATTTTTCCCGGTCCCTACAAGGAGTTAACTCATGAACAACGTCAGAACCGGATTGATCTGGTTAGCGGTGGCGTTAATTGGTGCCGCATCGTTTGCCATGCTGGCGCTCAGCCGTGGCGAACACGTTAACGCGGTCTGGCTGGTGATTGCTGCCGTGGCCTGTTACAGCATTGCTTATCGTTTCTATAGCCTGTTTATCGCCCGCCGCATTTTCGAGCTGGATGATCGTCGCCGTACTCCGGCGGAGCGTTTCAATGATGGTCTGGATTATGTGCCGACCAATAAGTGGGTGCTGTTCGGCCATCACTTTGCGGCCATCGCCGGTGCCGGTCCGCTGGTCGGCCCAATCCTTGCCGCCCAAATGGGTTTTCTGCCGGGCACTATCTGGATCCTGGTCGGCGTGATGCTGGCCGGTGCGGTTCAGGATTTCCTGGTGTTGTTTATCTCCACCCGTCGTGATGGCCGTTCGCTGGGCGAAATGGCGCGGCAGGAGCTCGGGGCCTTTGCCGGGGTGATCACCATGCTCGGCGCACTGGGCGTGATGATCATTATTCTCTCAGCCCTCGCCCTGGTGGTCGTCAAAGCGCTGGCAAACAGCCCGTGGGGGTTGTTCACCATCGCCGCCACCATTCCGATCGCCTTGTTTATGGGCGTGTATATGCGCTTCCTGCGTCCGGGAAAAATCGCTGAAGTCTCGATTATCGGCTTCGTGCTGATGATGGCGGCGATCATTTTTGGCGGCGATATCGCACAACATCCTTTCTGGGGACCGTTCTTTACCCTGAAAGGCACCGAACTGACCTGGGTGCTGGTGATTTATGGCTTTGTCGCCTCTTCACTGCCGGTGTGGCTGCTGCTGGCCCCGCGTGATTACCTCTCTACCTTCCTGAAAATTGGCGTGATTATTGGCCTCGCCGTCGGCATTTTGTTTGCCATGCCAGAGCTGAAGATGCCCGCCGTCACCAAATTTATTGATGGCAGCGGTCCGGTGTTCTCCGGTGCGTTGTTCCCGTTCCTGTTTATCACCATCGCCTGTGGCGCGATCTCCGGCTTCCATGCGCTGGTCTCCAGCGGCACCACGCCAAAATTGATAGAACGTGAAAGCCATATCCGCTTTATTGGCTATGGCGCGATGCTGATGGAGTCTTTTGTCGCCATCATGGCGCTGATTTGCGCCTCAGTGCTTGATCCGGGCGTCTACTTCGCCATGAACGCACCCGCGGCGCTCATCGGCACCACAGTCGAAAATGCTGCGCAGGTGATTAATGGCTGGGGCTTTGTGGTGACACCGGAAATGCTGACCTCGATTGCCGGTGAAGTGGGCGAAAAAACCATTCTGTCACGCGCCGGTGGCGCACCGACCTTTGCCGTAGGCATGGCACACATCATCACCGAGGTATTCAACAGCCGCGCAATGATGGCGTTCTGGTATCACTTCGCCATCCTGTTTGAAGCGCTGTTTATCCTCACCGCCGTGGATGCGGGGACCCGCGCCTGTCGTTTTATGGTGCAGGATCTGGTGGGCACGGTCGTCCCATCACTGGCGAATAACCGTTCCTGGATTGGCAATATGGCCGGGACGACCGTCGCGGTGGCAGGCTGGGGGTTCTTTGTCTACCAGGGCGTGGTGGATCCGCTTGGTGGCATCAATACCCTGTGGCCATTGTTCGGTATCGGCAACCAGATGCTGGCCTCGATGGCGCTGATCCTTGGCACTGTCGTGCTGTTCAAAATGAAGAAACAACGGTACGCGTGGGTGACCATTTTGCCCACCGCCTGGCTGTTTATCACCTCAATGACCGCTGGCTGGCAGAAAATTTTTCACGAAAAGCCCTCGATTGGTTTCCTTGCTCAGGCCAACAAATTCCGTAAGGGACTGGACGAAGGCGTGATTATCGCACCGGCCAAAACCGTGGCTGATATGCAAACCATTGTTTTCAGTAACCAGATAAATGCATTGCTTTGCGGCTTCTTTATGCTGGTGGCAGTGACCATGCTTATCGCCGCATTCTTTGTTATCCGTCGTGCATTGCGCAGTGAAGTGCCTACCGTACACGAGTCGGCGGTGTCACTGCGTAAGGAGGTGCGTAATGTCTGATGCTATTCACCATTCCCGCAAACCGGCAGGCGCATGGCAAATTCGGCAATGCCTGCCACTGGCAAGCGTGGCGACTGATGCGCCACGCACCGGCTGGCAACGATTGTGGCGCGGTTTGCAGCAAAGCTTTCGCTTAATGGTCGGCGTGCATGATTATCAAAATTATCTGCAGCATATGCGTCTGCATCATCCCGGGCAGACACCGATGAATGAGCGCGATTTTTATCGCTACTGCCTCAATGCCCGCTTTCCCAGTGAACCCGGAAAACTGGGCAAATGCCCTTGTTAATGCTGCCCAGCCCCAAATTTTTGGGGCTTTTTCGTGCCATTCATTTATCTAAACAAAAATATATTCGAATTGCACCTTGTGCTTACGCAAGAGGATGAATACTGTTGCTAAAATAATGAGATACCGCCTGCTGAGCATTCCCCCGGAGGAAGTTTCCATGACCGATGAACAAGGGCAAACGTTGCTATACACTTTGTTTGGCACCACCAGCCCTCATTGGCGTCTGACAGCAGACAGCGATGCATTGCATTTTGCTGAAGAGGAAAATGCGCATACTAACCTGGCGGTTCCCCTTACCCCCGCGCAGGCGAGTTTGCTGCGCGCCATGACGGTCATCACTTCCAGTATTAACCTGACGTTATCGCTGCACGGCACCCCTGTACCGATGCATTTTGTTGGCCGCAAAGTGAACCAGGCAACCTGGGCGGGCACCGCTTCTGCCTGGGGCGATACCTCATCCGTCGCCCGTGATTTGACCCTTGGCCTCTCGTTTGCCGAACAGGTGGTTTCTGAGGCCAACTCGGTGATTGTCATCCTTGATCAGCGAGGAAATATTCAACGTTTCAACCGGTTAAGTGAAGAATACACTGGCCTTAAAGAACACGAAGTGATCGGCCGCAATGTGTTCCAGCTGTTTATGACCAAACAGGAAGCCCAGGCATCACGCCGCAACATCGCCGGGTTCTTTCGCGATGGGAGTTCTTACGAAGTTGAACGTTGGGTGAAGACGAAAAAAGGTCAACGACTGTTTCTGTTTCGTAATAAGTTCGTCCACAGTGGCAGTGGCAAAAATGAAATATTTCTCATCTGTTCAGGAACGGATATAACCGAGGAACGCCGTGCCCAGGAGCGTCTGCGCGTACTCGCCAATACCGATACCGTCACCGGTTTACCTAATCGCAACGCTATTCATCAGCAAATTAGTCTGGCTCTGGAGATGGCGAAAGGCGCGCAAACCGGCGTGGTTTACCTCGATTTGGATAATTTTAAAAAGGTCAATGACGCCTATGGTCATATGTTTGGCGACCAGTTGCTCCAGGCCGTATCGTTGGCCATCCTGAGTTGCCTGGGGAAAGATCAAACCCTGGCGCGTCTGGGGGGTGACGAGTTTGTGGTGCTGGCGGAAAACACCAGCCAGGCCGCGCTGGAAGCCATGGCCTCACGCATTCTGGAACGGCTGCGTCAGCCATTCCGTATCGGCCTGATTGAGGTGTACAGCGGTTGCTCGATTGGCATCGCCCTCGCCCCGCTGCATGGCGAAGATCGTGAAAGCCTGATTCGTAACGCAGATACCGCGATGTACCACGCGAAAGAGAATGGTCGCGGTAAGTTTTGCGTCTTTGCCAGTGAGATGAATCAACGCGTTTTTGAATATCTGTGGCTCGACACCAACCTGCGTAAAGCGCTGGAGCAGGATCATCTGGTGGTGTATTACCAGCCGAAAGTGGATCGCGATGGCGAGGTGCGTACAGCCGAGGCGCTGGTACGCTGGAATTCCCCGGAACGTGGTCTGGTGCCACCGGGAGACTTTATCGCTTATGCGGAAGAATCCGGCCTGATTGTGCCGCTTGGCCGCTGGGTGATGCTCAACGTGCTGCAACAGGTGATCGCCTGGCGCGCGGAAGGCATCTGGTTACGGGTTGCTGTGAATGTCTCGGCGAAGCAGCTGATTGATCAAAGCATTTATAGCGATCTGAAGCAGGCACTGGCAGAAAGCAACCTGACGGATTGTCCGATTGATATCGAACTGACCGAAAGTTGTCTGATCGAGAACGAAGCCGACGCGCTGAAGCTGATGAAGCAGTTTCAGGAGTTGGGTGCGCAGGTCCATCTCGACGATTTCGGCACCGGTTACTCATCGCTGTCGCAGCTGGCGCGCGTTCCCATTGACGCAATCAAGCTGGATCAGAGCTTTATTCGTAATATCAATAAGCAGCCGGTGGCACAGTCGTTGGTGCGTGCCATCATGGCAGTGGCCAAAGCCCTTGAGTTGCAGGTGATTGCCGAAGGTATTGAAACCAAAGCCGAAGAAAAATTTGTTATGGCTAACGGCGTCGATGGGCGTCAGGGTTATCTTTATGCGAAACCAATGCCCGCAGACCAGCTCGGGCATTGGCTTAAGCATCCTGCCCGCGTTTAACGCTGGTCTGCGAGATTATCCGGCTTTGCGCAGGGACGCGCTATGACGGTTCTGCAGTTGCACCAGACGCTCCATGTAGGCAATGTCTTTCGGTTCCAGCGTGAAAGCATAATCAACCCAATCCTCCGTAATATCCATTAACTCCGCCCTGGAGAGTTGCAACACACGCTGACGCGCTTTCAGCATTGCCCGTACGCCATTCAATTTCGGACGCAGGGTATCGATGAAGGTACGCGTAGCGCGATAGCTATCGCCCGGCTGGAACACTTTGTCCACCAGTCCGCGGGTTTCATACCATTCCGCGCTGTGTGACTCCCCTTCACAAATTAACTCTTCAGCTAGCTTCATCCCGGCACGCCGCGCGACTAACGAGTATCCCCCCATGCCGGGGAACAGATTGAAGGCGATTTCCGGGAACCCCAGGCGTGCGCTGTTCTGCGCCAGAATGAAGTGATGCGCCAGGGCGGCTTCAAAACCACCGCCGAGCGCACTGCCCTCAATCATCGCCAGCGTGACCGCCCCGGTATCAAACCCCTTCGCAGCTGAATGAATGCAGTCCACACAGGCACGGGCATAGGCACGTAATGCTTCACGCCGGTTGTTGCGAATGCATTCTACAAAGAAACGCAAATCGCCCCCGGCATTAAACATTTGTGGTACCAGCGATCCCGTCACCCAGAAATCAATCGGCAGACCGGAACGCTGCGCGGCGTAGCTCAGGTTCATGATCTCCTCGATGAGTTCGTGGTTAAAGCTGGGACGCGGTTGCGCCCGCAGCATCATCCACATGGTGTGCCGCCCTTCCTCATAATAGGCAGCCAGCTGCGTGGTTTGTCCGACTTCGGTGAACAATCTGCATGTAGGTTGGTTAATCACTGTCATAGTCTCATCCTCTGTTTATATGATGCGTTGAACGCAATATCAGCGTAATCCAGAGTGAGGCCAGACCAAATGAGAGATTGATTTATATAGCAAATTCCAGAGATTTCCCCGACACAGGGGTCGGGGAAAGATTAGCGGGGTTACTTGATGGCCGCGCGTTGCCCTGCTGCAACATGAAAACGCTTAACGCGACGTGAATAAAGCGCCGTAATGATGGGAACCAATACTGAAGTAACAATTACCGATGTCGCCACCAGCGCGGTTGCCGCCGGGGCAACCGGTTTAAATTGTGGCAGCATTTCGGCAATCAATACCGGCGTTGCCACCGCTGCGCCAGCGGTGCTGGAGGCGGCAATACCTGCGGTACCATCGCCACCGCCAATCAGACGATCGGCAAGGATTAACGGAATACCAGTGATGATGATCACCGCGACGCCCAGCAGAACACCGAGTAAACCGGTCTGCGCGATCACCGTTAAATCAATAGTATTGCCGAGCGCGAAGGCAAAAAACGGAATCAGGGTATGCACGGCTTTGCCGAAGAAATCACGCAATTCCGGGTCGAGGTTGCCAAGCGCAAAACCGACGAGGAATGGCAGCACCGCACCGACAAATACGTGAGGTTCAAACGAGGCGATGCCTGCGGTACCGAGAATCACCATGGTCATCAGTGGCCCTGATTCCAGCGACATCAGCACAAAAGCCCCTGCTTCTTCTTTGGAACCATATTGCTGCATGATCGAGGCATACAATCCCCCGTTGGTCATATCCATCGCGGCCACTAACGCCAGGGTGGAAAGGCCGGCAAACATGCCCACTTCAACGCCATTTTCCGGCATCACGCGTGAAGCGATGGCTGCCACGACCCAAGCCACGGCAATTTTGGTCAGCACCAGCGTACCGGATTTGCGTAACACGGTACCGGTGGCACTGAGTTTGATGGATGCGCCCATACAGAAGAACCACACAGCAAGAATGGGTACGGTGCCGGTCATGAGTCCATTGGTGAACGAACCGAAGTATTTGCCCGCGCCGGGCGAAAAGGTGTGGCAAAGCGCGCCAAGAAACAGCGGGATCAACATCATGCCGCCAGGGATTTTATCGATTGCACGTTTGATATGCATATTAGTGTCACCTGTACTGAGCCAGAGGGAGGTGCGTTAAACTTTGCCAACAGGCATGGCAGGCAAGATAACGGCTCCAGACTGGCAAAAAAGTGATCCCTAATGTATTTATGAAACGTTGTTTTATTTTTATTGGTTTATCATTTTATTTTTTGATCATGCTCGCCATACCAGTTCGATTTGGCCGATAAAAAAGGGCGCCAGATGGCGCCCTGTCAGTGTTTGTCACTTCTGCCCATACCAGGCATTTTTGCCGTGCTTTCTCAGGTAGTGCAGGTCCAGCAGGGTTTGTGAGATTGAGGGTAGCTCCTGACGTAGCTGTTCCGTATGCAGCGCCATATAGGCGACTTCTTCCAGCACCACCGCGCTATGTACGGCGGCATCGGCATCTTTACCCCAGGCAAAGGGGCCATGAGAATTGACTAACGCGGCAGGGATGGCCGTCGGGGCGATCTCGCGTTTAGCGAAAGTTTCGATGATCACCTGCCCGGTGTTCCACTCATACTCCTGTTCAATTTCTTCCCGCTCCATCGCCCGGGTGCAGGGAATGGTGCCATAGAAATCGTCAGCATGAGTGGTTCCCCAGGCCGGGATATCCCGCCCGGCCTGCGCCCAGATGGTAGCGTGACGCGAATGGGTATGCACGATACCGCCAATATCCGGCCAGGCAAGATACAGCGCACGGTGCGTTGCGGTATCTGATGATGGGCGCATTTTCCCCTCCACCACCTTGCCGCTTTCCAGTTCCACCACCACCATGTCGTCGCGCTGCATGTTGGCGTATTTCACCCCGGAAGGTTTGATCACCAGTAAGCCGCTGGCACGGTCGATAGCACTGACATTGCCCCAGGTAAAGGTCACCAGGTTATAACGTGGTAAATCCAGATTGGCTTCCAGTACCTGTTGTTTCAACGCTTCCAGCATGTTTTTTCTCCAGCAAGATGTGATGGAGAAATTGTGCAAAGCCTGCGGCAAAAACGTTATGGAGGGAATGGCTGTAAAAGCAGCGGAAAGTGGCTGAGGGCGTAAAAATGTGGCGTGAATTAGGAGTTTTCTATCTTCGGAAAAATTCCGTAATGATTAGACTTGTCCCCAGCCAACCGTGGAGCGCTTTTGCTCCCCTGCGGCAAGGTTAACACGCTGTTTTCGCATTCGGGCTGCGGATTGCAGGCTTAAGGATGAGGACCGTGATGACATAACGGTGTGAAACAGTTTCAGGGAGCAACGCCTATACTTTAAGGGTTGCCTCTGTATGTACAATCAAGGAGAAGTTTATGACAACAACAATGAAACGTCTGACCGCAGCCGTACTGGCGACCACTTTAGTTATCACCCTGAGCGGTTGTTCAAACTGGTCCAAACGCGATCGTAACACCGCCATCGGTGCGGGTGCTGGCGCGATTGGTGGTTCGGTTCTGACTAACGGCAGTGCATTGGGTACCATTGGTGGTGCCGCAGTGGGTGGCATTATCGGCCATCAGGTCCACTAAAGGACCCTACATAATATAAGGCTACGCAGCGCATCTACAGTACAGGGCCACTCATTGAGTGGCCCTGCTTTTATTTAGCCGCCAGCGAGTTTCACTTTCATCCCTTTGGCTTCCAGCAACGATTTAAGCAGATCGCGCTTGTCGCCCTGAATTTCAATCACGCCATCTTTCACTGCGCCACCACAGCCACACTTTTTCTTCAGTTCGGCAGCCAGTTTCGCTAACGCATCATCATCCAGGTCGACACCGGTTATCAGGCAGACGCCCTTACCTTTGCGACCACTGGTCTGGCGCTGAATACGCACCACGCCATCGCCTTTCGGCCGCTGTGCTTTCTCTTCAGCGGGTGTAATACGCCCGGTTTCGGTGGAATAAACCAGCGGATTGTCCTGAGCCATTAGCCCTCCTGTAAACTGCGCAGAATTTGCTGCAATGTCGCCGCAGGATCGGCTGATTGGGTGATCGGACGCCCAATCACCATATAATCAACCCCAGCCTGCTTTGCCTGCTGCGGTGTCATAATGCGACGCTGATCGCCCGCATCGCTGCCTGCCGGACGAATACCCGGCGTGACCAGCGCAAAATCCCTGCCAATCACCTGCTTAAAATGCGCGGCTTCCTGAGCGGAGCAGACCACGCCATCAAGACCGCAATCATGTGTCAGGCGCGCCAGACGTTCTGCCTGCGCCGCCGGTGACAGAGTAATACCCAGACCTTTGAGATCCTCTTCATCCATGCTGGTCAGTACCGTTACGGCAATCAACAATGGAGCATCGTTACCATATGACACCAGCGCCTCACGCGCCGCATTCATCATGCGCGCCCCGCCGCTGGCGTGCACATTCACCATCCACACGCCCAAATCCGCTGCCGCAGCAACGGCATGTGCCGTGGTGTTAGGGATATCATGAAATTTGAGGTCGAGGAAAATCTCGAAACCACGCGCCTGTAGCGTTTTTACCAGCGATGGGCCAAACAGCGTGAACATCTCTTTGCCAACTTTCAGACGGCATTGGCTGGGGTCGATCCGATCGACAAATTGCAGTGCGCTGTCGAGATTATGATAGTCGAGTGCCACCAGAATAGGTGAAGTGGTAACAGGCATAACGTTTCCTCAGTTACAGGCACCCGCAGGCGCGTTAGACAAACGGCAAGCATTCTACCTGCGTGTCCTGGTGACGACAATCGCAGTACTGCGATTAACCCCCTGATTGGCTGCTGGCATCACTTGGCCAGAGCTTGTCAATGTGGAGCTGCCATTTGTATGTTGTAACTATATCGCTATTTTTTTTATAATGACGACCATTACTGGCCGTCAAGTCCACGAATAGGTTTTACTGAAGACCAGGCGCGGCAGGATGGACAGTGCCAGTAAAGCGCATGCGCGGTGAAGCCACATTTCTGGCAACGATAGCGCGGCTTGGTGCGAATCTGCTCGCCAACCATATCGCGCAAGACCATCAGACTTTCTTTAGCGCGGCCATCTTCCGCTTCATGCAGGTGAAAATCCATCAGGCGATGGAACACTCGCATGGTCGGATGGCGTTGCAGCTGGCGATTGATGTACAACTGTGCCGCTTCAGGGCCTTGCTGCTGCTCAATGATATCGGCGAGATAAAGCTCTGCCGCCGCTCCGGTATTCTCCTCCACACAACGCTGCAGGAACTGCGCCCATTGTTCAGGCTCTTCCATACGTTGATAGCAGGTTTCCAGCATCGGCAAAGTTTCGCTTACCAGCTCTTTATCCTGCTCCAGCACCCGTTGCAGACGTTCCACCGCTTTCGCGTATTCGCCCTGCTCCATCAGGATGCGGCCGGTCATAATTGAAACACGCGCACTCTGTCGATCCGCCGCTTCGCCTTTTTTCAGCAGCGACATCGCACGATCAAGATCATCACTGCTGAGCGCCTGCAGCGCCAGTTCACAATAGAAGTGAGAAATTTCCCCCTTCTGCTTATCCTTGCCCAACTTAACCAGCTTCTCAGCCACCTCAATCGCCTGCTGCCAGTCACTGGTTGCCTGATGGATCAACAGCAACTGCTGCAATGCACCAATACGGAAATCGGTCTCATCAACCAGCTGGCTGAACATATCTTCCGCACGGTCATACAAGCCAGCAGCCATATAATCGCGACCGAGCTGTTGTATCGCCAGCAAACGCTGTTCATAGCTGAGTGAGGCACTTTCCATTAATGATTGGTGAATGCGGATGGCGCGATCAACTTCACCGCGGGAACGAAACAGGTTACCCAGTGTAAGGTGGGCCTCAACCGTGCCACTATCCTCTTTCAGCATGTCGAGAAAGAGGTCAACAGCCTTGTCCTGTTGGTTAGATAGCAGAAAGTTAACCCCTGTAACGTATTCACGCGACAGGCGGTTGGCTTCCTGTTGCTTATCCTGTTGTGCACTGCGTCGGCCCATATACCAGCCATACGCTGCAGCGACAGGAAGAAGCAGAAACAGCAATTCAAGCATCGAAGCTTAATCCCGACGACCGGCGGAAGACGACGTGGTCACCGCAGTCGATTGTTCATTCTGCGCCTGCATACGTTTCAGTTTGCGCTGCGCGTGTGCCAGCGATACCCGTAATCGTAACCAGAACAGCCCACAAATTGCCCATCCGAGCACAAATCCGGCACCAAACAACCCAGCCAGCAATGTTGAAATACGAAATTCGCCCTGCGCCAGCAGATAGTTAAAAGTGATGATTTGGTCGTTATGCGCTCCAAGCGTAACGGAGATGATGAAAATGACCAATACCACGAGAAAAATCAGCAAATATTTCACAATGCATCCTGTCTGAGGTTATCCAGTAGAAGTATGCCAAAAAAGCGACGCCGATGCTGCTATCACCGCATCAAACGGCCTGATTTACGCAAGTGCAATCAATAATATGGGGTTGAATGGGAAAATTACAATCCGTCGTCCCGCTGTGCAATCTCTTTTGCTTCCGGCGGCGGTACAGTGAGAGGACCACAAAACCGCTGTGCCAGCCATATTGCCACCGTCACCAGCAACCAGGAAATCAGCGTTGCCATCACCAAATCACGCGGCCAATGCATCCCCAGCAGCAGGCGGCTGCCCATCACCAGGCTGGCCCAGACAAACACCGCCACGATGGTCAGAGTATGACGACGCGGCCACAGCAGACCCATCATCAGCAACGCCCAGCTGGCAGCAAACAGGGTATGACCGGAAGGAAAGGCAAAACCCGTTTCAAATGCCCAGTGTTTTTTTAACCAGCCTGGCAACGTCGTATCGTCTGCCAACAGCTGCTCTACCACCTGACTGCGCTGCTTACGTTTTAGCGCGTAAAACTGGCGTTCATCGAGACCATGACTTTTTGCCAGCCACATCACGTAGGGACGAGGCTCCTGCACCTGATCTTTAATAAAGGATTTAGTGTACTGACCCGTGAGGATAGCGCCATTCATGATGATGAGCAGCAAAATAGCGGGCCTGAGACGGAAACGCAGACACCATAATACCCAGGCGCTGAGAAGCAGGCTGGTGAGCGTTCCCCAGGGGCTGGTGACCGTTTCCGTCATCCAGAACAGGAATTTCAACAGCGCACCATGGGATCCAGGCTGCCACTGCCAGCCAGAAAGCCAGACGCTCAGTGGCATTATCAGCAATAAAAACGCCCCAAACGTCGTGCGTTGTACGATCTTTAACATCCACCTTCCCTTACAACCGCGTAACATACTGTGCAATGCATAACTTTAGCTGAAAAAAGAATAACATAACCATTGCGGCTTAGATAATTGTGCTTTATCACTACAATAACTCTGACTGATTAACTGCCTGATGTCAGGTTGTGGCACAATATTGTCAGTTTTGGGGCCACACAGGCCCATGCGTTATCATGATGATAGCGCATCCTATGAAGGTTCTGGAGAGTCACATGCAGCTTAAACGGGTAGCAGAAGCCAAACTGCCCACGCCATGGGGAGATTTCCTGATGGTTGGTTTTGAAGAACTGGCAACTGGCCACGACCACGTCGCGCTGGTTTATGGTGATGTTAGCGATCACACTGCGGTGCTGGCGCGTGTCCATTCTGAATGTCTGACGGGTGATGCTTTATTCAGCCTGCGCTGTGATTGCGGGTTCCAGCTTGAAGCGGCGCTGACGGCGATCGCCGAAGAAGGCCGCGGTGTGCTGCTTTATCATCGTCAGGAAGGTCGCAATATCGGCCTGTTAAACAAGATTCGTGCCTATGCATTGCAGGATAAAGGCTTTGATACCGTAGAAGCCAACCATCAGTTGGGCTTCGCGGCAGATGAACGTGATTTCACCTTGTGTGCTGATATGTTCAAGCTGCTGGGGATCAATGAAGTGCGCTTGCTGACCAACAACCCGCGTAAAGTGGAGATTCTCAGCGAAGCTGGCATCAATATTGTTGAGCGCGTGCCGTTAATCGTCGGTCGCAATCCAAAGAATGCCCATTACCTCGATACCAAAGCGGAAAAGATGGGGCATCTGTTGCCGAAGTCGTAATAAAAAAGCCGGGATTATCCCGGCTTTTTCTTAGTTCAGCATGTTACGAATGACGTAGTGCAAAATGCCATCATTCTGGTAATAGGTCAGCTCATTCCCCGTATCAATACGACAGCGCGTCTCCAGCGTTTCACGGCTGCCATCAGCTCTGGTCAGGGTCACGTTAACCGTACAGCCCGGTTTTAGCTGCGCAAGGTTTGCCACATCAATATGCTCCTCGCCCGTCAATTTTAAGGTTTTGCGCGTCACTCCATGAGGGAATTCCAGCGGCAGAATCCCCATACCAATCAGGTTTGAACGATGGATGCGCTCAAACGACTCGGCAATCACCACCCGCACGCCTTGCAGGCGCGGCCCTTTTGCCGCCCAGTCGCGGCTTGAGCCGGAGCCATACTCCTTGCCAGCTATCACCGCCAGCGCAACACCCTCCTGCTGATACTTCATTGCGGCATCGTAAATCGCCAGCTGCTCATTGCTGGGGTAATGTTTGGTGTAGCCCCCTTCCACGCCAGGGACCATCTCATTGCGGATACGGATATTGGCAAAGGTGCCGCGCATCATCACCTCATGGTTACCACGGCGTGAGCCATAGGAGTTGAAGTCGTTACGCTCCACGCCATGGGCCAGCAGATAACGCCCCGCCGGACTTTCCGCCTTGATACTACCGGCCGGTGAGATGTGGTCGGTGGTGACCGAATCACCGAGCATCGCCAGAATACGAGCGCCAGTGATGTCCTGCACCGGTTTGGGTGTTTTTTCCATATCGTCAAAAAACGGTGACAGCCGAATATAGGTGGAACCTTCATCCCAGTCGTAAGTGGCGGCTTCGCTCACCTTGATTTGTTGCCATTCCGGTGTGCCATCAAACACTTCGGCATACTCTTTATGGAACATATCACTGGTCACCTTCTGGACCGCCTCGGCAATTTCTTCCGGCGACGGCCAGATGTCTTTCAGATAAACATCATGGCCGCGCTGATCCTGGCCGAGGGGATCGCTTTGCAGATTGACCTTCATATTACCCGCCAGAGCATAAGCCACCACCAGCGGCGGCGAGGCCAGCCAGTTGGTTTTTACCAGGGGATGGATACGCCCCTCAAAGTTACGGTTACCCGAAAGTACAGCCCCGACGGTCAAATCGCCTTCTTTAATCGCGCTCTCGATGCTGTCGGGCAACGGCCCCGAGTTACCGATACAGGTGGTACAGCCGTAGCCCACCAGATTGAAGCCCAGCTCATCAAGGTAAGGGGTCAGTTGGGCCACGGCCAGATAATCAGAAACCACTTTAGAACCTGGAGCCAGCGACGCTTTCACCCAGGGTTTACGCATCAGCCCTTTTTCAACGGCTTTTTTCGCCAGCAAACCTGCCGCCATCAGCACGCTGGGATTCGAAGTATTGGTGCAGGAGGTGATCGCGGAGATCACCACTGCCCCATCATCCAGTTGATAGCTGTCGCCGGTTTCGCTGTCGCGATAACTGACGCTTTTATGCGGTTTCTGTGCCTGATTTAATTCCAGTTCATTACTGGCGGCGAAAGCCGCAGGGACATCACCCAGAGAAACACGATCCTGCGGGCGTTTTGGACCGGCGAGGCTGGATTCCACATCATTCATATCCAGCGCCAGGGTGCTGGTAAATATGGGTTCATCTCCCGGGTTACGCCACATCCCCTGCGCTTTGGCGTAGGCTTCCACCAGTTGTACCTGCACGCTATCGCGGCCCGTCAGGGTCATATAACTCAGGGTGACATCATCAATCGGGAAGAAACCGCAGGTTGCACCGTACTCCGGCGACATATTGGCAATGGTCGCCCGGTCAGCCAATGGCAGATCCGCCAGTCCATCTCCATAGAATTCGACGAACTTACCAACCACGCCATGTTTACGCAGCATCTGCGTAACGGTTAAGACCAGATCGGTTGCGGTGATGCCGGGACGCAATTTCCCGGTAAGTTTAAAGCCGACCACATCAGGAATAAGCATCGACACCGGCTGGCCGAGCATCGCGGCTTCCGCTTCGATACCCCCCACGCCCCACCCCAGCACGCCGAGTGCGTTAATCATGGTGGTGTGTGAATCAGTGCCTACCAGCGTGTCGGGATAAGCCACTTCCTCGCCATCCACGTTTTCATGCCAGATGGATTTACCGAGATACTCAAGATTCACCTGATGGCAAATACCGGTGCCCGGTGGCACGACACGAAACCGATTAAAGGCTTTCTGTCCCCAGCGCAGGAAAACATAACGTTCATGGTTACGTTCCATCTCTAACCGGACATTCTCCTCAAAAGCCTCATCGTCACCGAAGTGGTCAACCGTGACCGAGTGGTCAATCACTAAATCTACCGGCGAAAGCGGATTCACCTTTGCGACATCGCCGCCAAGACGTTTTACTGCTTCGCGCATCGCCGCCAAATCGACCACGGCGGGTACGCCGGTAAAGTCCTGCATCAGCACCCGTGCCGGTCGGTAAGCTATCTCACGATCGGCATGAGCATCTTTTTGCCATGCCACCAGCGCCTGAATGTCATCCGCCGTTACCGAGTCCTCATCCTGCCAGCGCAGCAGATTTTCCAGCAGAACTTTCATTGATTTGGGCAGGCGATCGATATTACCTAACTGGTGGGATGCTTTTTGCAGGCTGTAATACTGCCAGGTATTTTTATCAACTTTCAGTGTCTCCTGACTCTGCTCGCGTAACGTCGACATAGCTCCTCCTGAATAATGGCTCTCTTAACCTCAGTAACCACAAGGTTTAGCTTAAAGATAGACCACATTCTTGTTAACGTTTTGATAACAACACGAATTGACACATTCAGGCAGGTATTTAATTACCAACAAAAATGCCCCGACCATGGGTCGAGGCATTTAAAAAGCGAAACAATTTGAGTTATTGGATTACATTATCATCCACACGGCAGCGGCCCAAAAAAGGAATGAAAAGGCATATATGCTGAACCATGACATTGTTGTCGTTGCATTCATAGAGTCACTCCCTCCCGGATTCCGGGTAAAAAGGGATAACGTCCTCAGCCAGAGCTGATGACACCATTTTTATATGCTGAGTGCTAAAGGAAGGGCTTTGAAATTGCCCGCCGGATAACCCGGAAAAGAAGGACTAATCGTTGATATTTTAAGAGCAGAACGCAGACCTGCGTTATTTGGACTTCGGATCCATGAATGATTCAATAAAGTGACGCTGCTTTTCACTCAGTTCCCACGATGAAGGAATCACCCCATCCTGTTCAGTGCTGGCAGCATCTTTCGCTTTACACGCAGGCGTGTTCGGCTGACGTGCAGAAACCTGAGATTTACTACTGAGTGTATTTGCCCACATGGCTTAACCCCACATACGCCAAATCATTAGTGCCACCACTACCCAGAACAAGGCTGATGCAGCGAAGACAGTCAACCAGGCTTTGCGACGGATGTTACCTGAACGCTCAACCTTGGTGCTTTTAGCCCGGAAATCCGGTTGTACAGTTAATCTCGTAGCCATAGTTTTTGATAATCACTCTCAATAAAACAATTGATGACATCGATTAAGATTTAGGACGAATCCTAAACGCGTTAAGACCAAAAATCCAGTTATTTTTATTGAGCACAACGATTAATGCTATTTATCAAAATGCCAGAAACTGATGAGATAAATTTAATAACTAAGCAAACTATTAATTAAAAAGTTACATTGTAAATTTGGGTTAAATCAAAATTAGATCCAATCTTAATTCAACCTTAATTTACCGGGCCAGATAAAAAGCCCTTTCCCATCAACTCTTAACTGGAGTATGGGAATATTCCTGGGATCTCGCAAAGCGGTAAAGTAAAAAATGTGTACTAATTCGCATTTAAGAACTAACAATGAAAAAACATGTGACCGATGTTTCATTTACAAAAAAATAATGAAAATTTTTGAGCTACGGATGGCGCTAAGTAAGGAAAAATCTGAGGGTGCCAGCCAGGCACCCCGGGAAAATAACAAGTTAGGGGATCACTTGAAGGGTAACTTGATATCACGGAACATGGCTTCAATATCTTCATTGGAGCGCAATGCCACGGCGGTATCCACCACATCACGGGTCAGATGCGGAGCAAAACGCTGAATAAAATCATACATATAACTACGCAGGAAGGTACTGCGTCTGAAACCAATCTTGGTGGTGCTATTGGTAAAGATCTCTGATGCTTCAATGCGTACTAAATCCGGGTCGGAAACCGGGTCCACCGCCATGCTGGCAATCACCCCCACACCTAATCCCAGGCGGACATAGGTCTTGATGACATCCGCATCGGTAGCGGTAAAGACGATACGGGGCGTCAGTCCCGCACGATTAAACGCGGTATCCAGTTCGGAGCGTCCGGTAAAGCCGAAGGTGTAAGTCACCAGCGGAAACTCTGCCAGCTCCTCTATCGTCACCTGCGCTTTCCCTGCCAGCGGATGGTCCGGCGTCACCACTATCGCCCGGTTCCAGTGATAGCACGGCAGCATAATCAGGTCGTCGTAGAGATGCAGCGCCTCGGTGGCAATAGCGAAGTCGGCATTACCTTTAGAAACCGCTTCAGCAATCTGGGTCGGCGAGCCTTGATGCATATGCAGGGAAACGCGTGGATAGCGTTCTATAAAGCCTTTAATCACTCCCGGCAGCGCATAACGTGCCTGAGTATGGGTGGTCGCAACGTAGAGGGAACCTTTATCCGGCCAGGTATGCTCACCGGCAACCGATTTGATCGCATCAACTTTGGATAACACTTCGCGGGCAATGCGGATGATTTCTTCGCCGGCTGGGGTAACCTGCGTCAGATGTTTGCCACTGCGGGCAAAAATCTGCACGCCCAATTCATCTTCCAGCATTCTGACTTGTTTACTGATGCCCGGCTGCGAAGTGTACAAGCCTTCTGCGGTAGAAGAAACATTGAGGTTGTGATTGACCACTTCAACGATGTAACGCAACTGCTGCAATTTCATAGTTATATCTTCCCGGTAGGCGACAGAGTAGCAATCCCCCATGAGCGTGTTTCCGCCCTGGTTGAGGTATTTCAGGGAATGCGTGTCAGCGAAACGTAAAATCTATAACCACTATATCAGTTAAAGAAAGAATGTAGAACGATTAGCTATAAGGATGGGAAAAAGGCCAGCAAACGCTGGCCTTGAGGAGATTACTTCTTCGCTTGCTGCCATTTGCCGTCGATATAGAAGGCGGACCAGCCGGTCGCTTTGCCTTCTTTTTCTGAGGCGACGTATTGCTGCTTAGTCTTGCGGCTAAAGCGCACCATCGTTTTATTGCCTTCCGGATCGGCGGCAGGCGCTTCTGCCAGATATTTCAATTTTTCCGGCAGGCGGTCGGCGAAACGCTGTAACTCTTCCACCAGCGGCGCACGGGTCTCGCGCGATTTCGGGAAGGTATTGGCAGCCAGGAACACACCCGCGGCGCCATCACGCAAAACGAAATAGGCATCCGATTTCTCGCACTGCAGTTCCGGCAACGGCACCGGATCTTCCTTCGGCGGCGCGACTTCACCGTTACGCAGGATTTTACGGGTGTTTTTACACTCGTCGTTGGTACAGGCCATGTACTTACCAAAACGCCCCATTTTCAGGTGCATTTCAGAACCACATTTTTCGCATTCAACGATGGGGCCGTCATAACCTTTGATACGGAACTCGCCCTGCTCAATTTCGTAGCCGTCACATTCCGGGTTGTTACCACAGACATGCAACTTGCGCTGATTATCAATCAGGTAGCTGTCCATCGCAGTGCCGCATTTCTGGCAACGGCGGCGGGCGCGTAATGCGTTGGTTTCCGCATCATCGCCTTCCAGCACGTTCAGCACTTCGTTTTCCGGGATCAGGTTGATGGTCTGCTTACAACGCTCTTTCGGCGGCAAGGCATAACCAGAGCATCCGAGAAATACGCCGGTGCTGGCAGTGCGAATACCCATCTTACGTCCGCAGGTTGGGCAATCGATGGAAGTCAGCACCATCTGGTTCGGCTGCATGCCGCCCTCTTCCGGTTCTTTCTCGGCCTGATCCAGCTGCTGGCTGAAATCGCTAAAGAAAGAATCCAGTACGCCCTTCCATTCAGCCTGATTATTCGCCACCTGGTCGAGGCTATCTTCCATGTGCGCGGTGAAGTCGTAATTCATCAGCTCGCGGAAATTCTCTTCCAGACGATCGGTGACGATTTCACCCATCTTTTCCGCGTAAAAGCGACGGTTCTCAACCCGCACATAACCACGATCCTGAATGGTCGAGATAATGGATGCATAAGTAGAAGGACGGCCAATACCCCGTTTTTCCAGCTCACGCACCAGCGAAGCTTCGCTGAAACGGGCTGGCGGCTTGGTAAAGTGCTGGCTCGGCAGCAACTCTTTGAGATCCAGCACATCGCCAACATTCACCGGCGGCAGTGTCAGATCTTCATCATTTTTACGCAGCGCAGGCATGACACGAGTCCAGCCATCAAAGCGCAAAGTACGTCCTTTGGCTTTCAGTTTGAAATCAGCCGCGCCAACGGTCAGCGTGGTGGAGTCATACTGAGCCGGCACCATCTGGCAGGCAACAAACTGACGCCAAATCAGCTGATAAAGCTTCTGCGCATCGGCTTCCATATCTTTCAGTTTATCCGCCACCACCTCCACATCAGAAGGGCGAATCGCTTCGTGCGCTTCCTGTGAATTATCTTTGCTGGCGTAAGTGTTTGCTGTCTCTGGCAGGTATTTCTTACCAAAATTCTGGTCGATATAACCGCGTACCATGGCGATAGCATCCTGACTCAGGTTGGTGGAGTCAGTACGCATATAAGTAATGTGGCCCGCTTCGTATAGACGCTGTGCCATCATCATGGTTTTCTTCACACCGAAGCCAAGACGCGTGCTGGCAGCCTGTTGCAGGGTTGATGTAATAAAAGGCGCAGAAGGCTTGCTGCTGGTCGGTTTATCTTCACGATCCAACACGTCATAGCGGGCTTTCTGCAGCAATGCCACCGCCGCATGGGTCTGTTCACGGTTAACCGGGCGGAACGCCTTATCACCCTGATGCGTCACCTGCATTGCCAGCGCATCGCCTTTTGGCGTGACTAAGTCAGCATCAATTTCCCAGTATTCTTCCGGGACGAAGGCTTTGACTTCGCGCTCGCGCTCCACGACCAGACGCACCGCCACTGACTGCACACGACCGGCAGACAAGCCACGGGCGATTTTCTTCCATAGCAGTGGAGAAACCATATAACCCACCACACGGTCCATAAAACGGCGCGCCTGCTGGGCATTAACACGTTCGATATTCAGTTCGCCCGGTTTATCAAACGCCTGACGAATCGCATTTTTGGTGATTTCGTTAAACACCACGCGGCTAAAACGCTTGTCGTCGCCACCGATAACCTCGCGCAGATGCCAGGCAATGGCTTCCCCTTCGCGGTCAAGGTCGGTTGCGAGATAGATGTGGTCAGCATCGGCAGCAAGGCTTTTCAGTTCTGAAACCACCTTCTCTTTGCCAGGCAGAATTTGATAATCCGCCTGCCAGCCATGCCATGGATCCACGCCCATGCGGTTCACCAGCGCGGCTTTTTCATCTTTCTTTACCTTCTTACCGGCGGGTTTCGCTTTTTCCCCGTCGGCACTTTTACGGGTCGTTGAACCACTGGTCGGCAAATCACGGATATGACCGACGCTGGATTTCACCACGTAGTCATTACCGAGGTATTTATTGATTGTTTTGGCCTTTGCCGGGGACTCAACGATGACGAGTGCTTTACCCATATGTACCTTTACCTAATTGAAACGTCCTGATAAACGGGAGAGGATTGGAGACCCTAAAACCCAATGGGTTCAATATTGCTGCCACTTTTTCACTTTTCAAGGCAACCGGGACAATCTCAGGTCAGATTGCATCGACTTATGCAACTTTATGATTAGGAGCGAGTTTTCCATCTGACAGTATCACACATCCCGGTGTGATCTCCCTGAAATCTGAATCGCCCACACTCTACCTGATAAAATCCGTTACGCAACTTAATTAGCACTCTGTTTAATTTTGCGCCAGTTTTGTCTGTTGCCACGGATTTGCACCTGCCACTCGCTGGCAAGTAATATAGAAGGAGAAAAGTGACTGTCAAAAAAGGAGTGAATAATGTCAGCATTTACGGAATCCATTTCACGCCAGGTGTTACTGGAAAAAGCCAATCTGCTTATCAAAGAACACGATGATTATTTCGCCGGTATGGAAGCCAATGAGGTCCTCCAGCAAGGCGAGGTATTGGTGTTTCGCGGCCCGTTCTTTCTTGATGAACAAGGCTTACCCACGGCCAAAACCACTGCCGTATTTAACGTGTTCAAATACCTGGCGGTGACCTTTTCTTCCCACTATCACCTGGAATAAAAAAACCCGGCCGGAGCCGGGTCGTTTTACAGTAGCGGCTTATTGCCACGCTGCCACATTTTCAGAATTACCCGCTCCGCTGCCAGGCTGGCGCTATGGGTCACGCGATCGATCATTTTGCGTTTGCGTGCATAGTGCACGCCGAGCACGGTAAAACGATCCATCTGATGGATAATCAGCGCATCGCTGGTGCCAATTTCGTCAACCAGACCCAGATCCAATGCCTGGCGACCATACCAGTGCTCACCGGTCGCGACCTTCTCCAGATCGAGCGTCGGGCGCATCTGATGGACAAAATCTTTAAACAGCTGATGCGTTTCGTTCAGATCTTCGCGAAACTTTTCCCGCCCTTCATCGGTATTTTCACCAAACAGCGTCAGGGTACGTTTGTACTGACCCGCGGTGTGCAGCTCCACATCGATATCGTTACGCTTCAGCAGACGATTGAAATTGGGGATTTGCGCCACAACCCCGATCGAACCAACAATCGAGAAAGGTGCCGCAACAATGCGATCGGCCACGCACGCCATCATATAACCACCGCTGGCGGCGACCTTATCGACCGCTGCCGTCAGCGTCAGGCCCGCATCACGTAACCGTTGCAGCTGCGATGCCGCCAGGCCATAGCCGTGCACCACCCCGCCGGGGCTTTCCAGTTTCAGCAGCACTTCATCGCCCGGAGTGGCCACTGCCAGCACGGCGGAGATCTCTTCACGCAGCGAACTGACTTCCCCGGCATCCATACTGCCTTTAAATTCCAGCACATAGAGCGTCGGTTTTTCCGCTTCCGCCACACCGGCTTTGGCATTGCGTTTGGCGATTTTTGCTTTCTGCTTCTCGTCTTTTTTATGCTGTTTCAGCCAGACTTTTTGCATCTGCGGCTTCATTTTCGCCAGCTGCAAATCTTCTTTCATCTGGCGGTAGTCTTCATCCAGATGGGTTAAGCGCAGCTGACCGCCGCTGTGACGTTTACGCAGCGCCGCATTGAGCACAATCAGAACAATAGCTGCGATCGTCACCACCACGGTGACGGCCTTGGCCAGAAATAATCCATAGCTGGAGAGTAAATCCATTCTGCCGCCTTATTAAACAGTGAATTACAGACAAAGGCTGAGTTTACCCGCTTTGCTGACGTTCGTCGCCTGAATTGCCTGCAGGCGGCACAGAATGCACGGTTGAGCGATTGCACCGAACGCCATTTTGAGGCATAAAACCCAAAAACCTTCTGACCTGTGCAAAGGACATCGCTGTGCATTATCAACCTAAAAGCGATCTGCTGGAAAATCGTATTATCCTGGTCACCGGCGCTTCTGACGGCATTGGCCGCGAAGCTGCCTTAACCTATGCGCGTTATGGCGCGCAGGTGATCCTGCTGGGCCGTAATCCGGATACGCTGCAACAAACGGAGCAGGCGATCAATCGGCTCAACAAAAAACCTGCTTCATTCCTGCTGCTGGATTTCGCCCATGCCACGCCAGAAAGCTGCCAGCACCTGGCACAACAGCTGGCCCAGCAGGTGCCGCGCCTTGATGGGGTGCTGCACAACGCTGGCATTCTCGGTGAAATTGTGCCGCTTGCCGAACTGGAGCCGCATATCTGGCGTCAGGTGATGCAAATTAACCTTGATGCCACTTTTTTTCTCACCCAGGCCCTGCTGCCATTACTGCTGAAATCCGATGCCGGCTCCCTGATCTTCACCACTTCCAGCGTAGGCCGGGTTGGCCGTGCGGGCTGGGGGGCTTATGCCGTGTCAAAATTTGCCACCGAGGGCATGATGCAGGTATTGGCTGATGAATATAAAAATCGCCATTTACGGGTGAATTGCATCAATCCAGGCGGCACTCGCACCAAAATGCGCGCCAGCGCCTTCCCGGACGAAGACGCCAGGCTGCTGAAAACCCCGGCTGATTTGATGCCGCTCTACCTTTATTTAATGGGTGATGATAGCAGACGAAAAACCGGCATCAGTTTTGATGCGCAGCCAGGACGCAAACCCGGACCGGCCAGCGCATGAGTGAACAACGTCATCAGCAACGCCAGCAGCGTTTAAAAGAACAGGTCGATGCCCGTATCGCCGCCGCCAGTGAAACCCGTGGCATCCTCATCGTGTTTACCGGTAATGGGAAAGGCAAAACCACGGCAGCATTTGGCACCGCCTTACGCGCCTGTGGTCATGGTAAAAAAGTCGCGGCAATTCAGTTTATTAAAGGGGAATGGCCCAACGGCGAGCGTAATCTGCTGGAGCAGCATGGGGTGGAATTTCAGGTGATGGCTACCGGCTTTACCTGGGAAACGCAGAACCGGGCCACGGATACCACTGCCTGCCAGCAGGTGTGGCAACACGCGCAACGCATGCTGGCGGACCCGCAACTGGATCTGGTGATTCTTGATGAGATCACCTACATGGTCAGCATGGATTATCTGGATCTGGATGAATTGGTGACTGCCTTGCTGCAACGGCCACTGGAGCAAACGGTGATCATTACCGGTCGCGGCTGCCATCGTACATTGCTGGAGATGGCCGATACCGTGACGGAGATGCGCCCGGTAAAACACGCGTTTGATGCCGGAATTCAGGCCCAGCAGGGCATTGACTGGTAAAAACAACTGACGCCGCAAAAGCGGCGTCAATTCTTCAATCAGGAACCGCGTTTACTGCTACGACGTGGCGAGTTGCTGACCTGGCTGTGACGTTTCACTGCACGGCGAATCTGGTTCGCTTTCGTGCGACGGCGATCTTTCTCCACTGCGACTTTGGTCACCGTCTCTTCCGGCATCTCAACCAGGGTGCGCAGATAGTTTACCGCCGGTAACTCCAGCTCCATCCAGCCACCACGCGGCAGGCCTTTAGGCAGCTGAATATCACCATAACGCACACGCATCAGACGACTGACCTGCACGCCTACCGCTTCCCATAAACGACGCACTTCACGGTTACGGCCTTCGGTGAGCGTAACGTTGTACCATTGGTTGATACCTTCACCACCGGCAAAACGCAGGGTTTTGAACGCGGCAGGGCCGTCTTCCAGCTGCACGCCTTTGCTCAGCTGGCGAATTTTATCATCGCCGACTTCACCGAACACACGTACCGCGTATTCACGTTCAACTTCACGGCTCGGATGCATCAGGCGGTTCGCCAGTTCACCATCGGTGGTGAACAGCAGCAGGCCGCAGGTATTCACATCCAGACGACCCACGGCAATCCAGCGCGAACCACGCAGGCGCGGCAGGCGGTCAAACACCGTCGGACGACCTTCCGGATCGTTGCGGGTGCAAAGCTCACCTTCCGGTTTGTAATACGCCAGCACCCGGCACACTTCCGTGGTGGATTCCGCGATAGAAACCACGTGGCCATCAATACGGATCTTCAGGGATTTATCATTTTCGATGCGATCGCCCAGCGTCGCCAGTTTGCCATCAACGCTGACGCGTCCGGCAGAAATCATGGTTTCGATTTCACGGCGCGAACCATGACCGGCACGCGCTAATACTTTCTGTAGTTTCTCGCTCATTGAGCTGCCTCGTTGTCGCCTTCCCAGACGTCAGATATACTTCTATAAAACAAGGGTTTAGCTATAACTCACAACTAACCCTATGATATGTAACCATTTTACGGTACACAGCATGGCAAACAATGTGTCACACAAACTGTCACACACGATGATTCGTGGCCGCACATACTACACGAACTTTAGGCTAAATGATTCAACTAGTTTAGTTCGTATTTCTCTGGGTACAGACAGCTATAAACAAGCCGAAATACTCATGAATCAGGTGCGCCCTTTCATCCCCCTGGTTCAGAATGGCTCTATGAGTGTGGATGAGTTCAAACGCCGCTTGCAGGGCTTCAGAACTGCCACCAAAAAAGATTTTGATGAATTCCTTCTTAACTGGCTACGTGGCGGTGTGGAAGAGGCTCAAAGGCTTCCTGAGCTGGGGAGAATGCACAAGCAAATTACAGGCCAGCCATTATCCCCACAGGAGACGGCCACAGAGGCGAAAGGATATGCTGATTACTACACAGGGAATATGTACAGCGGCAATGATATGACCGCCAGATCCATGCTTGCCGCCCTTAAACTGAAGCAGTTGGAGGTTGGGGAAACTGACCTTGAGCAGATAAACGCCGTAGCAAGTCAGGTAGATATGAATCAGGCCCTGATGTCACAGGCTTACCATGCATTTTACAGCGGGGAGCTTGCCCGCTATCGCCAGTTGGTGGATGCAATGAAAGCACAACTACAGGAAGCAGAACAGGCACAGGAGCCACCAGCCCCCACAAAATCTAAGAAGGTTAAGGAACAAGCTAAAGATTCCCCCTCAGAGGCCCCTACAACCTCCTGTATGACCTTATCTGAGGCTTGGAATGGGTATGTGAGGGATAAGGGCCAGAAATGGCGTAAACAGACCGCTAATGAGAATCAGCGGTTCTATGAGGTGCTGTTTCATGTTGTTGGTGATATCCCGGTGAACCAGATCACCAAACAGCACATCAGAGAATCGATTGAGGTAACGGCAAACTTACCCACCAGAACAAAACTACCATATTCCAGAATGAGTTTGTCAGAGTGCATTGAGTATGACGCACCAGAGGACGATCTGATTACATCGGAGCATGTACACAAGCATCTGAAGCTATGGCGATCTATCCTCAAAACTTACCTTGTCGATCAAAAAGACATTCTTGAAAAGTCGCCTACCGATGGGATCACGTATGAGGTGAAATCTAACCGAGGTGGGAACTACACAGCCAGCGAGTTAAAACACCTGAAAGACAAATTCTTTGGCATGGCTGATGACAATTGGCGCAAGTGGTACTTTTTAACGTTGATCTATACCGGTGCCAGGCGTTCTGAGATCGCCGATTTGAAAAAGGAACACATCAGACTCGATGAGGAAACAGGGCGACGGTACATCTTCATAGAAGAAGGTAAAACTAATCATTCGCGGCGTAAGGTGCCGATCCATAAAAGTATTGAGGCCGGGCTATTAAACCAAATCGCCCCGATCAAGGATTCAGATCTTGTATTCGGTAACCTCCCCAACTACACAAGCGTTACACTTGATTGGGTTGATATGATGAGGGAGCTACAGATCTCTGATCTGAATGAGTTTGGTCTAAAGAGGCGGGTTCACTCATTAAGGCATACGTTCATTTCTAATGCTATCGCCACAGTGGGGAACTATTCACTGGTCCAATTCGTGGTGGGACATAGCCAGTCCCAGGGGTTAGGCATTACAGCGCGTTACACTCATACACCGCCACTAAAGGACCTACTCCCGGTTGTGGACTCCCTACCATAAATATTCATGTTAACCGCCCCGCCACAGCGCGGGGTTTTCTATTGGCCTTCTGCACGTCCATTTTCTTCACTCTCCCGCATCGCTTTTGCTAAAGCTAACTGAAAGCTGAATGTCAGTTGAGAACGGCTGATCTTTACGCCATCCACAAGAATAAAAGTTGGATAGGCCGTAACGGAATGTCCCATGAAAGCGAATGTCACAGGATGAGACTCATCATCTTTAAGCATTATCATTCACCCGTTCAACACGGGGATATGTCCCCGAAAACGATCTGATGATTGATCATAAAATGATCATTTTCAATAGGTTATGTTTGTTTTTCTTTGGGTGTTACTCTTTAGGATTGTGGCTAGATAGTATCGTGTCATTTCTCACACTATTTACCCTGGATTTACGCCCTGAACAGGCAAGATAAGTGAATACGAGAAAATATCCTGGGTTTGGATATCGAGGCTAGGCGCAGAAACCCACCCCTAAAATGATAACGATTATTATTCTCAAATATCGAGAGGCTTTGGCTTACAGGCTCCCTGTGCGGGCCTCCATGAGGCGCTCTCACTCACACCCTCCCTACCCTATTACCAATGGATTAGAGACTTTCTGAGGGACTTACAGCGAGGATATGAAAGATTATGAATGTGACCACAGACCAGGAGTGCTTATACAGTGGTTTATACAGTGTGTATTTAACATATTACCTGTAATGCGCCCTTATTTAACAATCACGCAACAGGACAGACCTCTATTCTTTCAGTGCTTACACATCAATGAAGGCATAAGAGTACCACTTTCCGCACTCTTCTCCCCCGCCATGAGTACATCATTGAGAGATAACTGTATCCCCGGTTAGCCTGTGGATAAATGAAATTGCCTGTGGGTAAATTCAGGCTGATTTGTCTGTTTACGCTCTTTTGACCTTCAGGGTCTTTCAGAGGCTGGAAGCCTCCATTTGTGGGCGAAAAGACAATATTGCGCCTGTGGCGCGACATCAGGCCAGCCCCGGAGGGGATGGGTGAGAATGAGAATGAATCCATTCTCATTTGATACTGATTCTCATTTGCATTTAATAGCAATTCTCGTTTGGAGAATTTTTACTTTGAGGTGATCAGGGTGTTTTCTGTGAAAGTTGACAAGCACCCTACTTTCTCTTCCCTCATACAATAAAAATTGAATCCTTATTTCCCAATAGCTTACAGATAGTTTACCACACATCAAGAGAGCTGGGGGAGTCCCGTCTGTACTGGTCACCACTTACCATTGCTCATTATTCATACAGAAAATAAGCCCTTTTCAGCCATGAGTGAGGTAATAAATCAGCATTTACCGGGTATTTAAACTGATTTAATAGCCCTGTTTAAACTGATTTATTCACTCTATTTAAACTTACTTTTTAGCAATAAAGAAAAACCCCGGCACTGAGGCCGGGGCTGTGTTGATGAAAGGAATCGGTAGGTAGGGTAATAGATTAAGATTAAGTCCGTACACTCAGCCCGGACCACCCTGCATCAGGAGGTTGAAGTTTTGAGTATCGTTAAACTTAATCTCAGACTGGATCAGGTCCTTCACCTTCCCATCGTTAACGGTATTGGTGATATCGATTTTCAGTGGCTGAGAGAGCCAGGCCGGGGGTGTCATGAATGGATTACCAGCCGGGTTAGCGCTCAAACCAGGGGGTGTGAACGTCACGTTTGGCTGATTGCTGCCGCTGGTAGCCAATGAGTTAAGGTCAACAGCCTTAGAAACCTGGTTGGCGTTTCTCCACTCATCGAACACGTCTAACAGTCCTACCGGTTTTGGCATATTCGCCGGGATAGGCTGATTGCCATTCTCTGCGATCTTATCGTCACCCCTCTGGAAAACGTTTGAATACAGAACGTTTCCGGCCATCATGACATCGCCTAAAAGACCAATCTTAGCCAGTCTGCCAGCCGATCCCCATTTGGTGATACCACCTGTTGGTTTTGCTGTAGTAGGCGCATCTGGGGCTTTAGGGTTTGGTGTATTGCCTGATGGGGTTGCCGTCTGCAAGCCACCTAGCTTACTGATCCCTTCCAGCACAGCTAACAGCTTCGTTAGCGGGTTCATAAAGCCAATGATGTACTTCAGCGCCCCGCCCAGCTTCCAGATACTTGCAGCGAAGGCTGTAACACCAATCGCATATGCCGCCATTGAGGCCCATGAGGACATCTCCTCACCGGTCACACCCATCTTTTTCAGGTAGTACTCTGTAATCCGGGCAGTGAAGACAACAGCGTCATGCAAGCCTGCAAACGCATCTGTGGCACCATCAACAACCTGACCGGCAATATGGCCCCACCAGCGAAAGGTATCAGCGTTATTGTTAAGGAAAGCAGTCAGAGTGTTGAATAGATCCGTTGTGGCTTCACCAAAACCGCTTTTGTAAAACTCATTCATTGATGCCTGCATCGCGGTCTGTAGTCTTTGCCATGAGGCACGGTTTGACTTCATCGCCTTATCCAGGGCACCACCATTTCTGGCTGTCTTCGCCATCTCTTTACCAACATATGGGAGAATGTCTTTGGCGAATAACTGGCCTGACTGCATCAGGGCAAAAAGGTCTTGCTCAGTCAGATTGGTTGTCCCCTTCATATCATTAAGGGCTTTAACAAAGATCCCAACGGCACCTGGGAGAGCCTCACTTAACTGACCTTTCAATTCCTCAGACATCACAGTGCCCTTACTCGCCATCTGCTGGATAGCGGTGAAAGCCCGACTCTGCTCATCTGTGGTTGTCCCCAGAACAGTTCCGTACTCACTCACAGCACTAAAAATCTGATGGATTTGATCGGTTGGTAGCTTCTGGCCGATCGATGCAGCGAATTGTGTGTAATCCTTAGCTGTAGATGTCAAATCCAGCCCTAAGCGATTAGCCTGATCCTGTAAGAAAGCAAACTCCTGATTAGCCTTGTCTGCTGATCCGGTGATAGCGGTTAGACCAGCTAACGCGCTGTCGAAGTTTCTGCCTGTATCCAGGATCTTTCCGCTTAGGGCAATTGTTGCCCCAATGGTTAAAGCGCCTTTTGCATGATCTAACAGTGTTGTATCGAGTTTCTCGACCTTTGCGGTTACGGGTAATGTGGCACCTTTCATCCCTACCTTGCCCTGCTGCCTTACCTGGGACTGGAGAGCGGCAACCTTCGCGTTATACTCCTGCAATCCGAGCTTATTCCCGTGAAACCGGCGTGTCAGGTCACCAAACGAGCTGAGCGCCTCTGCTCGCTGCTTTCCGCCAATACTGGCGTTACTGATAGCGGTATTGAAGCGGATAGACTTAGCGCGAATCTGCTGCAATTTACGTTCAGCAGCAACCCTTGCCGCTGCTGCCTCTTTCTCTGCTTTAGCGGCTGCTTTAGATGCCTGAGATTGCGCCTGTGTGGCTTTCGCAGCCTGTTGGGCTTGTCTCAGCGCTTTGGTCGATTGATTAACCTCTGCATTGATTTTCAGTGGCTTGACGGATTTCCCAACTTTTTCCCATTCAGATTTAACAGAGCGAATCTTTTTCAGTGTTTCCTGATAGGATCCTTTATTTACAGAAAAGGAAACATCATTGACTGTTTTAGTCACTATTACATTTTCACCTGCCATTATTTACCCCCTTCCAGTTTGGTAGCAATCAAGCTGCGGCAAGCCTTGTTAATCTCAACCTTAATTTTTCCATTTACTGATTTAGTCAGGAGGCTAATAGGGCGATTATTCGCGCTATATCCCTGATCCTTGTGAGTGAGGGCGATACCTCTGCTCTTAATTTTCTTGCCATTAGAAGAGGCTTTCAGAATGCCGTCCCCAAACTGGTCAATGAGTTTATCCAGATCCTGCATTGCATCAGATGATTTCTTAATAAAATCCTGTACCTGTTCTTTCTGCTTCTGGATATTCGCAGCGGCTTGGGCTTGCTTAATCTGCGCCATCAGGTTGTTGTAAGCTGTCTGTGACATAATAAATCCTTAGTGGAATATTTTTGGGATTATGTTGAGGTGATCCAAAATCAGGAACACCACGTAAATAAAAAGGGGGCTGGTTATAAGAGTTAAAATGAAACCCGGCAGAAATTTAATTTGCTTTGGAATTCTCAAATGTTTTTTCTTTCTCAAATAACTTCTCTTTCTCAAATGTTTTTTCTTTCTTGCTGGTTATGTTCTTTGCTTTCCATGCCTTTTTGCTCTTACCGATCATCTGGCGTATTTCAGCACGACCGGAAGCAATCAGGGGGATGAGTTTGTATTTAACAGTGTCGTCTTTCCAAATCGGGTCTTCTACATATCGTTCTGAGCGTAAATTTCTTAAGACTACTTCCCACGGTAAAATCTGTTGTTCAAGATATTCACTATTCTTAAGTTCAAGAAGTTTTCTTGTCATCCGCAAATCGAGTCCCAGATGTTCAGAAATAAGATCAATGCTCATTCCCTCTTTCTTCATTTGTTGGGCCATCAGGCTTTTTTCAACTAAGCAGATCGGCTTTTTTAGGTAACGTCTTGGATTATATAATCGCTTTTGCTGTAACACGTAAGGGATTGACACATTAAAGGCATCCGCTATGCTTTTTGCTGAGTGTCCAAGGATGCACGCTTTTCTAATCTTAGCTATGTGCTCCGCTGTCAGTTTTAATTCATCTCTTATCTTATGCTTAGGCTTCTGGTTTTGAATTTTAAAAGCCATCTCTGCGATCTTGTCTTCTTCCTCTGGGGTGAAAACGGTTGTAATGAAATTTGGGGTAATAACATCATTGGTTTTACTTTTAGATGGTATAGCAGGCATAGGGGATTCTCCACAATGGGTAAAAGCGGTAAGGAAATCGGGTAGGAATATCGGGCAGGTCAATATTTTATTGTTGGACAGTATTTGAGTATTGAAGGAAAATACAGAGATAAGCAGTTCAGGGGTAAGCAGTTCAGAGGCAATCAGAAATGTGTCAGAAGGCGGGATCTAATTCCCATTCATTTGATTTGGGTTCTGTCTCATAAGCCCTGATGAGCTGTCCCTTAACCTGGAGGTATTCACCATCAAACCTGCCTACGTCCATGTTTATTTCACTGCCAGCACTATGACCAGACTCAACAACAGTAAGGCAGACGTCATCATTTGCTCCTGTTAATTTAACTTCTCTCCCTGTAATCCCTGCAATCCCTGTAATCTCTGTTAATTCCACATCAGAATCATATAACTGAATATCAGGCCCGTTATCGTCCAAATCCAGATTTCTGATGATCGCTGTGCTTTCCAGAGTGTTGTTCTGATGTCCACTTGCGCTATTAATAGATCCTGCATCTTCTCTCTCCACAGGTACGGCATTTGGTAAAACAGCTTTGGTTAATTTCCCTCGTTGGCTGCGTGTTGTAGCTGGCTTAACTGCCGGTATTGAAATTTCTGTTAACTCTTCACTGATTGGAAGGACAATCAACAAATCCACATCGTAAGCACCACGTCCAACACATTCGATTAACCCGGCCTGTTTCATAGCCAGTATGGTGCGTGAGGCTGTCTTAGGTGACGACATCAGATAATCGGCTAATTCAGATTGTCCAACCTGAGAGGGCTGGCCTTTTTTAATATGACCGTTTGTCATCTTTTGATCACGGTTAAATGATGCAATAAGGTCATAAGTCAGTGCCATTTCAAGAGTCATCTTTACACCGTTATAACTCTTGATACGGCGTAAGGTGCGGGAGGATTTTACAAAGTCACGGCTATAAAGGTTATTTAACTGGGTTGTTTCTATCATCAGGGTATTCCTTACCTTTGGAATTTACGGTTTTAACAAAGTCGCTCACAGCGCGTTTAATGATTGTGTGTGCAGAGCCGTATTTACGGGTTTCAGCTAAGGAAAAAATAACCGCCATTTCTTCATCAGGGAAAGAAAGTTTAATCTCTCTCTGTTTGGAGCCATTATTACTCATAATTCAATCTCCTGTAATGCAGTCAAGATTTCTGATTTTTCAAATCCGTAACAGAAAAAACCTCTCCACCAACAAGAGGTCGCACAAATACCAGGATTTCCAATCGTGACATATTCATTATCACTCATGCCATCCAGCATTTCGGCGACTTCTTCTTGTTCTGAATCGGAAAGTGAGTTGACAATAACAGAGGCGTAACAGGCAAGCGGAGGGGAATCACTCAGATCCTTATAAACCATATTTAAACTCCATTAAACAATTACCGGATATTCTGATGTCAGATCTTTGAACCGGCCAGCGGCCTCGATCATGAGCATCGCCATAACCTCATCATATGAGAGAGCCAGCCCGCGAGACTCGAAAAGATTTTGATAGCCAACAACAACTGACGCTTGGAAGTCTGTCCCGGCATGCTGGTTAACTGCAACCTTGAGGGCTAGCTGATCTTCAAGATCCAGAGGTTCAGCATTCTTCTTGAGACGCTCAGCCTGTCGGATAACTGCACGAACAGGGTTTTCTGTCTCGTCTAAGGCTTCCTGAATGTTGGCAGCTTCTTCTATCTTACCGGCTTTCAGGAATCGGCTACGGCTTTCGGCCAGTGATTTGCGAGTAATCTTGCCAGCGTCCAGACGATTGATTAAGGCCTCAACGCTGTACTTATCGTTGGCTGAATTAATTGCTGTTGCCATATTGAAAACTCCTTCTGAAGTGTGTATAGTTAAATGGGATTTTTTTAATTTGATGTTAATCATCAAACCACAATATATAGTTTATCATCTGCCATCAGGAATTGCAACAATTTTCTTGATTTTTCTGTTGCGCTCTGATTACCGATATGCTATTATTAGAGGTTGTCTGTTTTATGACTTAGGAATCCTGCGTACAATCGATTCTAAGCGCCTCAGTTGCTGTGGTAATACATCGCCTCATCTTTTCTAAGAAAGTGGCTGAGAATGGCGCTGGTGAAGCCTAGTAGGGTTTGTGTCTTCGCGGCCCCCACCCCGCCGCCATCGTGTCACCTTCGCATCGCTACGGTGTTCCAAAGGGTCTTGCTCGCTGTGCGAGCGCTGCCAAAGAGACGCGTCTGTAAGACGCTTTAAAGAGATCAGTCTTTCCAATCAATCTACGATTAATCCTCTAACACTCTTTAAAGTTCTTTTGCTGTGCATAAGGGCATAAGCCCTCTTATGGTGTGGCTGTTAGTCTTATGGTCTTTTATTATTCTTATAGTACGTCAATTTGACTGAACTTTTATGGTGAAGTTACGTCAATTTGACCGAACTTCAGAAAGAGGGTTACGTCAATTTGACTGAACTTTTATAGTATGCCTAATAGATTCCTCACCCGGTCAGTCTCACCCTGTGGAATACTTACCCTGTGGAATATCCAATCAATTAAAATTTCAAACTATCTACCTTCCTGTCTTCCTGCCCTTCACTGTGTGGAAACCCACAAGATCATAATCGCGCTGTGCGACCAAAGGGGAGAGCGATTATAAAATAATGGGTTTAATGATCGGTAAACGACGAAGGAGTGTGAGATCATAATATTGATTGTTTTATGATCGGTAAGTGAAGGATGAACGTGAGATCATAAGATCATAGGTTTTAAAGACCGGTAAGAGCGAAGGCTCGTGAGGTCTTTGTAGTTATATATAAGTCTTGTGTAGTTGACGGACTACACAGCCCCCGGGTGGATCAGACTAACCTCTGACTCTCACAGATTTACATACCACACATAAAAATAGAATGCAATTATTTTTGACAATTTTAATTGTTACTGATAAAATAGACACTTAGGTTGAGAGAGATGATTAAAATCCATTACGCAACCTCTCAATCTAACTTACTCCCCGGGTATGCACCGGCGTGTATGCAAAAGCCTATAGAGGGGAATAACCGGGGACTGTCTCCCCCCGGCCCCTCACCTAAACGACTGCTGAAATAATTATTTCAATCACTCCCGCCAAAAGGGTTTTCTCATAATTCTAGTGAGAATCCTTCTGGCGATAGTGAATGTAACTTTAGACATTACGATTATTGCTGCGCATTGCTAAATCTCCTTTTGTAATATCTCCTTCTAATCATAGGTCTTGCCACGCATCAGGGCCTATTCTAGAGGGAAATTATTTAATTCATTCACACCAAATAATACCTTCACAATCTTCTTTCTCCGTGTAAAAAACGGGGCACCCTGCAAGCCTGGTAACCTTGTATGGGGATAAAGCACAGGCGGCAACCCTGCCTATGTTTTCCGGCGCGTGTGGTTATAACGCACCGTTTTCTATATTCCTTGTCTGGTGAGCTGCAAGCGCAAATTGCATAGCCATTCAGGGAATACAGAAAACGGCCTTAGACCGTTATGGGATTCCACCAATCCGCAGACAATAAAAACTCAATTCATTCTCCTTCCTCGACCCGCTACTCCTGCGGGTTCTTTTTTGAGTTTCCTCTCTGGTTACACTGACCATCCCCGTGGGAGTTATTTCCATTGAGGGAACTCAAGAAAGAATTATTCAGGACAGATTTAAAAAGATTTATCCAGTGTGGGAAATACCCCCATCTGGAATAACCGCGCCAGAGGGCGAGAGAGAGCCGGATCAGCAAGGGCGGCAAGACCGCCGCCCTTCTATCCACCTGCGTTTCTCTCCCTTCCAGATATTCAGATAAGGCCGTCTAAGGCATTCGCTTTTACAATGCGGCCCCCCTCAATTGTGGCTCTCCCACATAGCAATAACCCTCAAGGAAAAATCCAATGAAAACCAGCATTTCATACCCTGTAACCCAGGGCGATGTCATTGTGGCTTATGCCTCATCATTATTTGACCGTACAGAAGTAACCGCGCCAAGCCTCCCGGCTGATGTGTATTGCGGCGATATTCTGGATAGTTCAACTTTCGCGCTGTACGACGCAGCAGCGGCGGATCCTGGTGTGCCATTTATCAACCTGTCCAACATGAGCGCAGACGGCAAACCTAAGACGCTGGTGATTGTGGATCGTCACGTTGTAGTGACTGACTTCGCTTTGCGTGCAAAAGACGCAGCAAGCAAGACCGCCGCACTAACCCGCCTGACCGCTGACGGCTCAATCCGTCTGGCTGTTAACGCTGACTTCTACAACGCATAAGAATAAGGACATCAAGAAATGACAATTAATTTCAAAGACTTTGAGAAATTAGATACAGTTGCAGCAATTAAATCAGCACCTCAAGCAAATTTCCTGCTGACTGATCTTAATCTGTTCCAGAACAGTAATTCTCTTAACCCGGTTGCTCAGGTTAATGACCTGGTAGAGAAGGCTGTAGATGAGCTGAAACAGGTTTCACGCTATGGCACTGATACAAACAGCATTTCTATGAGCAAGCCTGTTCTGCGTAGCCAGGAAATCCCAACTGTGCATACCTCAGCGGATGTTAAACCCGCAGACTGGCAGGGCCTGGTCAGTGCTCAGAACCCCGATATTGGTGCAAGCATCACAGAAGTGATCGCACAGAAAGCAATCCGCATGCGTGATGCAAAACTGGAATATGTGGAAAAGGCGTTAGCTAAAGCACTGTTTGAACAGAAAGCCGATGCAAGCAAAACGGATGATGGCGATTTGGACTTCAATAGCATCATGGGTGTTACACCACTTGATTTCGAGCTTGACGCCGCTATTGGCTCTTCAATCTATCAACAATTTGGTCGGATGAAGCGCCAGTTGGTAGCTCAGTATGGTGCGGCACGTTCCTATGTGGACCGTTTCTATATGTTCTGTTCTCCAGAACTGTATGACGCTATCGCGGGTCACGTAGAAGTCACCAGCCTGATTACCTCTAAAGTGGCTGAAGCCGCACGCGGCGCGCTGATTGCTGATAATACTTCCGGCTATGATTCGTTCACCATCGGTTCGACCACCTTCGTGTTGGCTGACGATGACCGCTACACCATCGCCGCCAACTCAGGTTTAATTGTTCCTAAATTTGGTGCAGCATCAGCCGATGTAAATGCCTTTAAAACAATTACTGGTCCATGCTCACGCAATCAGACGATCGCCACTAAAGGCGCTGTGTCTGACCTGTACCAGTGGATCAACACCGATAAGAACGGAATGATCGAGATTAACCAGGAGTTCTCAATGATTCCTCTGGTATTGCGTCCAAATTATATGATGAATGTAACCATCGCATAACCGTTGCATAATCATGTAATGAAAATTCCCCCGGTTCGCCGGGGGTTATCCGGGCATATCCATTTTAATTATTTGCGAAGGCTAATTCCCTTTGAGGCTAATTCCTTATATGAAAATTCAAATTAATATCCCTGGCATGAATGTTCCTGCTTTTGTTTCCTGCGATCCTGACGTCATCAATCGTAAGTCTCTGTGTTCTTCACTGGGGCTGGATAATGTCACATTGTGCCGTCTGGAGAAAGCGATGGGATTCGAGCGGGCTTTACGCTATATGCTGGACAAGAAAGCGAAACGGACCTAAATATTCTAAAGTACAGATTTAAAGGGCTAGCCTTAACGGGCTGGCCCTTTTTGTTTATATGAATTAATGAATTTCAAAAATCTCTGAAATTTTAAGTGATTTGATATCGTGGCTGGATTTTGAGGCTGCATCATATGCTTTCGAATAATTTTTGAACAGTTCCTCATAACTCTCAAAAACATGCTTATCAAGCGTCGAATGTTGCTGAAGTATTATTTCTCTGGTTTTTCTAAAAAAATCCACTGTCTGCTTAAAGAACTCATCATGCTCGATAATAAGTTTAAAAAAATCTATATGGCCTGCCCCGTCATAATATTTAGTTTTTACCGCTAGTGAACGCCTGATGCTATCTTTGAAGGATGAAAGCAACTCATAACTTATGGCAGATTTTTCAGTAACAGCTTTATCTTCTTCATAAACCAAAAATTTAGTCGGATTAAGTTTATCGTGCAAGCCATACATACGGCACACAGTTTCATACCCCGATAATGCCATGTTGTAAACCTTTAGATACTTACCAGAAAGCGCATGCAACTCATCAAACACATCATCGGCAGCTTTATTAGCTTTCGATGATATCCAGTTGTTTGCAGTTTTCACACCCCATAAAGCAGCAACCGCCATAATGGTATTAGCAATAGCTCCTACAACATCAGATGCACTTCCCCATTGAAAACTGCTTAACCAATCCCAGATCTTGCTTATAAGAAGCATATTTCATCCTGCGTCATATCTAATCAAACAACCAACGCCCCGCCTCTGCTGACTCGATCAGCATACGGAGGGTTAGCGGCTTTGGCTCGACTTGCTGGACCTTTTGTGACTTTGGACGCAGAAAATTAGGCAGGATACCTTTTTCATAAGGCCAATATG
The DNA here is from genome assembly GCF_011395035.1 of Pantoea cypripedii. Taxonomy (NCBI): domain Bacteria; kingdom Pseudomonadati; phylum Pseudomonadota; class Gammaproteobacteria; order Enterobacterales; family Erwiniaceae; genus Pantoea; species Pantoea cypripedii. The sequence goes on from NZ_CP024768.1 coordinate 2,270,179, forward strand.
CAAGGAAGTTAAAATTACTGCTGTCAACATAAAAGCGCTGAAAGTAGTCCTGCATGATTTCGTCGCCTGTCTCTCTCGCCCAGGGATATTTATCGGTATTCAGGCTAGTATCAGGCGTTAAAACAGGTTTATCTTTTGCAAAGAGAGGCTTAGTGTTGTAGTTGGTTTCATACCACTCCATAATCTCATTTTCGATTTTCAGACTCACCAGCAGTAATCTCCTGTCAGCTTCTACAATAAAAATTCAGATCGACAGGCTTACCTCCAACACTGATTTGCACACCTGCATTTATCAGCGCTTTTGCGTAATCCCGATAGTTTTCTTGTGATCTATTAGGAGAGTAATTATTAGGTAAAGAATCCTTAGGCTGGTCAGGGATTAAATTCAAATGGACCGCCAGATCCTTTATTATCTGTCTTGCCGGTTCCGAGTTGATGTCTTTCTCAAAGCATCTCTCAGTGACAGCATTCACGCCTTTACGTCTGTATGTATAAAGTATCATTTTATTCTCTCTGCGACCTTCCCATATCTAACATAAACCCCCTAGGGAAAAAGGCAATATGTGGATAATGATTCAATTGAATCATGTAACACAAGAAGGGATACAAAAAGCACCTAAATCATGTGATACAGACTGATGATCACCAGAACAGGGATGATTTTAACTTGATGTTTTATATAGAAATTTTATTTAAGTTGACCGCCTTCCCAGGCGTCATAGTGAAAATAAAATATCTTTTATTTTCAATGATTTAAGTTGTGATTCGGGTGCTATTATACAGCCTTTTCACCACTGTGTAACCTCCTTTGTTGTCCATCAAGTTGTACAGTTATCCAGTCACAAAAAAAGCCGGGAAATAATCCCGGCTTTAGGTGTTGAGCTTCTTTTTTCGTTTCTCTGTCGCAGCTTCTCTGATCGCTGTCTCCAGCCCTTTGGCATTGATATGATCGAACAGTGTTGACCGTTTCATGCCAAGATAACGCGCCAGAGCCGAGAGATTGATGATTGAATCGTCATCGCCCTTAATCGTGAGCACTGGCACAGAACCAACCCCAAGCAATTGTAATCTCATGGTTTAATCTCCTTTCCTTTGCCTCGCCACCTTTCAATGGCGGAGCCTTTCCCACTGCATCAGCAGCGGGGGCAAATCATGCCCCCAATATCTGCCATACGGTGTCCGCTTACGCAGCATCATCCATCGTCACTTTCAAAACGAAGTCTGGACGCATAGGGATTTGAATCTGAGATAGCTCACTAACCACCTCATAATTCATGAAGCGTGGATCGCGGATCACATAGTGGTAAGATGGATAGACCGGGCCAGATGCAACCTCTGCGTGCCGTGAGGCAGGAGTCACGTACGTCATGTACGGACTCAAATCACCTTCAACGATATTTCCGAACGTAGCCAGCATAAATCCGGTTCCCTCTTTAATCTGATAAAGAGGATCATCAACCTGAATTACGGTCACGCGTCCAAGATTAAATCGGTCATATGCGCCCAGTTCAGTTGGGAAGATGATGTCGTTAGAAGTCGCTCCAAATAGTGCAGCCTGATACGCAGTTGGGTTGCCTTGGATCGCAGTAAACAGAGATGGTGATGCCAGCAAGTAAATCTGCGCGATGCTTGAACTCCAACCGCCGAGTGCTTTTTTGAGCTTGGTCACAGCATTCTGCATCTCAGTGATCACATTGTCCCCTAATCCTGTTTTCACTGTGATGGACGGCTGTTCAATCCCCCAGAATTCAGTCCAATCAATTGTTGGGCCTTCACGTAGGTGCGTAGCTTCGACGGTATTATGCAGCAAGCTCTGTGCCATTTGATATTCAACATCGCGGCGGGCTTGTAGATAGTGCTTAACAGCGTGGGTGGTCACAACGTCCTCAGCAGTTAATTGGCGATTTTCGCCCGAAGCACGTTTTCCCTGCCAGTCTTGGCTGGTAATTGTTGAGCTGTAAACGTGTAGAGGGGCTTGGACAGTGATGTTAGCCGCTTTCGGGAAGTTGATAGCACTCATGGACGAGCTGTATCTGGCTTGGCTCAGCGTCACTTCACGTTGCACGTCTTCAATAGAGTCCACAGAAATAATCTGGGTATCGCTGGGGCGTGTAGTGAAAATGCCAAGGGAACTCAGCAAGAAGCCATCGCCATAAGGTTTTACAAATTGCCCACTTAGATTATGGAAAGCATTAAATTTCATATTGTTATCGTTCCTTGATTAAATAGCGGTATTAGCATCAGCAATGCGGTTGCCTTGCTTGATCAAAGCGGTGTATGCAGCATCTTTTGCTGTGGTAGCTACAACCAGACCACTAGGGTTGAAAACACAACCACGGTCAGAAATGACCAAGCTACGCACTTCACCTGCAATCTGGTTTTGAAGTGCGACTGCACAGTTATCCGCATCAGAAGCAACGTATGCCGCTCCAGTGGTTGGGTTGATCACATCTCCGCAAGCAACGTCAGCAGCGAGATCAATGATCACCGTGTGCTTATGCATCACTGGGTCTGAGGTATAAATCAGAACGTCAGCGGGGGTCTTGCTTTCATATTCAAAAGCCATGTTTTGTTTCTCCATCAGAGTTGATTTTCGCGGCTGATATGCCGCTGTTATCGTCTGCATTATCAGTCCGACACTTTTGCCGGATGCAGGCAGCACTAAAGCCCGATGCGGTACGATCCGCTTTCAGGCTGAGGAGTAACGAGGGAGAGCTTTAAGCTGTGTGCATGGCACTTTGTGCAATACGCTTTGTGCATGATGCTGGGAGCGTATTGGGCTTGATCCATCAGATAAAAAGCACACCGAAACCGGAAACGGCTGAGGAGGTCGAATCCGGCACGGTGGCGGCAACAACGTGGAAACGTTTTTTCTGATGGAGGCAGAAAGAGGGAGCAGCAGCACGGTAATCCGGGATGAAGGCCCATAAACGCGCTGTGCTCGATGCCTTCAACGCTGGCAGGCGACCGGGTCTGGAAGACCGGATTTTGGCAAACCCATGGCGGCAAGGTTAGTCGCGCTCATGGAGAATTCTGTTTGATTTCGATAAGGCTGAGAGAGGCGAGAAGCATTTACCTTTCTTCTGCACCTTAACTGGAGGCACAGAAGAAAAGCGCCTGGCTGGAACAGGCGGCTTTATATTTCGTAAGGAGAATACAAGTAGGCAAATAATTGGCTGTAATTCGCGTAATACTTGACTCTGTCATATATTTTATCACCTGACTATATCTTTTGCAATAGCTATCCGATAAATTTTTCGCCTGCTAATAATCACTCTTATTTAATGGCTGAGTCATCACGCTGGGAAGGCATATCCCAAACGTTTTAGCGCTGCGAGCAGTTCCGCCGATGCATTCTCTAAAGCTGCCTTGTTCACCTGCAAGCTGATCATTCCAGGCTTGCCAGCCTTCATCAGTAAGGAGTCCGGGCGTAGGTTGGCGCTGTAGCCCTGACTCTCGTGGCAAAGGGCGATACCCTTTTCCTTTATGGTCTTGCCACGCTGTGCAGTTGGGGCGGTTGCGGGTGCCGCTGCTGCGGTTCCAGTCGCCGTGGTGGTCACTACCGAGCCTTGAGATAAGAAGCTGTTAACCGCCGCTGTTAACGTGTCCTGGGCTTGCTGAGACGCCTTGCGGAGTTCTTCCGGGCTGCTCGATGCATGGATCTTGCTGACGTTGGGTGTGTTGCTGCTATCGTTACTATGTGCTTTCTGCATTGAAAACAGAATTTCGGCGCGGATGTCTTCCAGTGCTTTGATTTTCATTATTTTTATTCCAAAGGTTTTAACGTGAGTACGGTGTTGCATTTGCGGTTGCTCAACCGATTCCTGGCGATATGCCACGCATAGCGAAGCGCAAGCCAGATGATAAGCGGCAAGTAAGTCGTGATGTCTGTCGTTAGTGTCATATCGGTGAAAAGCATAGGCCGGGCATTGGCGGCTTTAATGCGTGAATAGAGTTATTGCATTGCCTTCGCTATGCGGCGCTGGCGTTTGATCTTGTGCCTGGCTTTCACCGTTGGCAGTTTGCACACATCGGCGAATTCCTTCGGGAAATAAGCAAGCATCTCGGCGTCTGTACATCCGGCACGATGAAGGAAGTAGCGCAATGAAACGTAGCTCAAACCATCACAGCGGCTGCGGATCTGTTCTGGGTGCAACTTTGATAGCCACAAGTCATTGATATAGCTAATCCGGGTTTCCATGCCCATGTTGGCCCAGGTTGTTGAGACCTGTTTTCTTGTGAGTTGCCACACCTCAGAGAAGGCAATCCCCACACTATCCGCCACCACTTGCGGCGAAAATCCACGATCAAGCAGTAATCGTGCGTTGCGGAGGGTGCTGGGTGATGATGGATTTGAACGGGATTTGTAAGTCAGGTTCGCCAGGGTGGCAAACATATCGGTAATTTTTGCTTCTTCTGCGGCGGTTAAGCCGCATCTGTCTTCATTGAACATTGATCCTCAGCACATGATAGCGGTTTATGAGTTTCGTCGATTTCGGTGGGTGCCGTGACACCTATTTGATTCCACACTATGCGGCAAGCATCTCTCCAGTCAGTCGCACCCTTACATTTTGCCCATTGCAAGGCATTCTCGGACAGGTGACCATGAATAAACGTGTCACCAGACCAAGGGGCGAAATACGCGTCACCTTGATCAGACCCGTTCATGCTGTTGGGCGTTGCACCCTCATTCGGCGCGGGTTCATCAGCATTATCCTGTGGGGACGGCTCTTGCTGTGCCTGGGGCGCTTCTTGCATGGTGCTCTTTTTCTTTGATGAATCCGCCTTTTGAACATATGACTTACTACGTTTCTTCCCGCTGGCACGTTGATGATCCCAAACAGGCTCGCCATCAAAATCCGCGAAGTCGATTTCCAGATTCTCGATGACATCCTTAAGACGGGAGGCAGTGAGTTTAACCAGGCCGCGCGGTGCGCCATTAACTTTTTTCCTTTCGCCAGTATCAGTTATCAATCCCAGGATTTTTAACGCACTTAACACCTCGTTCAGCTTGGTTTTCCCAATGTTCGTGCTTAACCAGATTTTTTTCTGGGACTGGTAGAACATACCTTCTTTGCTCTCAAACCCTTTGACCTGATTGAACAGATAAAGATAAACGCGGAGCATAGTTGCATCCCAGTCGATCACCTTTCCGGCATGTTCACCATTGCGGACTCTGATTTTACTTGCACACACCAGGCGCATTTCAATGTTGGTGTATGGTTCGTCTGGGGGTGGTACTTGTTTAGATTTTGCTGCCTGCGTGGTCATTGTTGTTTTCTCCTTCGTGATGTTTACCCAAGCCAGGTATAGGCAATCCGTTATCGAATCGCATTGCAACGGCGGTCAGCACGTCGCGGATCAATCGTGGAACCGTTGTCCCTTGTCGTTTTGCTTGTGCCAATAGGCCTTTGTAAACGTGGTCAGGTACGTTGATGCTCAGTGACATTTATCAGTCCTCACGATTGTTGTTCAGCAGCCCCGGAACAGGTTTTCCGGTCAATTCTTCCAGTTGGGTCGCAGACTCGATCACTTTCAGCATCAGAATCTGGCTGGGCATCAGCAACAGGGATGAATTCTTTACGTGGTACTCGCGCCAGGCTGAAAGAATCGGAGAGAGGATATCTTCCACCGTCTCACCTGCTGCAAGCCGTGCGTTATACGGCGCAAGCGTGGCGCGGATAGCATCAGCTTTGCGCTTTTGCTGCTTCATGTCTTTCAGGAGGTTTAAGGCTTCGCGGGTGTTCGGGTAGAGCTTGTCGGCTTTCGCTGCACCGCCTGCACGGTCTCGGAATCCGCTGAGGCTTTTCATAGTGGTGATGCGGTTCATGATTGCATCTACGATTGTGGCGGCGTCAGTTGTTGCAAAATCGATCTTGGCGGTTTTTGTCATTCAGTCCTCATAGGTTAGGTGGCATTGGTCTGTCTCATGTCATCGGTGTTAATCCGGGTCATCTTATATCTTGCCATAAGTGTAACATTATGTCAAGTAGTTTTTACTTTTTTAGGTTAAAGATTGGGTACTGTTACAGGTCAAATTACAGGTTACAATAAACATTGTCAACACAGAATTTGAGCCACGCAGGAGACACGCACAGCGATTTGAATTCAGAAGACACGGAAATGCATTGTCAGGTGTTATCTTCGCTTAGAATTGATTTCAGGAAGTTTACCGTTCAGGTGTGCGCCCGGCCTCGACTCTCGGGTTACACCCTCGTGACAGTTTCCAAAGCTGCGCGAAGGCGTAGCCTTCTTGCTGCCCAAAATGTGGCTGGCCTCTCCCGGTCAGGGAGAGATTAGCCGAACACTGTGGGCGATGAATATCGTGAAGCGCGGAGCATGGCGACTGAACAAGGTCAGAAAGAAAGATAGCCATCACAATGGCAATCTCAAAAGGTGTGGGTGTTGGCCTGCGGTAAGGTCTTCACGGCTAGGGAAGACCGCATAGGGTTTAAAGATAATTCAGGTTTTAACTTGATCTAATTCGCGGTTGTAATTGATCTAATTCATGTTCGTAATGCGAACTATTAACCACCCCTATAAAGTTCGTAATGCGAACGATTGAGGGCTCTATAAGGTTCGTAATACGAACGATTAATGCTAGGGCGGCGGCGATCCGCTCTGTGGTAGGCGCTGCGATTAACTGGATTTTTCAGCGGTGGTAAATAGCATTTAATTCCGATCAAATAGCGGTTAAATGGGCTGGACAGGCAGAGAAAAACGCCCTTTCCAGCTATCCCGGCATGTGTCAGACTATGCGCCCGGCTCGGTGCCTATAGTGAACATCAACAACCAAACCCGCCAGAAATAATCATAAACAGGCCTGGAACCCGCGCCAGCAAAGGAAGCGTTAAAACTATCGCCATGCAATGAAAACATTAAATCAATGATAGTTGTGGGCGGTGTTAGACCGGGAGCGATTCCCGTCACCCAGGTTGAAATACGCTAATCACGAAAAAATTTTTTCTGGCTGAAAATCCCTTCACCTGACGGCCTGCCAGCCACACAGACGCATGTTGATTTCGCCGGGTGCATTGCCTTGGATTGTTGGTGAACGCCTCGTTACGGTGGCTTAGATTAAGCCTGACGGCCTATGATGATGGTGTCTGGAGTGTTCACCGTTATTGGCTGCACTCTACGTTGATGGAAGCGCCGAACCGCGAACCATAGAGCACTGAGTCGATGACTTCATGCAGCCGCTGCCGGAAGGTAAAGTGTTGGAAATGTGCTTCCTGTTGCCTGGCGTCAGCCAATGTGCTGATTGCCAAAAACGAGGCGTTGGTCGTCAAAAAAGGCTATGCAATTCCGACCCGGTTTTATGCACGGTTTATGCAGCCGTTTTTACATGATTTACCCCAGAAAACCCCGATAAATAAGTCTCTTGCTGCGTATGTGGTGCGAGTGTTCATGGGTTGGTGCGCAATACAGCTATTATGTTAAATAGACGCCGAAATTGCCCAATTTTCTGGGCGGTTGAGTAATTTTTCCTGCTGTGTGTGCCGCACTGCCTGGGCGCTGTGTCGGTGCTCTGTTGATGGTCTCAGCGTTGATCACATGCTGATGTGACGCCGTGCCGCTATGCGTCTGGCGTGGACGTTGTTCACCGCTGCCGCAATCAACTTCATGGCGTCTCGAAACCCGGAAGGAACTTGATGTGTAACTAACTGATATTTCTCGATTTTTGATGGTTTTTCTCAAGGGCGGGGCAGTCCGTCTAACCGTGCTGCCTGGGAGCCAACGACATTTGCAGCCTTCTACATTAGAAGCACCCCGGGTTGTTATTTCCGCCCCGGAGGGGCGAAGGGTAAAGCAATGCAGATTAACGCGGTATGAGTGGCGGAAATACGAAGTGTATGGAGGAAATTCGGTGTGTTTGATGTGCATAACGCGCCATAATCATGGGGGGTTAAGGCGCAATTAAGACAACCTTTGTGCAATCCTCTGGACTGTTCGTAATGGTACTTTCAGCCGTTCGGCAATCTCTTTTGGCGTTGCCCGTTTACGTTCATAGAGGTCGATAACCTGATCCAGCACTTCCGCATCATAGATTGTCGGCCTGCCCGGAACGCTCCCCCGGTTGATGACGTGCAACAACAATGCAGTGTCAGCACAATTGACAATCTGCCTTATCTCTCCTTTGCGTGGAACGTTGCGGAAGATAACCACACAACAGGCCATTGGAGCACGGTTATTTAACCTCTTCTGCTTAGTGCCTGGTGCAGCCTTGAACCGCACATTACGAGACAGAAAACGGATTTCGTGAGCATTCGGGTTCATCAGAATGAGTTTTAGCCACCACTTAGCCTGTGTTCTCACCGGGATCAGAAAGCAGGTCACTACCGCTTTGTGAGCATGTCCAATGAATGATGGGATCTGGCTGTAGGGCGGATTGCACCATATCGAGGATTCAGCACCCCAATCTTGCTTTAACGCGTCTTCTTCCTCAGTCCAGAACCTGGGGCATAACGCGTTATCAGCGCTTGCCGCCGCATCTAAAGTAAAGGTGAATTCTTTGTTCAAGCCACGGAACAGTGACCACGGCGATTGCCAGTTATCATTACCGCCCCGTTCTTTTCCTATAGAAAGATGGTGCAATTTGATCTATCCCATTCAGAACGGTGAGCAATCTTCAAATCACTCATGACAACTCTTCTCGTCGCACAAGAGGCACACTGTAGTCCGCCCTTATTGCCATGGTATCAGGTACCCTTCTCACCTCCAGTGGAAAATGCCAGATGTTAAAGTCTTTGTTTGGATAGGTATCGTAATGAAAGACATCCCAACCCAGTAATGCAGCCATGCGCTGAAATGCGATCTCTTTAGCTACAGACAACTCTAATTCCGGGTTGAGGAACTTCAAATAGCCAGAGTTCACAGCTCCAGTGAGAATATCCACGACTTGCAATCCAAGATGATGTTTTGAATCCTGCATCGTTACTGATTGAACCAATTTTTTTACACCATCCCTTGCAAGCATGTTATTCGCAATGATGCCTGTAACTTCATCATTTTTCTTATACTTATCAATTTTCTGATCGATGATTACTTCAAGAGGGTTCTTTAACTGACGTGCTGTGTTTTTAACCAGCATTGTATACGTCTGATAGAATGCAGCTTCTTTGTCGGTCTGCCAGTTGCGATACATATTCTTGACGACAATGATTGAATGGAAGCAACAAGAGTTTCTTAACACCATCTTCAACAACTCGATGCAGATGTTTGCCTGACCCGCGCTGTTTTTGATTTTTGACCATTTGAGTTCGCCTACGATGCCGTACTTCTGCTTCAATCGTAAAACTCGCTCGTTGAAGATATCGAGAGTGTCCTTACGTATGCAAAGTAATCCAATACCATAACAACGGTCGCTCCCTGTCGTGCCACTTTCATCACCAAACGCTATGTATTCCATGCATGTACTCGCGCTAACGCCCAAATCCAAATCGGATTATTCTTAAGGTTATTTTATGATCAGGCTTAGAGCGTATCAATAGCATAAAAGATGAGCAGACATAAAAACAAAAAAAGTGCCTTTGAATCAGATGCTTTCATCGGCACGGTTAAAATTGGAACTTGAGCAGATTAGTTAAATCAGGCGATGACCATCCTTATCAATCAGTTTTTCACCATCTTCTTTACTGAATTCACCTTGCTGCGGGTTTGGCAGAATATCCAAAACAACCTCTGATGGCCTACACAACTTTGTCCCAAGGGGCGTAACAACGATTGGGCGGTTGATCAGGATTGGATGTGCAAGCATGGCCTGAATTAGCTCACTATCGCTAAAATGGTCTTCTGCCAATCCCAACTGCTCGAATGGTTCAACGTTCTTGCGAAGCAACTCGCGTGGGCTAATCTGCATCGCAGTAATCAACTGTTCGAGCTTATCGCGATCAGGTGGAGTCTCCAGGTAGAGGATAATTGTTGGCTCAACGCCGCTGTTACGAATTAGCGCCAGCGTGTTGCGTGATGTTCCACAGGCCGGATTATGGTAGATGGTAATATCTGTCATGTTCATTCTCACATTATTGGGTCAGCGCCAGGCACAAAGCCAGCGCACTCAGGGTCACAAACAACACTGGAAGTGTCATAACAACACCAACCCGGAAGTAATAACCCCAGCTAATTTTGATGTTTTTCTGGTCGAGTACGTGCAGCCAAAGTAGCGTCGCCAGACTTCCAATCGGTGTAATTTTTGGCCCCAAATCGCAGCCAATTACGTTGGCGTAAATCATGGCTTCTTTGATGACACCTTCCGCCATACTTGCGTCGATTGAAAGTGCACCAATCAAAACTGTTGGCATGTTGTTCATCACTGATGAAAGCATCGCCGTGACTAAGCCAGTGCCAAAGGTGGCGCTCCACAATCCCCCGCTTGCGAAGGTGTTTAACAATGAAGTGAGATACTGAGTTAGACCTGCATTTTTTAATCCGTAGACAACCAAATACATCCCCAGTGAGAAAATGACGATCTGCCAGGGCGCGCCACGCAAGACTTTTCCTGTATTGATGGCATGACCGCGTTTAGCCACGGCAAATAGAATCAGCGCCCCAGCAGCAGCAATCGCACTTACAGGGATTCCCAATGGTTCAAGAAGGAAGAAACCAACCAAGAGTAAGATCAGAACCAACCAACCCATTTTGAATGTTGCAGGATCTTTAATGGCATCAGTGGGTGATTTCAGCAGTGAGAGGTCGTATTCGGCTGGAATGTCTTTACGGAAGAAAAGGTGCAGTACCACCAGCGTGGCAATAATTGCAGCAAGATCGACAGGCACCATCACTGATGCATAATCAGTAAATCCCAGTTGGAAAAAATCCGCAGAAACAATGTTCACCAGATTGGAGACTATCAGCGGCAAACTTGCAGTGTCAGCGATAAAACCTGCTGCCATGACGAAAGCCAGTGTCGTTCCTTTACTGAAACCTAAAGCCAGCAGCATGGCGATAACAATTGGTGTCAGAATGAGCGCCGCGCCATCATTAGCAAATAAAGCAGCAACCGCAGCACCTAACAAGACGATGTAAGTAAATAATAACCGCCCTCGCCCGTTCCCCCATCTGGCAACATGCAAAGCGCACCATTCGAAAAATCCTGACTCATCCAACAACAGGCTGATGATTATTACTGCAATAAATGCAGCAGTTGCATTCCAGACGATATGCCAGACAGCCGGGATGTCATTCAACTGGATTACCCCAGTAGCCAAAGCCAGAACCGCACCTATCGAAGTAGTCCAACCGATGCTAAGCCCCCGAGGTTGCCAGATGACAAAAACGATAGTGAGAACAAAAATAGCGCCTGCGAGTAACATTCAAATCTCCTGCCCTGAAAAATACATACGTTTACGTGAATGTGTTTTTGTTATCAGTCGCACTCATTAGCGTTGGCTTTTTGGAGAGATTCGCGTACTTCATCGCGTTGGCTACCCCAGGCTGTATCTATAATTGTCGCTGCCCATGCTGGCATGTGAGGCGATAGGCGGTAGTGAATCCATTTGCCTTCACGGCGATCCAACACTAAGCCAGCATCCCTAAGCAAGGCTATATGGCGGGAGATCTTAGGTTGGGACTGGTTTGTAACAGCACAGAGATCGCACACACACAGTTCTCCAGCCTCACGTAAGAGCAAGATGATTGTTGTGCGCGTTTCATCAGCAAGTAGTTTGAAAAGTTGTACTGGGTGCATCTTCGGTGGTTCCAGAAAGAATTTAATACATACGATAATTCATATGTGTTAAAAGTAAAGGCAGATTTTAATCATTGAGGAACAACTGATGTCATTACTCCCCGCACTTGATGCTGAACACTTTGATCAATCTGTAGCCAACAAGTTGAGCGGTGACGAGCAACCACCTAAATTCCTGATCCTCTATGGCTCTGTACGTCAACGGTCGTTCAGCCGATTCTCTGCTGAGGAAGCCGCTCGTTTACTTACCGCAATGGGCGCTGAGGTAAAGATTTTTAACCCGTCAGGTTTACCACTACCGGATGATGCGCCAGAGACACACCCGAAGGTTCAGGAACTGCGTAGCATGGTTAGATGGTGTGATGGGATGGTTTGGAGTTCGCCAGAAAGGCACGGCGCAATGAGTAGCATCCTTAAGGCACAGATCGATTGGATTCCGCTTACTGAGGGTGCGATTCGCCCTTCTCAAGGAAAGACACTGGCTGTCATGCAAGTGTGTGGAGGTTCACAGTCTTTCAATGCAGTGAATCAAATGCGTGTTTTGGGGCGCTGGATGCGTATGTTCACTATTCCCAATCAATCATCTGTTGCCAAGGCATGGCAAGAATTTGATGAAGAAGGCCGAATGAAGCCCTCTTCATACTATGATCGCATCGTGGATGTGGTCGAAGAGTTATTCAAAATAACACTGCTCCTCAGACCCCATGTTGATTACCTTGCTGATCGCTACAGTGAACGCAAAGAGAATCATCAACAGCTATCAACACGAGTGAATCAGCAGAAAATCTGATCGTGATATCAAATACCGCCTTGCTTTTATGTCCAGTAAACTGAGTCAATCACCGGAATTAAGTCTTTGATTGCGAGGCGGTGAGTGTATCGCGCTGTGATTCCCAGTAATTGGCTGTGCTCATGTCCTACGATTTGTTGAACCAAAACAGGGCTGCTTGCTTTGCTGATGGCAGCAGAAATCCAAGAGTGGCGGATTGAGTGAACTACCCTTCTGTTCCCATAGTCATCGTACTCGGCAATACCTAACTGATCCCTTATCACTTTGAACATCGGTGTAAAAAGATCTGCCTTTACTGACAGCTTAGTGAAGATGTGATTTTTCTTACCTTTGATGAATTCCAGGAAGCCCCACTCGATAAGCTGATCAGATATCGGAACTTGTCGCATTGCTGCTTCCGATTTACCCCCTTCCGAAGCGATCATGAAATAACGGCGTCCGGTTTCGTGATCTTGTCGAATCTGATCGACTTTCAGACTTAAGATCTCGCCTCGCCGCGCCCCTGTATAAGATAAACAGAGTATGCCCCACCGCATTTCGCTATCAGGTGCAAGAGTTAGGGCATGTTCGACGAGCTTTTTCATTTCGTAGTTTTGATAATTACCATAGCGCCGCTCTTTGACTTCAACCTTGATGCCATCAGTTGGACTCATTTTCAGCAAGTCCTTCGCCTCGACTAAGTAGACCTTGAAGAATGAACGATAGATTTTCCAATGTTTCCCTGCTGATGCACTGCTTATTAGGTCATTGTCAGGAACGTCGTATTCGAGCAGTTGCTCAATGGTCATGCCACGATATGGCGATCTTATGCGGATAGGGAGAGCCTGAACTGCTTTCCAGACATTCCGCATATCCTGCTTGGTAATACTGGTGACTGGAACATTACCCAACACGGCTCTGAGGACTTCGAAGATCCGCTCATTTTCATTCGCAATGGTTGAAGTCCATTTCCCACCTTTTTCCGTTGTATACATCTCAATAGCTTCGTTCAGGCAGAGCTGAGACTGCTCAGAAGCAATGTGATCTGGATTGCCGTCAGCTAAAACATCCAATGCTTCTGGCAGCATCCGGCTTTCCATTTCGGCAGACTGATTTTTTAATGCATCTGTGAGTTGGCGATACTTGAGGAAGTCACCACCGTAAAATGCTTCATAAGCCTGATAGAGCATAACCCTGCTCATTGTGATTGCGCTGGCCGCCTTATCAACTTCGTCTGACACGCCTGTGGCGTCCAGATTCTTTTGCTCAAGGCCAAACCTCAGCAATTTTGAGAATTGATCTTCGCCCGTGTATAGCTGCTGGAGATTTTCCTCGGCGTATCGTTTCGCCACTTCCTCGGAGAGTTGCGGATCGATCAACTCGCCAGACGTTAATTTTTGGTGCCATTTACCAAGTTCTGGAATCGTTTCCGCCTCAATGGAGCCGAGTTTAAGCCAATGAGAGAGAAATTTATCCACGTCTTGCTTAGTAGCCTTGCGAACGCCCATGATCTCCAGTTTCAACGCCTCTTCGCTCATCGTTCCGTTCTGAACCAACGGAATGAAAGGCATCAGCCGTGACATAGTAACTTCAGCGATTTTCAGTGAGTCAGTGCCGAGTGATTGACGAAAGAACGCTCCAGAAGGGAGCCGGAAGTTGACGTAAAAGATGTTGCCACGCTTGGTTGTGAACTTAGGGCTGTTGTACAGTCGCTTGTTGGTCATCTTGTTGTACCCAATGTTGTAAAATCAAGGAGTTACATTGGAATCACAAGATAAACTCTTGATAATCAAGCCATAAGCACCGCCTTCCCAGGCGTCGTGGTAAGAAGGTGCAGATACAGGGATTACCAGTTCCCGTATCGGAATTTGTATCGCCTGCGTGACATCAGCAGTCCGGTCGGCAGGCGGCCCGCGATTTTACACTAAGCATAGCAGCGTTAACACCTTTTCCTTTGCTGCCGATAATAATGCCCATCCCCCCTTTCTCCGGTTTTTCCAGCAAAACACATTCATTCGTATAACTGATGGGTCAACCTCACCGCCCCCTGGCTGTTACCCCTCAAGCCCCTGAATTTTTGCTCTTTTAAAAACGGGGATATTCACAACAACTTAGTGGTACTTAAACAACCTGATACATTAGCCGCTTTCAAGACTGATTCGATAGCAGAGGCATCCAGACTTATAGATAATCGCCAATACATAGACTGAAATGCCACGACAAAACAGCAGAAACCACTAATAAAGTGAGTTAATTAAGACTTATCAGGCCATTAAATAAAAAATTATCAGATTATTAATATTGCACGTTGGATTAAGACTCTATTTTCTGAATTATTTTCCATGAATTAAAATTGATGAATTGTTCTGAATAAAAAACTGTGTAAAATTTGAACCTGAAATTTGGTGTGTCGTGATAATAAAAACATCAGCCTTACCATTTAATATCAACTTACTTACAATTTATTAACGACCATCCTGTAATTTCATTGATAATATAAACCGGCGCGCGCGGGAGTTGTTGCGTTAATTCATTCAGGTACGAATTAAACTTGCATGCCAAAAATCTTCACCAGGGATTTTACCGGCATGCCTGAATAAAGATCACTATCATGAGAACTTCTCTGCTTTGGCCTGCGCTCGCGTCGCTGGCACTGAGCGGTTGTTCCGTGGGCCATACTGAGTATAGTCGTGCGGCGCTGCAACACGTTGATATGAGCGTGACCGGCATCCCGACTGTACTGGGTTTAGGTGTCCTCGGCACAACCATCCCCTTAACGCCGGAATACAGTCTGACGGCGGCTCACGTCGCAACGACCGCCGTGCAGCGTGTAAAGGCTTATCATCCCTATTGTGATGTTGCCATTATTTATCACAAGAACGATCCTAAGACGTTGGTTAAATTCCGCAAAAGTGCAATCGGCGAACCGGTTAAGATGTACGGTTACAGTTTTATTTCTGCTATGCCCGTTGAATCAAGTGGCGTGAATTTAGCGCGTACCGCAATCAATAATCACTGGAATAAAAAACCCTGCGTAGCGATGGCGACAAATGCTGGCGTGGTACAGGGAATGTCAGGTGGCGCGGTATATAATGCCGACCAAACCATGGCAGGCGTTATTGTCGGATATAGCCATGAAATCGATAATATTCGTAGTGGTAAAACCGTATTAAAAGATGTCTCGCTCTATATTCCGTATGGCGAATTCAGAACCTGGCTGGAAACCAATATTGGCCAGACGCCTGAGACGACGCCCGGCCACGCATAGTTACTGGAAGGGGCGAATATCGCCGACGCCTTCGCGCACGATCACTGGAGCATCGCTGGTGAGATCGACCACCGTGGTCGGCTGCTGTCCCAGCGTACCGCCATCAATGATCAGATCCACCAGCTTGCCGATGCTGTGCTGGATCTCTTCCGGGTCAGATTCGGTGAAATCATTACCCGGCAGCATCAGCGAGGTAGACATCATCGGCTCATTGAGTGCCTCCAGCAGCGCCAGCGCCACAGGGTTTGACGGCACACGCAAACCAATGGTTTTACGTTTATCGTTCATCAAGCGACGTGGCACTTCTTTGGTCGCTTTCAAGATAAAGGTGTAATTACCGGGCGTATTATTTTTGATGATACGAAACGCCGAGTTATCCACCTGCGAATACGTCGAGAGTTCTGACAGATCACGACACATCAGGGTGAAATTGTGGTGCCCATCCAGCTGCCGGATACGGCAGATGCGCTCCATGGCATTTTTCTCTTCGAGACGACAACCCAGCGCATAACCGGAATCGGTTGGATAGACAATAACGCCGCCTTTGTTGAGATAGTCAACCGCCTGGTTGACCAGACGCGGCTGCGGATTATCCGGGTGAATATGGAACAGTTGACTCATAAAAACCTCATATCACCTGTCTGCTGGAACCAGATCAGGCGCAAGTGCGGGAAAACGTTCCCAGATCGGTTCGACACCGCCGGGTAACCACAACTTACGCCCCAACTCGATCCACGGACAGGGTTGGTGAAAATCAGATCCCTGCGACGCCGCCAGCTGATGATCGCGTGCATAGGTTGCCAGCTGACTACGTTCGTTCGGTGCCTGCTGGCATTGCGCCACTTCCATGGCGTCGCCACCCACTGCAGCAAAATGGGCAATCAGTCGTTTCAGCCATTTGCCGGAAAGACCATAACGCCCAGGGTGGGCCAGCACGGCATAGCCACCGGAATCATGAATTGCATCAATGGCTTGTTTAATTGTACACCATTGCGGAGGCACATAGCCGGTTTTCCCACGCGCCAGGTAGTTCTTAAACACCTGGGCCAGGTTGTCCGCTTTACCGATTTCAACTAAATAGCGGGCAAAATGACCACGGGTAATCACTCCCCCCTGCGCCAGACGTTGCGCGCCCGCCAGTGCATCAGGAATACGTGCGCGCTCCAGGCGCTCCGCAATCAGGTGTGCCCGATCAATGCGGCATTGATGTTGTTGCGCCAGAAATTGCGTCAGCTGAGGATGCTGGCAATCCACATGCAGTCCAACAATATGGATTTCATGATTCTCCCACAGGGTGGACGCTTCCAGCCCGGCCACCACCTTCAGCGGCAGCGCCTGTTCCAGCGCCGTCAATTGTGCTTCCGCCACTCCGGCAACGGTGTCGTGATCGGTAATAGCGAGCACACCAACACGCATCTCTGCCGCGCGCTGCACCAGCGCCGCAGGGGTGAGCAGGCCATCAGACGCCAGCGTGTGGCTGTGTAAATCGTAAAGGGGAAAACGGGGGATGTCCGTCAAGATAACTCCAGCAACTGCATAAACCGGCAGGCATGATAACGATTTTGCCCTGAACTGAAAAAGGGTATTGACTTTTTTCAGCCGAACCAGTTAACTAGTACACAAGTTCACACGTAACGGGTATTTAATCATGGCTGTTGTTCATACGCATTCAAATGGTTGGTGGCGCGATGTTCCCGAACACGGGCGACGTCGTCGTGCACAACTTGCGTAAACGCTGTGCAGATACCTAAGCCCGCCACCGAGCGGGCTTTTTTTTGAGCTAAATTCAGAGAAATCATCATGCCAAATGCGAAACCTACATTGAAGTTGATTACCGGCACCGCGCCCTACCGCGAAGATCCGGCCGCAGTGTTTCATCAGTTATGCGGCGCACGTCCGGCAACCTTGCTGCTCGAATCCGCCGATATCGACAGTAAACGTAACCTGAAAAGTCTGTTAATCGTTGATAGCGCCCTGCGCATCAGCGCGCTGGGCAACGTGGTCACCATTCAGGCGCTGTCGGAAAATGGTCGGGCGCTGCTGGCACTGCTGGATGAAGCTTTGCCACAGACGGTGCGCATTGAGGTGCGCCCGGATGGCCGTGAACTGCACTTCCCACAGCCACAGGATTTACAGGATGAAGATTCCCGTCTGAAAGCGTTGTCGGTATTTGATGCGCTGCGCCTGATCCCCCAACTGGTGCAAAGCCCGGTGGAGGAACGTGAAGCCATGTTCCTGGGGGGGTTGTTTGCCTACGACCTGGTGGCGGGATTTGAAGAGCTTCCGGCGTTGCAGAATGACCAGCGTTGCCCGGATTACTGTTTCTATCTGGCGGAGACCCTGCTGGTGATTGACCATCAGGAACGCAGCGCACGCCTGCAAGCCAGCCTGTTCTGTCCGTCCACCAGCGAGTTCCAGCGCTTGCAAAGCCGTATCGAGCAATTACGCGGGCAGATGACGCAGGCCGCCCCTGCTCTGCCGGTGCAGACGGTGGAACATATGGTGTTAAGCACCAACCAAAGTGATGAGGTTTACTGCAACGTTGTCAGCCAGATGCAGGAAGCGATTCGCATTGGCGAGATTTTCCAGGTCGTGCCATCACGCCGTTTCTCACTGCCGTGCCCGTCACCGCTGGCGGCTTATGACACGCTGAAGAACAGCAATCCCAGCCCTTATATGTTCTTTATGCAGGACCAGGATTTCGCGCTGTTCGGTGCCTCGCCGGAAAGCTCGCTGAAATACGACGCCACCAGCCGCCAGATTGAAATCTATCCGATCGCCGGTACCCGTCCTCGCGGTCGTCATGCCGATGGTTCGCTGGATCGCGATCTGGATAGCCGTATCGAACTGGAGATGCGTACAGACCATAAAGAACTCGCCGAGCATCTGATGTTGGTGGACCTGGCACGTAACGATTTGGCGCGCATCTGCGTACCCGGCAGCCGTTATGTGGCGGACCTGACCAGCGTGGATCGCTACACCTTTGTGATGCACCTGGTCTCACGCGTCGTCGGTACGCTGCGTCATGATCTTGACGTGCTGCACGCTTATCGCGCCGTGATGAATATGGGCACCCTGAGCGGCGCACCCAAAGTTCGCGCCATGCAACTGATTGCCAACGCCGAAGGCACACGCCGCGGCAGCTACGGCGGCGCAGTGGGTTACTTCACCGCGCATGGCGATCTCGACACCTGTATCGTTATCCGTTCGGCCTGGGTAGAGGATGGTGTTGCCACCGTGCAGGCCGGAGCCGGTGTGGTGCTGGATTCGCAACCCCAGGCGGAAGCCGACGAAAGCCGTAATAAAGCCCGCGCCGTGCTGCGCGCTATTGCCACCGCCCATCACTGCAAGGAGATCTTCTGATGGCCGATATCCTGCTGCTCGATAATATCGACTCCTTTACTTACAACCTCGTTGATCAGCTGCGGACCTTCGGCCACAACGTGGTGATCTACCGTAACAATCTGCCCGCCGAACTGCTGATTGAGCGTTTGCAGCAGATGGAAAACCCGGTGCTGATGCTGTCTCCAGGCCCTGGCGCACCGAAAGATGCCGGTTGTATGCCTGAACTGTTGCAGACGTTACGTGGCCGTCTGCCGATTATCGGCATCTGCCTCGGACATCAGGCGATTGTTGAAGCCTACGGCGGTCATGTCGGCCAGGCGGGTGAGATTCTGCACGGGAAAGCCTCGTCGATTACCCATGATGGGATCGGCATGTTTGCCGGCCTGAGCAATCCACTGCCGGTGGCGCGTTATCACTCGCTGGTTGGCAGCAATACCCCCGCTGAACTGACGGTAAATGCCAGCTACAACGGCATGGTGATGGCCGTGCGCCACGATGCCGACCGCGTGTGCGGTTTCCAGTTCCATCCTGAATCTATTCTGACCACCCAGGGCGCACGTTTGTTAGAACAAACGCTGGCCTGGGCGCTGGCGAAGTAATAGGGAGATAATGATGCAAGCAATTCTGGAAAAACTTTATCAGGCCCAGACACTGACCCAGGCCGAGAGCCATCAGCTGTTTAGCGCCATTATTACCGGTCAGTTAGAACCGACTCAGCTGGCAGCAGCGTTAATCGCCATGAAAGTGCGCGGTGAACGCCCGGAAGAGATCGCTGGCGCGGCCTCCGCACTGCTGGAAGATGCCAAACCCTTCCCGCGTCCGGATTACACCTTTGCCGATATCGTCGGTACCGGTGGCGATGGCAGCAACAGTATCAATATTTCCACTGCCAGTGCTTTTGTCGCGGCCACCTGTGGGCTGAAAGTGGCAAAACATGGTAACCGCAGCGTATCGAGCAAATCCGGTTCATCCGACCTGCTGGCAGCGTTCGGCATCAATCTGGATATGCCCGCAGAACAGGCGCGGCGTGCGCTGGATGATCTGAATGTGTGTTTCCTGTTTGCCCCGCAGTATCACAGCGGTTTCCGCCATGCGATGCCGGTGCGCCAGCAGTTGAAAACCCGCACGTTGTTTAACGTACTTGGCCCGTTGATCAATCCAGCGCGTCCACCGCTGGCGGTAATCGGCGTCTATAGCGCGGAGCTGGTGCTGCCCATTGCCCAGACGCTGAAAGTACTCGGCTACCAACGTGCCGCCGTGGTGCATGGTGGTGGTATGGATGAAGTGGCGCTGCACAGCCCGACTCAGGTGGCTGAACTGCGCGACGGTGAAATCACCGGCTATCAGCTGACCCCGGAAGACTTCGGTTTCCGTTATCACGACAAAGAAGCCCTGGCTGGCGGCACCCCGGAAGAAAACCGTGACATTCTCACGCGTTTACTCCAGGGTAAAGGCCAGCAGGCCCACGAGGAAGCGGTTGCAGTCAACGTGGCGATGCTGCTGAAAGTATTTGGTAATGAAGATTTGCGTGACAATGCGCAGCGTGCCCTTACCGCGATTCGCAGCGGCCAGGCATACGAACGTGTTGTCGCCCTGGCAGCGAGAGGATGAGATGAGCATTAAGGGAACCGTGTTAGAAAAAATTGTACTGGATAAAGCGGTATGGGTGGAAGCGCGTAAAGCGCAGCAGCCACTGACAACCTTCCAGAACAGCCTGCAACCGGCCGAACGCCATTTTTACGATGCGCTGCGCGGTACGCGTACTGCTTTTATTCTGGAATGCAAAAAAGCCTCTCCGTCGAAGGGTTTGATTCGCGAAGACTTTGATCCCGCCGCCATCGCCGGTATCTATCGTCATTATGCTTCCGCGGTATCAGTGCTGACTGATGAGAAATATTTCCAGGGCAACTTCGAATTTCTGCCCATCGTCAGTGCGGCGATTACCCAGCCAGTGCTGTGCAAAGATTTTATCATCGACCCCTACCAGATTTACCTGGCACGTCATTATCAGGCCGATGCCATCCTGTTGATGCTTTCGGTGCTGGATGATGACCAATATCGCCAGCTGGCTGCCGTGGCCCACAGCCTGAAAATGGGCATTCTGACTGAGGTCAGCAATGAAGAGGAGCTGGAGCGCGCCATTGCGCTGGAAGCGAAGGTGGTCGGTATCAATAACCGCGATCTGCGCGATCTGTCGATTGACCTGAATCGCACGCGCCAGCTGGCACCTCGACTGGGCCATGGCGTGACGGTGATTAGCGAGTCCGGCATTCATAATTATGCCCAGGTACGCGAGCTGAGTCATTTTGCTAATGGTTTCCTGATTGGCTCCGCCCTGATGGAAGAAGACGACCTCAATTCTGCGGTACGTCGCGTGCTGATGGGGGCGAACAAAGTGTGTGGCCTGACTCGCGCGGAAGATGCCCGTGTCGCGCATGAAGCCGGAGCCATCTATGGCGGTGTGATTTTCGCCAGCGGTTCACCGCGCCAGGTCAGTAGCGAGCAGGCTCAGGCAGTGATGGCCGCTGCGCCATTGAAATACGTCGGCGTGTTCCGTAATAACAGCATCAGTGACATTGTCACGCAGGCCACGACGCTGAAATTGTTTGCGGTTCAGTTGCACGGTGATGAAGACCCGGCATTCGTTGCCGAATTGCGCCAGGCGCTGCCGGACAACGTGCAGATCTGGAAAGCGCTCAGCATCAAAGACACGTTGCCCGCTCGCGACTGGCCACACGTCGACCGTTATGTGTTTGATAATGGCCAGGGCGGCACCGGCCAGCGTTTCGACTGGTCACTGTTACAGGGGCAGAAGCTGGACAACGTGCTGCTGGCGGGTGGATTGAGCGCCGACAACTGCGTCGAAGCCGCCCAGCTCGGTTGTGCCGGACTTGACTTCAACTCTGGTGTGGAATCGGCCCCCGGCATTAAAGATGCCAGCAAGATTGCCGCCGTTTTCCGCACGTTACGCGCCTATTAATTTCTCTTGCCCGCCGGAGCGGGCTGGATAAGGAAGATGAGAAGATGACGTTACTGAATCCCTATTTTGGCGAATTTGGCGGGCAGTATGTGCCGCAAATCCTGATGCCGGCATTGCGTCAGCTGGAGGCCGCTTTTGTTGAGGCCCAGCGCGATCCGGAATTTCAGGCAGAATTTACTGACCTGCTGAAAAACTATGCAGGTCGCCCCACCGCACTGACGTTGTGCCGCAACCTGACCAAAGGCAGCAAAACCCGCCTGTATTTGAAACGTGAAGATCTGCTGCACGGTGGCGCGCATAAAACTAACCAGGTTCTGGGCCAGGCGTTGCTGGCGAAACGCATGGGTAAGAACGAAATCATTGCGGAAACCGGAGCGGGTCAGCATGGTGTTGCCTCAGCGCTGGCGTGTGCGTTGCTGGGAATGAAGTGCCGCATTTATATGGGTGCGAAGGACGTCGAACGTCAGTCACCTAATGTGTTCCGTATGCGTCTGATGGGTGCTGAAGTCATTCCGGTACACAGCGGCTCGGCTACGCTGAAAGATGCCTGTAACGAAGCCCTGCGCGACTGGTCTGGCAGCTATGAAACCGCTCACTATATGCTGGGCACCGCTGCCGGTCCGCACCCGTTCCCGACCATCGTGCGCGAATTCCAGCGCATGATCGGCGAAGAGACCAAAGCGCAGATTCTTGAAAAAGAAGGACGTCTGCCGGATGCAGTGCTGGCCTGTGTCGGTGGCGGTTCGAACGCCATTGGTATGTTTGCTGATTTTATCGATGAAACCAGCGTCGGCCTGATCGGCGTGGAACCGGCAGGCCACGGTATCGAAACCGGCGAACACGGCGCACCGCTGAAACATGGTCGCGTGGGGATCTACTTCGGCATGAAAGCGCCGATGATGCAGACCGAAGAAGGACAGATTGAAGAGTCCTACTCTATCTCTGCCGGTCTCGACTTCCCGTCCGTCGGCCCACAGCACGCCCATCTCAACAGCATCGGACGTGCCGAATATGTGTCGATTACCGATGACGAAGCACTGGATGCCTTTAAACAGCTGTCCCGTTCAGAAGGTATTATTCCGGCTCTGGAGTCCTCCCATGCGCTGGCCCATGCGCTGAAGATGATCCGCGAGAATCCGGAAAAAGAACAGCTGCTGGTGGTTAACCTGTCCGGCCGCGGTGATAAAGATATTTTCACCGTTCACGATATTCTGAAAGCGAAGGGAGAGATCTGATGGAACGTTACAATCAGCTATTTAAACGTCTGTCGGCGAACAAAGAAGGTGCCTTCGTTCCTTTCGTCACCCTCGGCGATCCCTCTCCGGAAATGTCGCTGAAAATTATTGATGCATTGGTTGCCGGTGGTGCCGATGCGCTGGAGTTAGGCATTCCCTTCTCCGATCCGCTGGCGGATGGCCCAACCATCCAGAATGCCACGCTGCGTGCTTTTGCTGCCGGTACCACCACTGCGCAATGCTTCGAAATTCTCGCCAGCGTGCGCCAGAAATACCCTGATCTGCCGATTGGTCTGCTGATGTACGCAAACCTGGTGTTCAGTAAAGGAATCGATAATTTTTACGCGCAATGTGAAGCCGTAGGAGTGGATTCTGTGCTGGTGGCAGATGTGCCGGTGGAAGAGTCTGCCCCGTTCCGTCAGGCGGCGATGCGTCACAACGTCGCACCGATCTTTATCTGCCCGCCGAATGCCGATGATGACCTGCTGCGCGAGATCGCTTCACATGGCCGTGGCTATACCTATTTTCTGTCCCGCGCCGGGGTAACCGGTTCAGAAAATCGCGCTCACGTGCCGCTGCAACATCTGATCGACAAGCTGCATGAATACCATGCTGCGCCGCCATTGCAGGGGTTTGGTATCTCAGAACCCGGTCAGGTGAAAGAAGCCGTAGCCGCCGGTGCAGCCGGTGCGATTTCGGGATCGGCGATTGTGAAGATCATCGAACGTAACCTGAACCAACCTGACGTTATGCTGAGTGAGCTGAAAACTTTTGTCAGCAATCTGAAGGCCGCCACGCGTTAATCCCTTCCCGCCTTATCCGCCCTGCTGCGGATAAGGTGGTTTCCCCTCCCCGCCATGATGATCATTTCGCGTTTTTTCGCTGTGTTGATTTTGTAAGCACACCCGTTTTAGTTCTAAACACTTTTTGAGGTGAGTTCATGGCTTAGGGTTGAAAGTACGGCTGATGAGTTCTGCGACTTACAAGGGGAATTACCATTCTAAATGGGTTCCCCATAGATAATTTATCGTTTATGTTCGCCGCGTGTTTTACCAAGAAAATAGGTTGCAAGATAGACAACGGCGAATGAACCAAAAAAACCTATTAGCTTCATCACAACACTATCGAAAACAGTTAATGAAGCGAGAGCTATAAAGCTCATAACTACCGTAATTGTTCCCTGTAACGCATGAGAAAGAAACCAACCGATAGCCTTAGCCAGCCAATTTACAAATCGCATCATTAATCCTTTTACATGCTTCTGGATGACTGTTTATAAATTCAAGATAGGGCTTTAACTGGTCCTCAACGACAAAGTAAATCATGTCCAGCCCTTGTGGCTGTACTTTCCAAAATGTAGTTGAATAGTGGTTCTGCATCCGACGACTGGCTAAAGCTGCTTCTTCAATTAGCCCCTGCCATAGCCCGGAGGTTAAGGTAAAACTTGCTCCAGCACCATAGAGGGATTTCCAAGCGTATGATCCCTTAGCATGTAAGATGATTGAAGTAGAGATTACCTGGGAAGTTAAGATCGAAGCACCAACACGACCGGCCAACTTGCCCGCACCATATCCAATCTGGTTATGTACGGCTTGCCTACCCTGTTCATCAAGTTTGTTGTAAAACTCAGTGATTACGATAGTGTGATCAGGCGTCTTATAGGTTCTTCATTACTGATCAACGCCTTGATCACCTTGTAGAATCGTTCGTTTTCCTGTTCATTACGCAACTTTCGACTATAGCCCAATGTACCAGTACTGATGTAAGTACGCTTTACGCCGTAGTAAAAACTCTTTGGCAATCCCTTTACACTATCCCATATACCCTCAGCAATCTTTGATGCGTCCATTGCTCAAATCCTTTGTTTCTGGCTGTGAAGCCAATCATAACTAAAGTGCGTTTATCGTACAAATCACATTCAGGTAATTGATGATTCGACTGCCCTTTCCCGCCATGATGATCATTTCGCGTTTTTTCGCTCGTCACGATTTGACCATTTCCCTCTGCCACACCACACTTGAAGCGCACCGTCACATCGCGGTGAAACATCATGTATGACAGGGAGATAACCAATGAAACTGTTCAAAATCGTTGCGGGAATGCTGATGGCTGCGGTGATGGCGCTGACCCTCAGCGCGTGTGCACCTACATCAACACAGGAAGGGACCGGTGGTTATATCGATGACACCGTGATCACGACGAAAGTGAAAACGGAACTGCTGAAGGACGACTCGCTGAAATCGACTGAGATCAATGTGGAAACCTTCAAAGGTCGGGTGCAGTTAAGTGGTTTTGTCAGTTCACCACAGATGGCGAACCGTGCGGTGGCCGTTACACGTGGCGTCGCGGGAGTGAAATCCGTGGTTAATAATATGCAAATCAAATAAGCAATCGGGCGGCCAATAGGTCGCCCGAATTTTTTGTTGTCCCGGTCAGAAACGGTAACCTGCACCAAAGAAGAAAACAAAGGGATTAATATTGGTATGGATATTCTGTTGCTCACCCGCCGCTTTAAATTTCACATTGGTATCAATATCCATGTACCAGACTGATGCGTTCAGCATCCAGTCCCGGTTGATTTGATAATCAACGCCAACCTGTCCCGCCACACCCCATGAATTTTTCATCTTGAGATCGCTCAGGCCAGCATCTTGCCCGGTTTGGTTGAAGCTTTTATCAAAGAACATCGTGTAGTTAATACCCGCACCCACATAAGGCCGAAATTTACTGCTGCTGTCCAGGAAATAATATTGCGCCATCAGCGTTGGCGGTAGCTGGTGAACAGTAGCGATATTACCGGTCGCATTCAGGCCAACTTTGTGTCTGAAAGGTGTCGCCGCCAGCAATTCAATACCAATGTTATCGGTTGCCATGTAAGTAAAGGTCAGGCCCATCTGGGTGTCATTGCTGACGTTAAATCCGCCCAAACCCAACACATTTTGCGAACTTTCAGTTGGTCGTACCGTTGCGGTACCCACACGCATAAAGAAATCACCTGCTTCGTGAGCCAGTGCCAGTTGTGGAATTGCCAGTGCTACCAGCAGCGCGCATTTTGCCAGTTTCATATTCACTCCTTTGCCCATTTGTTATTGATGTAGTGACGAAGTTTGTGGCAAGAGATCTATCGCGTTTTCCGGTAAATTGCATCTGAATCATTTCAGATAAATCACTTATAAAACAATGAATTGATTCAGATCAATTTTGGCGTTACAGCAGGAAATAAAAATCTGCTTGCGAAAATTTCGCGCCGTGACTACTTTGCTGAACTCTGCCGTTGATTTTGGTTCGATGCTTAGGAGAAGCGGGCGATCAAATGAGCGATTCATTCAACCCTTGTATGACCTGTGGCGCCTGCTGCGCCCATTTCCGTGTTTCTTTCTATTGGGCCGAAGCTGATGATGGCGGCGGCGTGGTACCGGTGGAATTAACCGAACCTTTAAGCCTGCTGATGCGCAATATGCGCGGCACTAACGCGCGTACACCGCGCTGTGTGGCGTTGCAGGGCGACATTGGCGGTTGTGTCTCCTGTGGGATTTATCAGCAGCGCCCGTCGCCCTGCCGCGAGTTTACGATGTCAGGCGAACATGGCGTGCTGAACGAAGCCTGCGATCGGGCCAGAGCACGCTATGGTTTGCCCGCCCTTTTTCACCAAACTTTACCCGACATGACAGAAAGTTATCCTAATGCGGGTGCCAGCATGCCCGCAGAACATGTACAATCGCCGGGTTAATTAACCCGGTTCCTTCAAGGAGTGTACATGTCTATCACGGCAAGCTCGTTATACCGTGACACAGGAAATTTTCTGCGCCATCAGCTGATTACCGTCGTGCTGATGGCGTTGCTGACCTCGTTTATTACCGTGATTATCGGCCATGCCCTGACACCTGGTGCCGACCAGTTATCACTGTTGAGCCAGAGTGATGACAGCGCATCCTCGCTGTTTGAGCTGGTACAGAATATGTCGCCGGATCAGCAACGCATTTTGCTGCGCGCTTCCGCTGCGGGCACCTTCGCGGCGCTGGTGGGCAACACCCTGCTGTTGGGCGGCATGCTGTGTCTGATCCCGATGGTATCGGCGGGTCAACGTGTCAGCGCGCTGCGTGCTATTGGTGCTTCCGCACCATTGCTGCCGAAATTGCTGCTGCAAACCTTTTTGATCACCTTGCTGGTTCAGATTGGCTTTATGGTCCTGATGGTGCCTGGCGTTCTTTTAGCGATCCTGTTCTCGCTGGCGCCGGTCATGCTGGTCAGTGAAAAGGTGGGTGTGATGCGCGCCATGCGTGCCAGCATGCGTATGGCCTGGAAAAACGTCAAAGTGATCGCGCCGGCGATTATTGTCTGGTTGCTGGCTAAAATCGCGCTGATGTTCTTTTTTTCTTCGCTGACGGTGCTGCCAGCCAATGTGGCTTCTGTGGTGCTGAACGCACTGGGGAACCTGGTTTCCGCCATTCTGATTATCTATTTGTACCGGCTCTATATGCTGTTACGTTAAGGATTATGGCGCTCATTGAGCGCCTTAATTGACGCCCCTGACTGGATATCCTATGAAGCAGTTACTCGATTTTCTTCCACTGGTTGTATTCTTCATTTTCTATAAGCTCTACGACATTTTTGTCGCCTCCGGTGCCCTGATCGTTGCCACCGGCGTTGCGCTGATCGCCAGCTGGGTGCTGTACCGTAAGCTGGAAAAGATGACCATCATCACTTTTGTGCTGGTTGCAGTGTTCGGCACTCTGACACTGGTATTCCATAACGATGAGTTCATCAAGTGGAAAGTGACGGTGATCTATTCCCTGTTTGCGCTGGCATTGCTCTACAGCCAATGGTTTATGAAACAGCCACTGATTCAGAGCATGCTGGGGAAAGAGTTGCAGTTACCGGATGGCGTCTGGCGTCGTCTTAATGTTGCCTGGGCGATTTTCTTCCTTGCCTGTGGTCTGACAAATATTTATGTTGCATTTTGGTTATCACAGGAATTTTGGGTTAACTTTAAAGTGTTTGGTCTGACCGGCCTTACCCTGCTGTTTACCCTGTTAAGTGGCGTGTATATCTGGCGACACATGCCGCAACAAGAAGAAAAATAATAACTGATGCCCGGCAATTGCCGGGTTTTTTGGCGGTTGCCGCCATCACCTGCATAAGAACTGAAGCAATGGACGAAAAACATAAATTGCCGCAAGGCGAAATGGTGCTGCGCACGCTGGCAATGCCAGCCGATACCAACGCCAATGGTGATATCTTTGGCGGCTGGCTGATGTCACAGATGGACATGGGTGGTGCGATTCTGGCGAAAGAGATTGCCGAAGGTCGCGTAGCAACCGTGCGCGTTGACGGTATGAGTTTTCTCAAACCGGTTGCGGTGGGTGATGTGGTGAGCTGCTATTGCCGCTGCATCCGCACCGGCAACAGCTCAATGACCATCAATATCGAAGTGTGGATCAAAAAAGTTTCTTCAGAACCGATTGGCCAGACCTACTGTGCCACCGAGGCGGTATTTATTTATGTCGCCATCGACAACTCCGGTAAGTCACGTCCGCTGCCGCCGGGTAAAGCCAACCTCAGCGATTAACGGCGATAAAAAAAGCGGTCATCCGACCGCTTTCCCACCTTATTCGATATTCGCGCCGCCGTTGATACGGAACACAATATTCATCGTCAGATTAGTGCCGGGACGTCCGGGCTGATAACGCCATTTCTTCATCGCCTGCTTCACTTCGCGTTCGAACATGTTGCGCGGTTCAGCCGAGAGAATCTGAATATTATCGACGCGACCCTCGCTATCAACATCAAACTGTACCCGCACCCGACCTTCCACGCGCAGCGCAAAAGCACGCGCCGGATAGGCGGGCTTACTGACGCTCATCGCTTTCGGGCCGTCTGAAACCGATGGCGTCGAAGTCGGATTGGTTCTCGGTGCCGTTGTTGGTCGCGTCTGCGTGGTCGGCGCGTCGGTTTTCACCGGGGCCTGCGGCTTCGCTTCCTCACGCGGTTTTACCTCACGCTTCGGTTCGTGCTTTTTCTCCACCTTCGGCTTAGGTTTTGGCTTCGGCTCAGGTTTTGGAATGGGAATCGGTACCGGCTCGGCTTTGGGCGGTTCCGGGGCCACTTCAGGAACCGGCTCCGGCGTGGGTTCCGGTTCCGGCGGGGGTGGAGGCGTCTGGACCGTTGGCGTAGGTTCTGGCTGCACTTCCGGTGCCACCATGCTTACGCTAATCGGCTGTGATGCTTTAGGAACCTCAATGACCTGATGAAACGATGCATAGAGAATGCCAGCAATTACTGTGCCGTGAAGTACCACGGATAACAGCACAGAAACGGGAGTGCGTTTTGGGAAAGGCGTAGTCAGCGTCGTCATAACAGTCATGTTCATTGAGTGAAGCGCAGATTTTAAATGCAAATAGCAATCAGTTTCAATAAGCAGTGTTAAGTGCGTGCCCGTAAATGCATTTTTTAGCCCCATTTGCGCTGAATGGCGCTGGAATTATCTTTCGTTTGCACTCTGTTTACCGATCACTTAACGTGTTTTGCAAATCTGACCAGTATAACGGGAGTTCCCAATCGTGCTTTATGTCATTTATGCGGAAGACAATGCTGATTCACTGGAAAAACGTACTTCTGTACGCCCTGCCCACCTGGCTCGTCTGCAACTGTTGCAGGATGAAGGGCGTTTGATTGTGGCTGGCCCGATGCCAGCTGTTGATAGCAACGATCCCGGTGCCGCCGGTTTTACCGGTTCAACCGTGATTGCCGAGTTTCCGTCTCTGGAAGCGGCACAATCCTGGGCAAATGATGATCCGTATATTGCTGCGGGTGTGTATAAGCAGGTTGCGGTCAAGCCGTTCAAGCGCGTTTTCTAAATGTGGCGCGCACTGGCTCTGCTGATCATCGTCTTCGCACTGATTGGCAGAGCACTCTGGATATGGCGTCGGCAGGGCTTTCGTCA